>CAZUZY010000238.1:0-13344 GCA_964624885.1 uncultured Polyangiales bacterium | reverse complement strand
CCGCACGGCCGCGCGCAGCTCGTCGGCGTAGGCACGCGCGGTCGCCGGGCGACCGCTCGGGTCGGTGGCCAGTCCGCGCAGCACGAGTGGTGACAGCGGCGCCGCCCAGGGTGCGTCCTTGGGGCGTGGCGCCACGAGCTTGCCCGACAGGTGGCGCGAGAGGATCGCGCTGCCGTGCATCTCGACGAAGAGCGGCGCACGCTCGATCGCCTCCCACAGGAGGACGCTCACGGCGTAGAGGTCGATCCGGGCGTCCTGCGCGTCGTCCGCGAGCAGCACCTCGGGCGCGAGGAACCGCACGTAGCGCGCGCTCTGCCGCTGCCCGGCCACCTCGCCGCCACCGAGCTGCAGCAGGCGTCCGATGCCGTCCGCGCCGAAGAGCACGTTGTCGGGGCAGACGTCGCCGTGCACGAGGGCCGACGAGGACAGCGCGGCGATCGCCGCGAGGACGTCGAGGTACACGGCGAGCGCGATCCCGAGCGGGGGAGGTTCGCGACCATCGGCCAGCACGAGGCCGTCGACCCACTCTTCGAGCAGCGTGGTCTCGTCGTCGCCGGCGAGCGTGTCGGCCACCCGCGGGAGGAACTCGCTACGGAGCTTCTTGAGCGCCGCGGCCTCGACCGCGTGGGCGCTGGTCCGACGGACTTGCGCGACGAACACGCGCGGCGACCCGCCGCCCACGCGAGCGCGCACCGCGTTGGTCGGCACGCTGCGCTGGCCGAGCTCCTTGACGTGCTCGACGCTCCCCATCGCCATCCGAGAATCAGCGTAACGTCAGAGTGACGGGATGCGCAAACGAGCGCAGGGGCGCTGGGCCCCTGCACTCTGCTACATGTCGGTGACCGATCCAGTCTGGAGGGGTCAGTCCTTCTTGGGCGGCGGCAGGCTCGGCGCCTTCCCCGCACCCGCGGCCTTCAGCGCGGTGACCCGCTCCTTGGCCTGCGTGAGGGTGGCGTCCGTCTCGACCGCGCGCTCGTACATCTGGATGGCCTTGGCGCGATCGCTCTGCTTCTCGCTGATCTCGCCGAGGTGGAAGAACACCTCGGCCTTGGTGATGCCGCTCTGCGCATCGAGCTTCTGCAGCAGCAACGCGCGGAAGGTCTTCTGCGCGCGGTCGAGGTCGTTGGCCTCGAGGGCGAGGCGGCCGAGGTCCCGCAGCACCACGATGTTGCCCGGGTCGATCTTGAAGGCGAGGTCGAGCTCGGCGAGCGCCGCGTCCTGCTCGCCCTGCGCCTTGAGCGCGTGCGCGAGCCGGTGGTGGTAGACGGCGAGCTCCTTGCTGCGTTTGCCGCCGAAGGACTCGATGATCTTGCGCAGCACGTCGGCCGCGTCCTTGCCGCGTCCGCTCGCCGAGAGGGCGTCGCACAGCAGCAGCAGCAGCGGACGATCCTCGGGCTGCAGCGCGGTGGCCTGCTCGAGGAGCGTGGCCGCCTCACCGGGTGCCTCGCGCTTCTCGAGGTGGATCCGAGCCGCCTCCTCGAGGTGCTTCGACTTGACCTGCGGATCCTGCTCGAGCTCGGCCTCGACGACCAGGATGCCGGCCAGCTCGCTCCAGGCGGAGGTGCGCTGGTAGTGCGCGCGCAGCTCCCGGCGGGCCTTCTGCGCGAGGCCTTCGTCCTTCGCGCCCTCGGCGAGGTCGAGCGCGCGACGGAGCGCCTCTTCGCGAGCAGCGTCGTCCTTGAGGTCGGCGCGCAGACCGGCGAGCTGCAGCGCGAGGGTCGCCCCCTCCACGCCGCTGGACTCGTCGACCAGCTTCTTGAGGGCGTCGGCCCCCTTCTCGCGATCCCCCCGCTGCTCGTGGATGCGCACGAGCGCGGTGAGCGCCCCGACGTGCCGCGCATCACGCCCGAGGACTCCCTCGTAGGTGTCGATCGCGCGCGCCGGATCCTGCAGGCGACCCGCATACAGCTCCCCGAGCTGCACGCGGAGCGCGAGCTCGGCGGCGAGATCACCGCCGTCCTTGGCGCGCTCGATCTGGGCGGTGAGCAGCTCGGCGAGCTCCTCGTGCTTGCCCAGCTGCTCGTAGAGGGCGCCGAGCTCACGCACGGCGTCCACGTTGCTCGGCTCCTCGTCGAGGACCGCGCGCAGCGTGTCCACGGCGTCGTCGGGCCGCTTGAGCTCGGTGCGCTGCAGGGTCGAGAGCTCGACCCGCAGGCGGTTGCGCTCCTCGGGCGTGCGCGCGTTGTCGCAGAGGCGCTGCATGAGATCGGCGAGATCGTTCCAGCGCTTCTGCTCGGCGTAGAGCTCACGCAGGGCCTTGCTCGCCACCTCGTCGCCCACGCCGCCGTCGCTGCCGTCGAGCAACTCACGATAGAGCTCGATGGCCTGCGGGGCGTGACCGATCTCCACGCGGGCGACGCGCGCTGCTTCGTGACGGAGGGAGGTCTGCTCGGTCGCGGCGGCGGCGAGCTCGGCGCGACGCATCAGCAGGGTGAACACCTCGGTCCAGTCCTTCTGCGCGGCGCGGGCCGCGGTGAGCTGCTCGAGCGCCCACTCGTTGGCCTCGTCCTCGGAGAGGAGCTCGCGGAGGATCTCCTCGCCGAGCTTGGCGCCGTCCTCCTTGAGCACCGTCGTCGCGAGGGTGTGCGCCTCGCGGAGCAGGGTGCGCTTCTCCTCGAGGGCGCCCTCGAGCTTGGCGCGCGCGCGCAGGGTGACGACGAGGTGCTGTTCGCGGCCCTCTCGCCGCTGCAGCCCCTCGATGGTGCGCAGGATGTCGACGTTCTCGGGGTCGTGGGTGAGCGCCTTCATGTAGGCGGCCTCGACGGCGTCGGTGTCGCCGCCCTCGAGGTGGCTACGGAAGTCGGCCACCTTGACCCAGAGGTCTCGCTGGCCGTCGCGGGTGAGCGCGGCGGAGCCGTCGAGGATCTTGGCGAGCAGCTCGGCGGCCTCTTTCCACTGGCCCGTGATGGGCAGCAGACGCTCGAGCTCGGCCATCGGCTCGGGCTCCAGCGGCTCGGCCTCGAGGGCGCGCTCCAGCTGACGCTGGGCTGCCGCCGGGTCCGCGGCCTTCTCCTCGAGCACCCGCGCGAGATCGAGCCGCAGCCGGGTGCGCTCGTGCGCCGGCGCGCGGTCGATGCGGCGCTCGAACAGCGACGCGAGCTTCCCGTGGTCGTTGGCGGCCCGGTACACGGGCTCGAGCGCCTCGGCCACCTCTTCGAACAGCTCTGCGTCGTCGAGGAGCTTCTCGAGCGCGTCCCGCGTGGGGCCGTGCTCCGGCACCTCTTCGATGGCGGTGCGCAGGGTCGCGAGGCCGTCGCGCTTGCGACCGAACTCGGCGATCTGCACGCCGGCGAGGCGCGCGCGGTGGTCGGAGCGCTCGGTCGGCGAGGTGGCGACCTCGATCCGACGCCCGAGGATGTCGGCGAGCGCATCCCAGTCCTTGGAGCGCGCGTAGAGCCGGTCGAGCCCCTCGAGCAGCTCGGGCAGATCGCCGGCCTGCTCGGTGGCCTTGGCGAGCGCAGCGGCCGCGCGCCGATCGTCCTTCAGCTCGGTCTCGGCGATGCGCGACAGGGTGGTGAGCAGCTCGCGGACGAGCGCCTCGTCGTAGACCGCGCCGGCCTTCTTCTCGAGGGCCTCGGCGTAGGCGCGGAAGCCAGCGTCGCTCTCCTCGGCCTTGGCGAGGCGCTCGAGATCGTCGCGGAGAGCCTTGTCGTCCGGGGTCTCCTCGAACGCGCGGAGCAGGGCCTCGCGGGCGTCGCTCGGCTTGCCGCGCCCCTCCTCGTGGACGCGCGCGATCGCGGAGAGGGAGCGCGCCCGATCGAACGGCTCCTGCTGCCCACCGAGCCGCAGCTCGAGGACGGCGACGAGGTCGTCGTGGCGACCGGCGCTGCGGAGCACCGGCTCGAGGATGTCGGCCGCCGTGGAGCGCAGGCCGTCGTCCTTCTCGCCGATCGCACGGACGGCCTTGATGGCGCCCTCGTCGGTGGCGGCGTCGTCGAGCACCTGGCGGTAGATCTCGAGCGCGCCCGCCGGGTCGTCGAGCTCCTTGGCCTGCAGCTCGGCGATCCGCTTGCGCAGCTCGATCCGCTCGCTGGCCTCGGACACGGTGGCAGCGCGCAGGCGCATCGCCTCCATGAGCTCCGGCCACATGCGCTCGGCCTCGTACAGCCGCTCGAGCGCCTTGACCGCGTCGAGGTCGCCCGCGCGCACGGTGAGCGCCGCCTGCAGCGAGGCGATGGCCTCGCGCGCGTCGGCGAGCCCGTGCTCGGCGACGTTCGCGCGGCGCATCATGAGGTCGTAGCGGAGGTCTTCCTCGGACGAGGTCGCGAGGTCGACGCGGCGCTGGTACAGATCGACGAGCTTAGCGTTGGCGCCCGCCGGATCGCCCGCGACCTGCCGCTCCCAGAGCTCGATGAGCGCGTCGAGCGAGCCCGGGTGATCGTGCTCGATCTCGACCGCGTGCTCGTAGGCCTCGATGGCCCGCGGGACGTCGTCGAGCATGTCGCGACGGAGGCCACCGAGGCGGCGGTAGAAGCCCGCCTGCTCGGGGGGATCGCCGCCCACCTCGGCGCGACGCGCGAGAACGCGATCGAGCACCGGCCAGTCGCCGAGCAGGGTCGCGAAGCCGTCGAGGCGCTCGAGGACGCTGAGGTCGTCCGGGTCGAGCCCGTGCAGCCGGTCGAGGGTCGACAGCGCGGCGCGCGGATCGTCGCGCCGCTCGTCGTGCAGCGTGGCGAGGCCCCGCAGGAGATCGGGCTTGCTGACGTCGTCGACGCCAGCGGCCGCGAGCTCGTAGGCGGCAACGAGGCCGTCCCAGTCGGCGAGCGACTCGGCCAGGCGGTCGGCCTCACCGCGCAGCGCACCGTCCTCGGGGTCGAGGGCCCACGCCTTGCGGATGGCGTCGAACGCCTTCAGCTTGTCGTCGCCGCGATCCTCCCAGAGCTTGGCCGTCTCGCGGAGGATGCTGGTCTTCTCGCCGACGTCGGACGCGAGCGCCAGGCGCTCCTCGCCGAGCGTGATCAGGCGGCGCCAGTCGTCCGCGCCCTCGTAGAGCGGGCGCAGGATCTCGGCGACGCGCGGCTTCCACTCCTCGCGCGGCAGCAGGGCCTCGAGCGCGTCGATCGCGCCGCGGTGACTGGGCAGGCTCTGCACGATCTGCTCGTAGCGGTCGATCGCCCCGGCGGTGTCGCCGAGCTTCTCGTCGAGCACCTTGCCGAGGGCCAGGCGGAACTTGGCGGCGCGCTCCGAGTCGTCCTCGGTGTCGGCGCGACGCTCGAGCAGGTCGGCGAGGTCGCGGAAGCGCTCGCTCTTGCCGTAGAGGGCCTCGAGCGCGTCGAGGGCGCCCTCGTCGCGATCGCTCACCTCGAGCAGCTCGCGGAAGGCGTCGATGGCGGCGCTGTCGTCCTTGCGGGCGTCGCGCTGCAGCTCGGCGATGGAGCGGAGCAAGCTCACCCGCTCGGCGTCCTCGAAGCGATGGTCGAGCGCCTCGCGGTAGAGCGCGATCCGCTCCTCGGCGCGCCCCTCACCACGCTGCAGCAAGCGATCGATGGCCTCGAACGTGGCGCGGTTGGCCGCGTCCACCGCGTGCACGCGGCGGTAGAGGCCCAGCGCCTTCTCGTGGTCACCGAGCTGCTCGGCGAGCTCGCCCGCGCGGAACGCGAGGCGGGCCGTGACGTCGTCGTCGCTGGTGATCTTGGCCAGCTCGACCTCGTAGACCGCGAGGAGATCGTGGTGGAGGTTGCCCGAGCGGGCGACTCGCTCCAGCTCCTTCCACGTGTCCTCGTTGGTCGGCTCCTCCGCGAGGAGACGGGCGTAGGTGGAGAGGGCGGCGCCGAGGTCCTTGCCCTCGTCCTCGTGCATACCGGCGATGCGCACGAGGAACGCGCGCCGCTCCGAGGGATCCTGCGCGTCGAGCAGGCGCACCTCGAGGCTGTTCATCACCTTCTTCCAGTCGACCCGCGCGAGGTAGACCGGCTCGAGGATCTCGGCGGCCCGCGAGCGCAGCGCCTCGTCCTCCAGCATCGCCTCGAGCGCCGTGACCGTGGGGGCGTAGCTCGGGTCGATGGTGAGGGCGGTGCGGAACTCGTCGAGCGCGCGGTCGACGTCGCTCAGGTTCTTCTGGGCGACCAGACCGATGGCGTGGTGGAGCTCGACGTCGGTGCGGTAGCTCTCGCCGCCCGAAGGCGGGCCGTCCGGGGCCTGGCCGAGCTGACGCTCGAGGAGCGCGAGCACGTCGTTCCAGCGCTCGACCTGGCCGTAGAGACGCTCGAGCATGCGCAGCGCCGAGAACGGCGGCGTGGTCTCGCTCTCGACGATCTGCTCGAGCGCCTCGATGGCGCCGCGCGGGTCGGAGAGCTTGTCCTCGCTGAGCTTCGCCTGCTTCATGAGCAGGGCGATCTTCTGCGGGGCGTCGGTCTCCACCTCGACGCGGCGCTTGAGGATGTCGAGCAGCGCGGGGGCGTCGCCGTCCTCCTCGTACAGGCGCTCGAGCGCGGTGAGCGCGCGCAGGTCGTCGCTCGCGAGCTCGAGGGCGCGGACGTAGTACTGGCGCGCCACGGCGCGGTCGTCGAGCCGCGTGCGGGCGAGCTCCGCGACCCGGAGGACCATGTCGAGCTTGGCGACGTCGTCCATGACGTCGGGCTCGACCTTGCGGTACAGCTCGGAGAGCGCAGCCCACGCATCGGTGGCGGCGGCGAGCCGCTCGACCCGCTCGACCCACGGCACGACGTTGGAGTCGGCCGCGGTGGCGAGGCCTCGCGCGGCGAGGGCGAAGGCGCGCTTCGGATCCTGCAGGTTGGTCTCGGCCACCACGACCGCGGTCGCGAGCACGTCGAGCCGCTCGTGCGGATCCTCGGTG
Organism: uncultured Polyangiales bacterium; assembly: GCA_964624885.1. Taxonomy (GTDB): domain Bacteria; phylum Myxococcota_A; class Polyangia; order Polyangiales; family JADJMO01; genus JADJMO01. Next base: position 6,548 of record CAZUZY010000238.1, on the reverse strand, counting down.
GTGTTGGCCTGGATCTCGAGGACCGCGAGGAGCTTCTCGCCCGCGTTCTCGGTCTCGTACAGCGGACGGAGCAGCGCGGCGGCCTCGGCGCGCGCGGCCTCCCCCTCCGACGAAGACGCGGCGAGCAGCTTCTCGAGGGACTCGCGGGTGACCACGTGGCTCGGGTCGAGGGTCAGCGCGTCGCGGTAGCACTCGAGGCCGCCGGGCAGATCCTCGAGGTGCTCGATGCGCAGCGTGCCGAGCTGCGAGAGCAGGGTCACCCGGTCGGCGGACTCGGTGGCGAGATCGAGCTGCTTCTCGAGGGACTCGGCGAGGTCGCGGTGCTGCGCGGACTTGCCGTAGAGCGCCGCCACCGCCGCGAGGATCTCGCGGTCGGGACCGAAGCCGTCGAGCAGGGTGCGGTAGGCCTCGATGGCCCCGGCCGCGTCGTCGAGCTTGCCCGCCAGCACCTCGGCGCTGCGCTTGAGGAGCGAGCGACGGAGGTCGGCGTCGTCGGTGAGCCGCTCACGCGAGCGCAGCACCTCGACCAGGAGCTTGTACTGGTTGGTGGCGGAGTAGAGCCGGTCGAGCGCCTCGAGGGCCTCGGCGTCGGCGTCGTCCATCTCGAGGCACTTGCGCCAGGCGTCGATGGCGCCGTCGGCGTCCAGCAAGGCCTGCTCACGCAGCTTGCCGAGGCGACCGAGGAGCACCCGGCGCTGGGCCGAATCGTCCTCGAAGTCGACCTCGAGAGCGAGGATCTCGGCGAGCGGCTCGTGCTTCTCGCGCGTGGTGTAGATGCGCTCGAGGGCCTCGAGGGCCGGGCGACGCTGGGCCGGCGAGGGCTCACCGCCGCGGTCCTTGAGCCCGAGGATGCGGCGGTAGACCGTCTCGGCCTTGCCGTCGTCGGAGAGGAAGTTCTCGAAGACCGTGGCCTGGTCGACGAGGATCTCGGCGGTGAGGACGTCGTCGCCCTCCTTCTCGGCCACGTCGGCGGCGGCGCCGAGCACGACGCACACGCGATCGTGCGCGGAGGCGCGGCGGCCCACGTCGAGCAGCTTGGCGCGAGCGCTCGCGTCGGACGGGTCGAGCGGGAGCAGGTCGCCGAGGGCCGCGAGAGCGCCCTGGTCGTCGGCGAGTCGCTCGTCGCGCAGCTGGGAGAGGCGCCGCAGGAGCTCGACGCGCTCCTCCTTGCCGAGCGCCGGATCGCCGAGGCGGATCGCCGTGACCTCGTCGAGCTCGCGGGCCTCGTCGCGCGCCAGGTAGACGCGCTCGAGCACCTGGGCCGCGGCGAGCTTGGTCTGCTCACGACCCATCACCGTGCGGGCGATGGCGCGGGCGTCGGCGTGACCCACGTCGCGCTCGAGGATCGCGGCCGCGTAGCGCAAGGCCTCGGCCGGCTCGTCGAGCTTCTCGAGGTGCAGCGTGGCGAGCCGGTTCTCGAGCTTGGTGCGGGTCTCGTCGTCGACGCGCTCGAGGCGGCCGGCGAGCAGACGGGCGAGGTCACGGAAGCGGCTCTCGCGCTGGTAGAGCTTGTCGAGCGCACGGATCGCCGGCTCGTTCTCCGGGTCGATCGGCAGCACGCGCTCGTAGGCCGCGGCGGCGCGCGCCGGATCGTCGAGGATGTCCTCGAACACCAGCGCCATCTCGGAGAGCAGGTCGACGCGCCGGATGGGATCGCTGGCCGAGTCGACGGCGCGATCGTACATCTTCTGCAGGTCGTCCCAGCGCTCGCGCGCCGTGAGGATGGCCTTGAGGCGCGTGAACGCGTGCGCGTCGGCCGGGTCGGCCTCGAGGATGCGCACGAGGTAGGGGATCGCCGCGTCGGGCTCGCTCAGCTTGTCCTCGTAGAGGATGCTGGCGCGTTCGCAGAGCTCGCGCTCCACCTCGGGGGCGAGCTTCTTGCCACCCTCGGCGAGGGCGGCCACGTAGGCGTCGGCGACCTTGCGTAGCTCGCCGATCTGCGCGCCGAGCTCGGCGAGCCGATCCCAGGGATCGAGGTCGGAGGCGAGCTCGGACACCGCGCGCAGCAGCACCTCGAACGCCGCGCGGGCGTCGTTGCGCTGGTTCTGGTGCACGGTGGAGAGGCGGGTGTAGAGCGCGCGCCGCTCGTGCTCGTCGGTCGTGCCGGCGAGCACCTTCTCGAGGGCCGCGGCCTGCTTGTCGTAGGCCGCCGTGGCCTCGTACTCGTGCTCGAGCTGCTGGCTCGCGGCGAGCGACTGCGCCGGCACGTCTTCGAGGGCCTCGAGGACGGCGATCGCCCCCGGATCGTGGGCGACGATCTCGAGCGCCCGCACCGCGGCCGCGAGCGCGTCGGCGGGGCGGTCGAGCTTGCTGTAGTAGAGCCGCGCGAGGTCCACCTCGCGCTCCGCGCGCTCGGTGCCCACCGCGAGATCGCGGTCCTTCTCGAGGGTGGCGGCGGCATCGGCCGCGTTGCCGGTGGAGAGCTCGATCCGCGCGAGCGCGCGCAGGGCGACGCGGTCGTCGGGGGTCAGCTCGAGCGCGCGCTTGTAGATGTCCCGCGCGCGGACGGCGTCGGCGAAGACGTCCTCCTCGAGCTGGGCCCACTCGACCAGGAGCGAGACGCGCACCGAGGTGGACTCGGCGCGCTCGAGGCGCAGCTCGTAGAGGCCTCGCAGATCGTCGGCGCGGCGCGCCTCGCGGAGCAGACGGTCGAGGGCGACGATGGAGTCGTTGTCCTCCTGATCGTGGTCGACCACCTTGCGCAGGAGGGCGACGGCGTCGTCGAGCTTGCCGAGCTCGGTGGCGAGCACGCGGGCGACCTCCCGCTGGAGGCGGCGACGCTCCTCGACCTTCTCGAGCTTCTTGGCGTTGGAGAGGCGCGACAGGCGCTCGCGGAGGGCGTCGACGTAGCCCTCGTGCGCGCCGGCAGCCGCAGCCGCGGCGGCGAGGGCCTCGCGGGCGGCCTCGTCGGGCAGGATGCCGAAGGCCTCCCGCGCGTACTTGAACGCGCCCGCCTTGTCGGCGAGCGGACCGGCGGAGAGCTCGCGGAGACGGCCGAGCAGGCGCACCTTCTCGACGTCCTCTTCGGCGCCCTCGAGCAGGATCTCGTAGAGCCCGGGCAGCTTCGCGAAGTGCGACTCGCTCTCGTAGATCGGGGCCAGCGCGGCCGCGGCCTTCTGGTCCTTCGGGTGCACCGCGAGGATGCGGTCGTAGGCGCGGGCGGCGCGCTCCGGACGCTGGATACGGTCGGTGTAGACCGCGGCGACCCGCCACGAGAGCGCCACGCGCAGCTCGGGGTCCTCGGCGCGATCGGCCGCGGTGGTGAGGGCGTCGGCGAGCCCCTCCCAGTCGGACTGCTGGGCGTAGATCTCGGTCAGCCCGTCGAAATCGCCCGCGGCCAGCAGCTCCTCACGGAGGATGCGGATGGCCTTCGGGTAGCCCGGGCGCAGCTCGAGCACGCGGCGCCACGTCTCGATGGTCTTCTGCGGATCCTTGACGCGCGACTCGTAGATCGAGCCGAGCTTCTCGAGCAGCTTGATCTTGGAGTCGTCGTCGCCGGCCTGATCCACGCGGTGCGAGATCACCTTGGCGAGGGCGACGAAGTCCTTGTCGCGCTCCGCCTGCTTCTCGAGGGCGTCGAGCACGCCCGGCGCGCCCGGGTCCTCGGCCACGAGCTCCCAGTAGAGGGCGATGGCGTCGGGGCCGCGGTCGAGGCGCTCGGCCGCGAGCTTGGCCATCTCGAGGGTGAGCTCGCGCCGCTCCACGCCGGCGGCGCGCGCGCGCATGCCCGCGAGCAGATCGTAGAGCTGCTTGAACGCGCGACGCTTGCCGTACAGCTCGCGCAGCTTGGCGGTCGCCTCCTCGTCGTCGGGGATCTGCTCGACGACCTTCTCGTAGGCGTCGAGGGCGTTCTGGATGTTGCTGAACTTCTCGAGCCACTGGCGCGCGACGGCGCGGCAGAGCTCGGCCTTCACCACCGGGTTCTGCTCGAGCTCGGCGAGGCGGGTCTGGGCGGTGACGAGATCGCGCGGGCGGTTGAGCGCCTCGAACACGCGCACCTGCTCGCGCACGGCGTCGATGTCGGCCGGCTCGAGCTGGATGAGCTGGTTGAGGACCGGCACGAGCGCCGTGTCCTGCTTGGTCTTGTCGCGGTGGAGCTCCATGAGCTCGCGGAGCAGCGGGACGCGCGCCGGGTCGTTCGCGGGGAGCTTGTCGGCCTGCTGGCGCACGAGGTCGACGAGGGCCGGCCACGCCTCGGTGCGGTAGTAGAGGCGGCGCAGCGAGTCGCGCGCCTCCTGGTTGGTCGCGTCCTGGCGCAGCACGTTGCGCCAGTGCTCGATGGCCTTGCCGGCGCCCTGGGTCTCCTCGCTCAGCTTGGCGAGCTCGGTGCCGAGGGTCTGACGCTCCGGGCCCTCGGGCATCGCGCGCTGCGCGTCGGTGAGGATCTGGACGAGGCGACCGACCTCGTTCTTGGGCGGCAGGTAGTCGCGGAAGAACGAGAGCATGGCGGGGTGGGCCGGCTCCGCGCGCCGCATCTTCTCGAAGTAGGGCTCCGCCGCGTCGGGGCGGTTGCGCATCCGCCAGTTGATCATGGCGATCTGGAAGAAGATCTCGAGCTCTTTGCCCGGACGCAGGCGCGCCTTGAGGGCGTCCTCGTAGACGGCGACGAGGTAGTCCCAGGCCTCGGCCTTGCTGAAGTGGTCGACGAGGTACCCCATGGCCTCGTCCTGACCGGGGGCCAGATCGAGCACGCGCTCGTAGGCCTGGGTGGCGCGCGCCTCGTCCTTGAGGTTGCGCAGCGAGACGCGGGCGAGGCGGATGTACGCGGCGAGGCGCGTCTCCTTGTCGGGCGCCTCGAGGGCGATCTTGGCGAGGACCTTGGCGGCCTTCTCCCACTCGCCCTGCGCGCGGTACAGACGCTCGAGCAGGAGCGCGGTCTCGCGGCGATCGGGCGCGAGCTCGAGGGCCTCCTCGAGGCGCTCGATGATGACGCCACGGGTGGCGGCGACCTCGTCGGGGCTGCCCTCGAGGCCGTAGCGGTAGGCGGTCTGCGCGGCGGTGTAGAGCATCGCGGCCTGCGGCTGCGGCTTGCCCTCCATGCGGTCGGCGGCCTCCATGAGCTCCTTGAGGAGCTCGGGCCAGCGCTTGCGCTCGTCCTCGATCGCCGCGATGCGGCTCTTGAGCGCTTCGTCGTCGGGGCGCAGCTTCACGAGCTGCGTCAGCGCCGGCAGCGCTCGCTTGACGTCGTCGAGCACCTCGTTGAGCACTCGGCAGAGCTCGGCTTGCAGCTCGGCCTCGCGCGGGGTGCCTTCCGCAACCAGCACCTCGATCTCGAGGAGACGCGCGACCGCATCGTCCTCGCGACGCGCGCCGTGCTCGGCGCGGGCAGCCGCCAGCAACTCGAGCAAGGCATCCTTGCCCATGCCGCTGTCGGCCTGGTCGATCGCGGCGTCCTGCAGCGCGCTCCACGCTCCGGTGTCGTCCGGATCGTCCTGCAGTTTGCCGAGTGCTCGACGGATCGTCTGCTCGCTCATCGTGGCTCCGAAAACGCGTTCTCCGACTGCGCCCACTAAGCGGAATGCACTGCGCCGGCAGAGTAGTGCCGGGGGCCGCAGACTACACCGTTCGCAGCGCGTTGGGGGTTGCTCGTTCAGCGGGCCCGCGAGGCAGCGTTTTGCGGCTCGCGGGCCACCTCGCGACCGTCCGTGACGGTGGCGCCGCCCCCGCGCAGGAGGGCGAGGAGGCTCACTTCGCGCGTTCCCAGGTCAGCTCGAGATTGCCGAGCGGCCCCGAGAAGCGGAGCACGACCAGGTTGGCGTCGTCGGCGATGCTGGGGCCGGTCTCGGTCTTGGCGGGGAAACGAAGACGGAACGTCTGTCGCCAGCCATTCGTGTACGGGAAGTAGGTGCGCTCGAGCAGCCCCGGCTTGCGGATGGCGATGATCTTCTCGGGCGCGCTCACGTGCCCCTTGTCGTCGACCAGGCGGGCGACCCAGGCCGGGTTCTGGCGCAGCAGATCGGCGTCCTGGAACTTGTTGCCGTGCAGCGTGACGTAGAACTGGTGGGTCTGCTTGGCGTCGTCGAGCGCGGCGGTGAGGAGCTCCTTGCGCTGCTCGATGGTGAGCCGGTAGTCCTCGGCGTAGCGGATGACGTAGGCCCAGCGGAACTCCCACGACTCGAAGGTGGACGTGGAGGCGAGCGCGTCGTCGACGCCCTGCAGCGTGTAGAGCTTCTCGGAGCGCGTCCAGCGCTTGAGGATGGCGTCGTAGTCGGAGGCCACGAACTCGCGCGGCGCCGGGTCGAGGTGGACCGGGTGCGGCCGCGTGGTGCACGCAGGGACCACCAGCAGGGCGAACCCAGAGGCGGCGAGGACGACCGGCAGCGCGCGCATGAGGCGAACGGAGCCTACCACGCTCAGCGTCGCCGCGGCCGAGCGACCGCGGGTGGGCGGGCCCCTCCGGCGTGGGCCAGGGCCGTCGCGTGCAGCGCCGCGATCTTCCGGAGCGGCGCCGCCTGGACGTGCGCGATGGCGATGGCGAGCGCGTCGGCCGCGTCGGCCCGCGGCAGCTCGGTGAGGCGCAGCATGGCGCGGACCATCAGCGCCACCTG
>CAZUZY010000237.1:0-13356 GCA_964624885.1 uncultured Polyangiales bacterium | reverse complement strand
CGGCGTCGCTGCCCGCGTCGCCGCCGGCATCGTCCGGCGGGGCGGAGTCGGCCGAGCCGCAGGCCACGAGGAGCGCCGCGGCGCAGGCGAGGAGGCGCATCCGCACAGCGAAGCAGGTGTCGCGCCCGCGCGCCACCACGGACGACGTCTCGCGTGGGACTACGTGCGGCGCAGCGCCATCGCCCCGCCGAACACCGCGCCGAGCGTGAGGATGATGGTGGCGCCGCTCGCGACGTCGAGGTGGTAGCTGAGGAGGAGGCCGACCGCCGAGCACCCCGCGCCGAGCCCGACGGCGATCATCGCCACGCTGCCGAGCCGCCGGCCGAGCAAGCGCGCCGCGGCCGCCGGGATCACCACGAAGGCGCTCACGAGCGCGACGCCCACCGTCTTGACCGCGACGACCGTCACGAGCGCGGTGAGCGCGAGCAGGAGATAGTCGAGGAAGCGCACCGGCACCCCGGAAAGGGCGGCGAGCTCGCGGTCGAACGTGGCGTAGGCGAGCTTGGACCAGAACCCGACGACCAGGGCGGTCACCAAGAGCGCGACCACGCCGATGGTGACGAGGTCCTGCCGGCTCACCGCAAGGATGCTGCCGAACAGCACGCTCTCCACGTTCACGGGGCGCGAGCCCTTGGGACGCAGGCCGAGCAGCAGCACGCCGAAGGCGAACGACACCGCGAAGAACACGCCGGTCGCGACGTCGCCGCGCAGCGATCCGCGCCGCAGCACGTAGGCGATCCCGAGGGCGACGAGCACGGTGAACGGCAGCGCGAGGAACGAAGGATCCTGCTTCGGGAACAGCAGCAGCCCGAGGGCGATGCCACCGAACGTGGCGTGGGCCAGGCCATCGCCGATGAACGAGAGGCCGCGCTGCACCACGAACACGCCGATCAGCGCGCAGAGCGCCCCGACGATGAGCCCGGCCGCCAGCGCGCGCTGCATGAACTCGGCGGCGAACGGCTCGAACATCACTCCTCCCCCGCGTCGTCGCCGAACAGCGCCGAGAACCGCCGCTTGCCGAGGAGCTCGCCCGGGAGCCCCCACGCGACGACGCGGCCGTCGAGGTAGAGGATGCGCTCGGCGGTGCGCGACACCGCGGCGAGGTTGTGGGTGACCAGGATCGCCGCGAGCTCGTCGCTGCGCGAGATCTCCTCGAGCAGCACCATGAGCTCGGCGCGACCCTGCACGTCGACCCCCGCGGTCGGTTCGTCGAGCACGAGCAGCACGGGGTCGGTGATCAACGCTCGGGCGAGGAACACCCGCTGCGTCTCGCCGCCCGAGAGCTCGGCGAGGTTCTTGTCGAGCAGCTTCTCGCCGCCCACGCGCGCGAGGGCCTCCTTCGCGCGCTGGCGCTCGGCGTCTTTGACGCGGACCGGCCAGCCGCCGCGCAGGTTGGCGACGATCAGCTCCACCGCCGTCGCCGGAAAATCGCGGTCGAAGGTCTTGCGCTGGGGGACGTAGCCCACCCGCCCCGAGAGCACGACCTCGCCGCTCGCCGGCCGGATCAGGCCGAGGATGGTCTTGAGCAGGGTGCTCTTGCCGGCGCCGTTCGGGCCGCAGAGGCACAGGAACTCGCCCTTCGGGACGAAGAACGTGACGTCGTCGAGGATACGGCGGCCGCCGAGATCGACGCTCACCCCGCGCACCTCGAGCACCTTCGGCATGGCGCCGTCGGGGGGCGTGTACCGCGACGACGGCGCGAGCGACGAGGGCGGTGGGCGCTCCGGGACGTCGCAGTCGTCCTCTTGCGGCGCCTCGTTCACGCGAGCGCCTTGGCGAGCACCGCGGCGTTGCCGTCGAGGAGCTTCTCGTAGGAGTCGAGCGCGCCGACACCACCCACCGGGTCGAGCTCGAACAGCGGGATCTTGGCCTGCTCGGCCACCACCGTGGCGGGGCGCTTGTCGAGCTGCGGCTCGGAGAACAGCGCGGCGGGCTTGGACTGCTTGATCGCCTCGAGCACGGCGGCGAGGTACTTCGAGGTGGGCTCCTTGCCAGGGAACGGCTCCAGCACGGCGGCGATGGTGAGGCCGTAGCGCGCGGCGAAGTACCCGAACGAGCCGTGGAACGTGACGATCGAGCGCTTGGTCCACGCCTTCTGCGCGGCGTCGAGGCGGGCGTGCAGGGCGTCGAGGGATTTCTCGACCTCGGCGCGTCGCGCGTCGAAGCCCTTCTGCTCGGCGGGCAGCAGCTTGCCGAACGCCTCGGCGATCGCGGGCAGCACGCCCTTGGTGCGCACCGGGTCGAGCCAGAAGTGCGGGTCGTTGGCGCCGTGGTGGTCGTCGTCGTCGCCCTTGCCCTCGTGGGCCTCGTCCTCGCCGACGTGGTCCTTGCCCATCGGGAGGGGCTGCGCCTTCGGCCCGAGCTCGAGCGCGGTCACCGCGGCGCCGGTGGCGCCCTGGACGATCTTCACCGCCCAGTCGTCGAGGTCGAGGCCGACGCGCACCACCAGCTTGGCCTGCGCGAGCTTCTGCACCTCCTTCGGGGTCGGGTCGTAGGCGTGCTCGGTGCGGCCGGCCGGGAGCACGAGCGCGACGTCGAGCGCGTCGCCGCCGATGCGCCGCGCGAGATCCCATAGAGGAAATATGGATACGGCCACCTGCGGCTTGCCGGCCCCGGCCTTCTTGCAGGACTCGCAGCCCGTGAGGCCCGCGAGCGAGACGGCGGCGACAGCGTTGAGGAACCCCCTTCGTGCCAGCATCGGCGCCATCCTAGACCGGGACGTCGCCTCCGTCGCGGTCGCGCCTTGCGCCGACCGTGACCCTCGCGCTAGAGCGCCGCCGTGGACGGTCGAGTCGCCTGCTGCGAGGTCGCGGGGAGCCGCTGCGGGACGCGGTTCTCGGCGCTCCGCGCGTGGGTCATGAAGACCACCGGCAAGGGCGTCAAGGTGGTGCACCTGTCCGGTGACGCCCAGGGCAAGGCGCCGTTCCACGCGCAGCCGGTCGGCTACGACGGCCGCGCGTTCTACGTCGCCTTCGACCACGGGTGCGACACCGAGAAGCTGCTCCACGAGGTGTGTCACTGGTGGTGCGCGCCGCGCGCCCGTCGCACCAAGCCGAACTACGGTCTCGGCCCTGCCGGTCGCGAGGTCGACGACCCGACCGGCGACAACGAGGAGGTCACCGTCATGCTGCTCGAGCGGCTGCTGGCGCCCGAGTTCGGGCTGCCCCTCGAGCGCATCGCCCGGCCCGACTACAACGTCGTCTCGCGCCGCAACGTGGACTGGGACGCCTGCGAGGCGCGCGCCGGCGAGCTCTACGCCTCCCTTCCGCCGCGCCCCGCCTCGGGATAAGGATCACGCATGCGCTCGCTCGGGGGTGTGTTCGGCGCGGCCGCCGCGGGTCTCGGGTGCCTTGCGACGCTCGGGTGCTCGGCTGCGCCGGCGCCGCTGCCCCAGACCGGCCCGGTGCCGCAGACCGCGCACCGCCTCGTGCTCGAGCCCGCTGCGCTGGCGTTCGTCTCGTCTTCGCACGACGACGACGCGCCGCCGGCGGTCGCCGTGCTCGGCGCGGGCGAGGGGCCCCGCACCCGGATCCTCGTGCGGTTCGACCCGCCGCCCACCCTCGCCGAGCCGATCAAGGCCTACCTCGTGCTCGAGCGGGCCAAGGGGGCGCTCGCAGGGCCCGACCCCATCACGCTCCTCGCCGAGCGGGTGACCGAGCCGTGGTCGGTGGCCGACGGCCTGCGCACCTCGTGGGCGAGCCCACCCGCCTCGGAGCCGCTGCTGCGCGCCGCGGTGCCGACCCGCGGCGGCGCGCCGATTCGCATCGACGTGACGGCGTGGGCGTCCGAGCTCGCCAAACCCCAGAAGGGGAAGATCAAGGCCTGGGGCCTGCGCATCGAGGGCAAGGGCGACGGCTACGGCCTGCCGATCGCCACCGGCTACGGCGGGGGCACCGCGCCGTGGCTCGAGATCTACGTGCGCTGATCGGAGCGCGCATGCGGTCGTTCCTCCTCGGGTGCGCGGTCGCGATGGCGGGCTGTCCGGCGCCGGCGCACCCCGGCGAGCAGAAGCCGGGGGCCGCGGGCTCGGTCTCACCGTCGGCGTCTCCGCCGTCGGCCACCGCACCGCCCCCGAGCTCCGGGTCGGTCCCCAGCGCCACGCCGAGCGCCTCGGTCAGCCCGATCGCCTGCGACGACGAGCTCCCGGCCGGGTCTCCCGCCCAGTGGAAGTCGTGCGTGGCGCCGAGCACGTGTGTCCTCGCGCACCGCACCTGCTGCGCGCCCTGCACGATGCCGCAAGCGTGCGGGGTCGTCGCGATCGGCGTGCCCTTCGCGACCGCGCTCTCCGAGAAGCTCTGCGGCACCGCGACGCCGAAGTGTCCGAAATGCGAGGGCGGCGAGAACCCGAACCTCCACGCCGCGTGCCGCGCGGGGCGGTGCACGACGGTGGACCTGGCGGTCGACGCGAGCACGGCCTGCACCACGGACGACGAGTGCGTGGCGCGCGCGCCGGACTGCTGCGGCGCGTGTGGTCCCGGGGGCGCGTTCATCGCGCTGCGCAAGGACGCGGTGGCGACCTACGCCGCCGAGGTGTGCGGCAAGACCAAGTGCGCGCAGTGCAAGTCGCCACCCGCGCCGCCGAAGGCCGTCTGCGACCCGAAGTCCAAGCACTGCGTGGTCGCGCCGTGAGTCACGACCGAGGCGGCATCGAGAGCCGCCCGTCCTCCATCTCGTAGGTGGCGTCGAACACGTCGAGCGACCGGTGGTCGTGGGTGACCACCATCACCGCCGTCCCTTGCTCGTGGGCCACCCGGCGGAGGAGCTCCATCACCGCGCGGCCCCGCTCCTTGTCGAGCGCCGCCGTGGGCTCGTCGGCGAGGATGAGGGAGGGGGCGTTCGCGAGCGCGCGGGCGATGGCGACGCGTTGCTGCTCACCGCCACTGAGGGTGTCGGGGAACGCGTCGCCACGGTGCCCCACGCCGAGGTAGTCGAGCAGCTCGCTCGCCCGCGCGCGGGGGGCGAAGCGTTCGCCGATCTCGCACGCGATCTCCACGTTCTGCCGCGCGGACAGGAACGGGATGAGGTTGGCCTTCTGGAACACGAACCCGAGATGGGACCGGCGTAGCTCCCCGACGTCGGCCACCGGCGCGCCGTCGTCGAGGATCCGCTCGCCGTTCATCCACAGATCGCCGTGGTCGGCGCGGGTCACGAGGCCGAGCACCTTGATCAGCGTCGATTTCCCCGCTCCGCTCGGTCCGAGCAGCGCGACGATCTCACCGGCCCGCAGCACGAGGCCGACGTCCCGCAGGGCCCACACCTCCGTCTCGTCGGCGCCGTAGCGCTTGTCGAGGTGCTCTGCGCGCAGCGCCTCCATGTCAGCCCTCCAGCACCTTCCCGGGGTCCACCCGCAGCGCGTAGACGACCCCGGCGATGCTCGCGAGGGTGCTCACCGTGAACAGGAGGATCCCCATGCCGAGCACGCTCGTCTCGGTCAGCACGACCCGGCGCGGGAAGTGGGGGAACGCGGCGTTGCCGATCGCGAGCGCGATGCCGTACCCGAGGATCGCCATGGCCCAGGCCTGCTGGAGGACCAGGCCGATCAGCCGCGGGGCGCGCGCGCCGAGGAGCTTGAGGACGGCGATGTCGTGCGCCTTCTCGAGGGTGAGGTTGTAGAGCACCGCCGCGAGGAGCAGCGAAGAGGTGATGGTGAGGATCACGGCGAACAACCCGAGCTGCATGCGCGCCTTCTGGACCATCCCCTGCAAGACCAGCTGCTCCTCTTCGGCCTGGCTGAACACGCTGACGTCGCTCCAGCGCGCGAGCGCCGCCCGCACCTCGGCGAGGCGCGCCGGCGCGACCCGCACGAGCACCGCGTGGATGGGCGGGAGGGGCAGCGCGGGGACGTTCCAGCGGGGATCGACCAGCAGCTCCTCGAGGGCCGGCTGGGTCCGACCGAGATCCGTCTCCCGGAGCCGCGCGAGCCGGCGGTCGCGCTCGGCGACCAGCGCGTCCGAAGAGTCGTCGTTGGCGATGCGCTGGGTGTCGTTGACCGTCGCCACGAGCACGGCGTCGCCGCCCGAGCCGAGCAGCTGCGTGGTGATCCCGACCACCGTGTAGTCGTCGCGACCGAGGCGGATCACCTCGCCGATGGCGACGCCGAGCGAGGCGTCCGCCACGAGCTCGCCGTGACCCTGGCCGATGGCGCGCCCTTGCAGGATCCCGAGGCCCTCGCCGCGATCGTCGGGGTAGGCGAGCCCGACGAGCGCGAACCGGAGCGCGCGGCCGCGGTGCTCACGCTGCAGGATCTGGCTCGTGAACGCGCGCGCCGAGAGGACCCCGGGGACGGCGGCCACGCGGGCTTCGAGGGTGGGCGCGAGCCGCGACGGGTCGGCGAACGGACCTCGCGTGCCGCGCTGGACCACCCAGAGGTCGGCGTGCATGCGCTGGAGGAGCACGGTGCCGTCGTCGACGAGCCCCTGGTAGATGCCCGCCATCGCGAGGACGACCGTGAACAGGAGGCCGATGACCACGCTGGTCGCCACGAAGCGCCCGAGGTGGCGGCGGACGTCGTGCAGCGCGAGGTTCATGGCGCGGTGGTCCAGCGACGCCCGACGGCGAGCACCCCGCCCGGCACCACGGCATCGAGGACGGCTTCACCGGGCGTGAGACCCGCCGTGACCTCGACCAGCTCCGCGCCGACCGCCCCGAGCTGCACGTTCACCCGACCGATGCGCCCGCCGCGGTCGACGAAGACGAAGCGCGTCGCCCCCTCGCTCCGCACCACGGCGAGCGGGATGCGGGTCACGTTGGTCCGGCGCTCGACGGCGATGCGGACGTCGGCCCGCCGGCCGATGGCGAGCCGCGCCGGGAGCTCCGCGAGCAGCACGTCCACGAGGACCTCGTGGGTCTGTCGATCCACCTCGCGTCCGATCCGGTCGACCAGCCCCGACAGCGGCTTTCCGGGCTCGCCCAGCAGCGCGATCTCCGCGGGCAGGCGCTCCCGCAGATCCCCGAGGCTGGACTCGTCGACCGCCGCGCGCGCCCAGAGCCGATCGACCGCCACGATGCGCAGGACCGTGCTGCCGACCACCACGGTGTCCCCCGGGTCCTTGAAGCGGCGGATCACCACGCCGTCGAAGGGGCTGACCAGGACCGCGCGCGTGACCGTGGCGAGCTTGGTGTCGGTCGCCCCGCTGGCGACCGCGATCTGCTTCTGCGCCTCGCCCTGCGCCGCGTGGACGCGGTCGAGATCGGCCTGGGCCAGGGAGAGCTGTTGCTCCGCCAGGTCGAGGTCGCGCCCGCTGACGCTCCCCGCGGCGGCCAGCGCGCGGATGCGCGCCGCGTCCTGCTTCACGAAGGCGAGGTTGGCCACCGCCTTGCGCTCGTCGGCGGCCAGGCGCGCGATCGCGGCCTTGGCGAGGCCGACGCCGGTCGCCGCCGCCGTGGCCTCGGCGTTCAGCTGGTCGGGCGCGAGGTGCGCGACGACCTGCCCGAGCTTCACCCGGTCTCCCTCGTCGACGAGCACGTCGCTGATCCGACCGACCAGGTCGAACCCGAGCTGCACCTCGCGGCGGCTCTCGATCGTCGCGCGCCCGAAGACCTCCCGGACCACGTCGCCGCGGTCGACCACGTACTTGGTGACCAGCAACGGAGACGTGAGCCGATGGCGGACCAGGAGGCCCACGACGAGCAGGATGGGCAGGAGCTTGAGCCAGCCGAGGTGCCGCGAGGCGCGGCGCCGGGGAGGGTTCTTCGGGGCCGGTTCTCCGCGTTCGGGGGCTTGCATCGTGTTCCTCGGTGGTGAGAGCCTGCCGCGGGGGCGCACGGTTCTGGGCGAACCCTCGCCCGCCCGCGGTGGCTCTCACCGGCAAGACCATGGCCTTCAAGCTCCTGATCATCGGCGGCGTGGCGGGCGGCGCGACCGCCGCGGCCCGCGCGCGGCGCGTGCGAGAAGACGCGGAGATCACCGTCCTCGAGCGGGGCCCGTACGTGTCGTACGCCAACTGCGGCCTCCCGTACTTCATCGGTCGGGACATCGACCAGCGGTCGAAGCTGCTCCTCCAGACCCCGGAGGGCTTCGACACCCGCTACCGGGTCGACGTGCGCTTGCGCACCGAGGCGCTCGAGATCGACCTCGCCGGGCGGCGGGTCCGGGCGCGCGGCCCCGACGGCGAGACGTTCGTGCCCTACGACGCGCTCGTGCTCGCGCAGGGGGGCACCCCCATCATGCCGCCGCTGCCGGGCGCCGACGCCGAGCACGTGTTCAAGCTGTGGACCGTGCCCGACATGGATCGCCTCGACGGGTACATCGTCGACCGGCAGCCGAAGAGCGCGGTCGTGGTCGGTGGAGGGTTCATCGGCCTCGAGATGGCCGAGGCCTTCAAGCACCGCGGCATCGCGACGACGGTCGTCGAGCTGATGCCCACCGTGATGTCGATGATGGACCGCGAGTTCGGCGCTCTCATCGCGCAGGAGCTCGAGGCCAACGGCGTGCGGGTCGTGACTGGCATCGGCGTGTCGGCGGTGGGGGTCGACGCCGAGGGGCGCAAGATCGTCACCCTGGCGGACGGCCGCCAGATCCCCGCCGATCTGGTGCTGTTCTCGGTCGGCGTGAAGCCCGAGCTCGCGCTCGCCAAGCAGGCCGGCCTCGAGATCGGCCCGTCCGGCGGCCTCGTCGTCGACGAGTTCCTCCGCACGTCCGACCCCCACGTGTGGGCCGCGGGCGACATGGTCGAGGTGGTGCAGAAGATCTCGGGTCGCCACATCCGCATCCCGCTCGCGGGCCCGGCCAACCGGCAGGGTCGCATCGCGGCGTCGAACGCGCTCGGCGCGAAGATGCACTACGACGGCGCCCTCGGCACGAGCGTGGTGAAGGTCTTCGAGGCCACGGCCGCCATGACCGGCCTCACCGAGCGCGCCGCGCGCGAGATGGGCGAGTCGCTGGGCTGGAGCATCGGCGTCGCGGTGATCCACAAGGACCACCACGCGGGCTATTTCCCTGGCGGCAAGGAGATGGCCCTCAAGATCGTCTACGACAAGAAGACCGCGCGCCTCCTCGGCGCGGAGGCCTTCGGTCACGCCGGCGTGGACAAGCGCATCGACGTGCTCGCGACCGCGCTGCAAGGCAAGCTCACCCTGCACGACCTCGCCGAGATCGACCTCGCCTATGCGCCACCGTACTCGTCGGCCAACGACCCGGTGAACCTCGTGGCGTTCGTGGGGCTCAACGACGTCTCGGGGTTCAGCCCGCTCATCACGGCCGCGCAGCTCCAGCGCGAGCTCGGGGGCGGGAGTCCGCCGTGGGTCCTCGACGTGCGGAGCCACGCGGAGTTCGCGCGGGGGCACCTGCGCCAGGCGACCAACGTGCCGGTGGACGAGCTGCGTGCACGCCTCGCGTTGCTGCCGAGGGATCGCCGCATCGCCGTGCACTGCAAGGGTGGCTTCCGCGGCCACCTCGCGATGCGCATCCTCGAGGCCGAGGGCTTCACCGACGTCGCCAACGTGACGGGTGGTTGGTCCAGCATGATGGCCGAGGGCGGATTCGACGTCGTCACCGGGTGACGCTCGAACCCACGACGCGCGGCCGTGGCTCCGACTGACAGGAGGTGACCCATGGTCCCCGTCAAGACTCTCCTGTTGGTCGCCGCGCTCGGCGCGCTGAGCGCCTGCGGCTCGGACTCCACGCGTGGCAACGAGATCGTCGGCGGCGTGCTGGCCCCGGCCTCGAGCGAGGCCAAGGCGATGCTGCACCTGCGCGAAGAGGAGAAGCTCGCCCGCGACGTCTACGCGCGGCTGCACGCCGACGCGACCTTCGCCAACATCGAGGCCAGCGAGCAGCAGCACTTCGACCAGATGGGCGCGCTGGTCGCCGCCTACGGGCTCGCCGATCCGGCACAGGGCAAGGCCGCCGGGCAGTTCCTCGACCCCGACCTGCAGTCGCTGCACGACGCGCTGGTGGCGAAGGCGGCGGCCTCGTCCACCGACGCGCTCACCGTCGGCGCCGAGATCGAGGAGCTCGACATCGCCGACCTCGACGTGGCCCTGGCCGGAAGCACCCACGCCGACGCGACCAGCGTCTACGAGCAGCTGCAGCGCGGCTCGCGCAACCACCTGCGCACGTTCCACGCACGGTTGCTCGACGTCGGCGTGACCTACGTCCCGAAGCACCTCGACGCCGTGAAATACCAGGCGATCGTCACGAGCGCGAAGGAGACGGGCAAGCCTTGACGCTCAAGCGGTGACGAGGCCGAGGGCGCGCATGCGCCGCCACAGCGTGACGCGGCTCCAGCCGAGCACCTTGGCGGCGCGCTCGCGGTTGCCGCCCACCCGCTCGAGCACCCGGGCGATCCGGCGGGCCTCACCGGTGAGCCCGGCGTCGGCGGGGGGCGCCGTGGGCGCGTGGCCGTGCTCGAACAGCTCGGGAGGCAGGTCGGACGCGGAGAGGATCGGGCCCTCGCCGATCGCGTAGGCGTAGGCCAGCACGTTCTTGAGCTCACGGACGTTGCCCGGGAACTCCCACGCCTCGAGCGCGTCGAGCGCGGAGGGGGCGATGGTCTCGATCTTCCGCCGGTGGCTCTCGTTCATCTGCTCCACCAGCTTCTCGGTCAGGAGCCGCACGTCGCCGGGGCGCTCGCGGAGCGGGGGGAGGAACACCGGGATCACCCGGAGCCGGTACATGAGGTCGGCGCGGAACCGCCCCGCCTCCACCTCCTTGCGCAGCGGGCGGTGGGTGGCGGAGACGACGCGCACGTCGACCGGCAACGGGTGACGCCCACCCACGGGCAGGACGGTCCGGGTCTCGAGGACGCGCAGCAGCTTGGCCTGGAGCTCGAGGGAGAGCTCGGCGACCTCGTCGAGGAACAGCGTGCCTCCGCTCGCGAGCTGGAAGTGGCCGGGGGCGTCCTTCACGGCGCCGGTGAAGGCGCCGCGGGTGTGGCCGAACAGCTCGCTCTCGAGCAGGTTGGCGGGCAACGCGGCGCAGTTGATCGCGCGGAAGGGGCCGCGGTGGCGGGGGGAGAGCGCGTGGATGGCCTGCGCGACGAGCTCCTTGCCGACGCCGGTCTCGCCGCGGACGAGCACCGCGACGTCCTCCACGGCGACCCGCGAGACGACGCGGAACACCTCCTTCATGGACCGCTCCTGGGTCCACATGCCGTGGTAGAGCACGGCGCCCTCGGCCTCGGCCGCGGAGATCTCGGTGAGCAGGACCAGCGAGCCGTCGCGCTGGCCGCGCGCTCCGAGAGGCAGCCCCTGGGCCGAGAGCAGCCGGCCCGGGCGGCCAGGGTTCGCGAGGGTGGTGCGCACGGGGGTGCCGGCGGAGAGGGCCTCGGCCAGCGGTCGCTTCACGCCGGCGCCACAGAGGGCGCGGGTCGCGCTCTCGCCGATCGCGAGCGGGAAGCCGAGCAGCGCCTCGACGGCGGGGGTCGCGAGGACGATGCGCAGGTCGCGATCGAGCACGAGCGCGGCACCGCTCAGCTCCCCGAGCGCGGCGCCGACCAGCGCGGCTTCGTCGCGGGGTCGCTTGGCCATCGCCACGTCATACTACGGCGCGGTCGTCGCAGGCGCGGTCGGCTCGGAGCCGCGTCGTGGCGACGACGGGCTCCCCCCGAACGCATGCTGGAGCAGCATGCCCGTCGTCATCGCGAGCACGAACACGAGCGCGTTCGAGCCGAGGGTCACGAGCGAGACCAGACCGGGCCCCGGGCAGTAGCCGCCGATGCCCCAGCCGATCCCGAACAACGCCGCGCCGACCAGCAGGCGTCGGTCGAGGTCGGTGCGGGTCGGCAGGTGGAAGCGCGCGTCGAACAGCGGGTGGGCTCGGCGGCGGACGAGTCGGTAGGCGATCGCGTGCACGGCGATCGCGCCGGCCATCACGAACGCGAGACTGGGATCCCACGCGCCGAACAGGTCGAGGAACGAGACGACCTTGGCCGGCTGGGTCATGCCCGCGACGCCGAGGCCGAGTCCGAACAGGAGGCCCGCGAGGCCTGCGGCGCCAGCGCTTCTGACGGCGCGGCTCATCGCAGCACCCCGAGGACGTGGCGGGTGAAGAACACGGTGAGCGCCCCGGCGCCGAGGAACGTCACGGTGGCGACGATCGACCGGATCGAGAAGCGGCTGATGCCGCACACGCCGTGGCCGCTCGTGCAGCCGTTGCCGAGGCGGGTGCCGACGCCGACGAGCAGACCGGCGATCAGGATCGCCGCGGTGGGGCGCTCGCTGGCCGCGAACGCCACCGGGTGGAGCCGGAGCAGCACGAGCCCCGCGGCGAGGAGGCCGGCCACGAAGGCGATCCGCTCGGCGTGGCCGCTCGCGGCCGGCTGCAGCAGGCCGCCGTAGAGGCCGCTGACGCCGGCAACCTTGCCGTGGGTGAGGAGGAACAACGATGCAGACAGACCGATGAGCGCTCCGCCGCCGAGGGCGGGCGCGAACAGCGCGAACATGGAAGAGACCTCGCTAGCCAGTGGTTTCGTCTTCGAGCAGCCGCTCGGCGGCGGTGCGGTGATCGGCGTCGTCGGCGCAGCGGGGCCGCACCGTGAGGACCGGGACGGTCGCCGTGCGGACCACGCGCTCGGTCACGCTGCCGACCAGCAGGTGGACGAGGCCGGTCCGGCCGTGCGTGCCCATCACGATGACGTCGGCGCCGACCGCCCGCGCCACGGCCACGATGCACTCCGCGGGGCGCCCGATCTCGACGCGGAGCTCGACGAGGTCGGTCACCCCGGCGCGACGGGCCTCCGCCGCGAGCTCGACCGCGGCCGAGCTGCGCACGAACGCGCCCATGGCCAGCGGCGCTCGCGCACCCTCCGGCTGGATCGGGGTCTCGAGGTCGATCCCGCCACCGACGTCGGACGCGTGCAGGAGCACGATGCGGGCGCCGTGGTGGCGGGCGAGGTCGGCGGCGAGCGCGAGCGCCCCGTCCGAGCACGCCGAGAAGTCGGTGGGCACGAGGATGACCCGGAACGGGACGCCCATCTCAGGCCTCGACGCCGCAGGCGCGGTTGCGCGGGACGGCCTCGGCGAGACGCTTCGGCGGCGGGAGATCGAGCCCCTCGAGCAGGGCCACGAACTCGGCCTCGGTCTTGCCGGCCACGCGGGGGTTGTGCCGGCGCTCCTCGCCGATCGTGGTGCACGTGAAGCCCCGGTAGTCGTGCCCCGGATGGACGATCGTGTCGTCGGGGAGGCTGAACAGCACCTCGGTGATCGAGCGATGGAGCGCCCGCGGGTCACCGTTCTGGAAGTCGGTGCGGCCGGTCCCGCGCACGAGCAGCGCGTCGCCGGTGAACACGTGGCCCTCGACCGCGTAGCTCAGGCTGTCGTCGGTATGGCCTGGCGTCGCGAGGGCGGTGATGGTCAACGAACCGAGGCGCAGCACCTCGCCGTGACCGACGTGCTCGTCGGCGCACGGCGCGCCCC
>CAZUZY010000236.1:0-13382 GCA_964624885.1 uncultured Polyangiales bacterium | reverse complement strand
GTGCCGTCGAGCGCTCCCGCGGTGGCGAGCGTCGAGAAGCCCGACCCGCTCGGCGTCGCGCTCACCGCGACCCTCGCCTCGCTGGTCGGGCTCGATGGCGCCGACGCGAAGGTGACCGCCGCCCTCGGGCAGCTCGGCGTCGACCCCAAGTCGTTCCCCGGCAAGGGCCGCACGGTCAAGGCCCAGGGGGTGATCTCGCGCCAGCTCGACGCCGACCCGTCGCTCGAGGCCATCGCGCACCTGCGGCTCGAGGGCGAGGACGGCCCGACCAAGCGGGTGGTCGCGCTCTACGTCGCGTGGATCGACCAGGGCAGGGTGGTCGCGGGGCGGCGCTTCCTGCTCGAGACCTGCAGCTACCTCGCCACCATCGAGGTGCACGCGGAGCACGTGCACGACAAGGCGTACGACGACACCGTCGTCGACAGCGAGGCCATCACCGCGTGCGACGGCCACGCCGGCACCGTCACCACCACTGTGCTCACGCTGGCGCGCGGCAAGCCCGAGCAGATCCTCGAGGTGAAGGACGACTTCGCCTACACGCAGACGTCGGGCAAGCTCATCGACCCCAAGGCGCTCGTGCGGTTCGACGACGGTGGTGTGGTGATCGAGGAGGAGGGCAAGGGGAGCAAGGAGCTCTCCTTCGATCCGGTCGCGTTCAAGTATCAGTGAGCCCCGGCCCGGCTCGCGGGGGGCGGCGCGCGCATGAGGGCGCGGATCGCCTCCTGGTCGCCGGGCTCGGGGAGCCCCCACTCGGGCTCGTACCCGAACACCGCCCGAGCCGGGCGTGTCGTGAGCCCGTCGAGAACGTCGATGCGATCGAGCGGGACGAGCCCGGGGTGCAGCTCGCCGCACGCGTGGGCGAGCGAGAGCAGCTCCTTGCGCAGCGTGAGCAGGTAGTTGGCGAGCCGCGCCGATTTCATGGTCGGATCGAGCCCGCCGACGAGCCAGGGCGTCTGGGTCGCGACGCCGGTGGGACAGTGCCCGGTGTGGCACTGCTGGGCCTGGATGCACCCGATGGAGAGCATCGCCTCCCGGGCCACGTTGAGCATGTCGCACCCGAGGGCCAGGGCGAGCAGGCCGCTCTCCGGGAACCCGAGCTTGCCCGAACCGATGAACACCACCTTCTCGTGCACGCCGCGCTCCGCGAAGGCGCGGTAGACGCTGGCGAAGCCGAGCTTGAACGGGAGGGCCACGTGGTCGCTGAACACGAGGGGGGCGGCGCCGGTGCCGCCCTCGCCACCGTCGATGGTGACGAAATCGGGCGCGCGTCCGGTCTGCTCGATGGCCTTCGCGAGCTCGTGCCAGAAGCCCATCTCGCCGACGGCGGACTTGATGCCCACCGGCAGCCCGGTCGCGTCGGCGAGCTTCTCGATGAAGTCGAGCATGCTGCTCACGTCGGAGAACGCGGTGTGGCCCGCGGGGCTCGCGCAGTCCTTGCCGAGCGGGATGAGCCGGATGCGCGCGATCTCGGGGGTGACCTTCGCGGCCGGCAGGAGCCCTCCGAGGCCGGGCTTCGCGCCCTGCGAGAGCTTGATCTCGATGGCGCGCACCTTGGCGCTGGCCACGGTCTCGAGGAAGCGCTCGAGCGAGAAGCGCCCTTGCGGGTCGCGGCAGCCGAAGTAGCCGGTGCCGAGCTGCCAGATCAGATCGCCACCCTTCCGGTGGAAGTCGGAGATGCCGCCCTCGCCGGTGTTCTGCATCGCTCCGGCGATCGCCACCCCGCGGTTGATCGCCTCGACGGCGGCGCTCGAGAGCGAGCCGTAGCTCATGGCGGAGGTGTTCACGATCGAGCTCGGGCGAAAGGCCTTCCGGCGGTCGCGGTGCCCACCGAGGATCTTCGCCGGCGGGCAGCGGTACTCCGGGTCGTACTCGGGAGTGCCGGGGGTTGCGCCGTTGACGGGGAACGCGGCGTGCCGGATGACGATGTAGCCCGGGGTCTGCTCGAGATCGTTGTCGGTGCCGAAGCCGAAGTAGTTGTTCTCCTTCTTCGCCGACGCGTAGATCCAGCGGCGCTGGTCGCGGGAGAACGGCCGCTCCTCGTCGTTGCCGGTCACGATGTACTGACGCAGCGGGCCGCCGAGCGCCTCGAACCAGTACCGGAAGCGCCCGACGATCGGGAAGTTGCGGATGATCGCGTGCCGCTTCTGCAGGCGGTCGTGCACCGCCAGGATCAGCAAGGCCCCCACCACTGCGCACAGGATCCAGAGGCCGAGCGGCATCGGGTCAGGTTATCGGATACAGTGACCAAATGTCCTTCTTCACACCTTGTCCGGGTTGTCGTCGGCACGTGCAGGTCGACGCGGGTGCTTGTCCTTTCTGCGGCGCTGCAGCGCCCGGTGCTTCGGCGCCGACGCCGCGGGTCGTGGCCCAGCGGCTCCCCCGTCGCGCGCTCGTCGCGCTCGGCGCGTCCGCCATCGTGCTCGGCTGCAGCAGCAGCGACGGCACCTCGTCGGGCACCGACACCGGCACGGCCGACTCCACGGCGGACGCCGCCCTCGACACGGGCAACCCCGCGCCGGCCTACGGCGCGCCGGCGGACACGGGCACGGGAGACACGGGCGACACCGGCAGCGGGGACACGGGCGGCGCGCTCGACAGCGGCAAGACCGACGTCGGCACCGACGCGGACGGCGCGACCGACTCCGGCGGCCCCGCGCCCGCCTACGGCCTCCCTCCGCCCGACGCCGGCTGACCCCTATCCGGGCGTGCCGAGCGCCTTGCGCACCAGGCCGAGCAGCTTCTTCACGTCGATCGGCTTGGCGAGGAAGTGGCGCGCGCCGACCGAGATCGCCGCCGCCACGTGCTGGGCGTCGCCGGCGGCCGAGACGAAGATCACCGGCAGGTGCGCGAGGCCCGGGTCTCGATGCAGCTCGCGCACCATCTCGATCCCGTCGAGCTCCGGCATCCACACGTCGGTGAGGATCAGATCGGGCCGGTGGGCGATCGCCTTGTCGATCCCCTCGAGGCCGTTGCTGGCGAGGTCGACTTCGTAGCCGTGCAAGAAGTGGCCGAGCATCCGTGCGGTCGGCTCGTCGTCGTCGACCACCAGGATGCGCTTCCGGGGCTCCTTGTCGAACAGCGGGGAGGCGAGGGCGGCCATGGTTCATCCCTCGCTCAGCACGCGCGCGCGCCCGAGGCGCTTCGCGAGGTAGAGGCGACGGTCGGCCGTCGCGAACAGGTCCATCGGCTGCGGCCCGTCGTCGGGGAAGCTCGCCACGCCGGCCGAGAACGTGACGTGGAAGACGTCGCCGTCGTCCTCGATCGCGAGCTTGGCCATGTCGTCGAGCATGCGGCGCACGGCGGGCGCGGCGGTCTCGCGCGTGGACTCCGGGAACGCGATGACGATCTCCTCTCCACCCCACCGTCCGCGCAGGTCCTCGCCGCGCAGGTGGTCGGCGAGCAGCTTGCCGACGGCGACCAGCACCCGGTCGCCCGCGAGGTGCCCGAAGCGATCGTTCACCTGCTTGAAGTGATCGAGATCGAGGATGGCGAGCGCGAGCGGTCGGCCGCGGCGGCGCGCCTGGTTGAGCAGCGACGAGAAGCCGTTGAGGAACGCGCTGCGGCGCAGGAGGCCCGTGAGGAAGTCCCGGTCGCCGCGGTCGCGGAGCAAGCGCGTGCGCTCGATCCGCCCGAGGAGGCGCGCGGTGAGCTCCCTCACGTCGCTCGCCCGCGCGATGAAGTCGTCGGCGCCCACGCGGAACGCGGCCGCGCGGCTCTCGGCGTCCTCGGCGTCCCCCAGGAACACGAGCGGCAGATCCTGCCACTCCGGCGCGGTGCGCAGCACCTGACAGAGCTCCCAGCCGTCGAGGCGCTCCATCTGCCCCGCGGTGAGCACGAGGTCGGGGCGGATCTCGTCGAGGACCTCGAGCACGCGGGTCGGATCGGCGAGGGTCTGGACGGTCATGCCCTCGCCGTCGAGCAGTCGCGAGAGCTCGACCAGCCGGCGCGGGCTGTCGTCGACCAGCAGCACCTTCGGTCGCGGCGTGCGCGCGCGGTCGAGGAGCCGCCGCACGGTGACCGAGAGCTCCTCGGTGTCGATCGGGCGCTCCACGTAGAGCGAGGCGCCCTGCTTGGCCGCCGCGGCCCGGTGGCTCGCCTGGCCGTCGCGCCCCAGCATGGCGAACGGCGGCTTGCCGAGCGCGGCGTGGAGTCGCTCGATGCCCTCGAGCTCGGCGTCGACGATCAGCGCGTCGGGGTGGCGGCGCAGGCCCTCGTGCAAGGCCTCCTCGATCGAGCCCGTGGAGACCGCCTCGACCAGGTTCGCGCGGATGGCGTCGGCCGTGGTCGTGCGGGTGGTCGGGTCGGGGTCGACCACGAGGATGCGGCCGGCGAGCAGGGTGGCGGGCAGGCCGTAGCTGCTCGGCCGGAGCTTGGTGCGTTCGGCCTCGTAGGATGCGCCCGCGAGCACCTCGTCCACCGCGACGCCCCACCGGGCGGGTGGCGTCGCGAGGAGGGCGAAGAGCCGACTCGCGTGGGAGGCGAGCAGCTCGAGACCCGCCGTGCGCGCGTGGTCGCGCAGCTCGATGGCGAGATCGCGGGCGACCTTGGCCCGCTGGACGTCTCCTCCCCGCGCGTCGGCGATCGCCGTCCCGAGCGCGCTGGCGAGCTCGCGAAGGACGTGGGCGTCGTGCGGAGAGGCGTTCATCGCTACACCATGACCCCTGTCGAGCAAACCTGGTGCCACGAAGCGTCGGCGCGTGTGCAGTGCATCTTGGAACGTTTGTGGCGGGAACGGGGGTGTGGTCGGCGATTCCGCCTGGAACGGCACGCACCCTGCGCGCGATCATGCCCGGACTGCGGGGGGTGGCCCTTCGCCTCCCTCACCCCTCGCGGCGCCCCGAAGCGAGGGGAGTTGCCTGGACGTCAGGTCCCGGCGCGACGAGCTCACCGCGTCGTGGGCGCACGCCAAAGATTTCTGCGCGACAAACCCGACCCACCCTCGTCTTCCTCCATGCAGGTTCCGTCCGGCCTCGTTCTCCCACAAAGGGGTTGAGAGCTGCGGTCACCCGTGTTCACCTCGTGGCCCCCGTTTGTCGGGTGGTGCGTCCATCCTTCCCGTTTCTGGAGACAGCTCATGCAGTACCTCGGTTTCTTCCTGCTCGCCGTGGCGGTCGTTCTCGTCATCGTGGGCTTCATGCAGCGTGCGAAGATGAAGCGGATCCTCGCGGCGCCCTTCAAGAAGACGGGCGAGATCGCCAGCAACCCGCAGGCGGGGGACGCCGAGGGCTTGGTCAGCACCGAGGGCCGCGTCGTGGCCCCGCAGCCGATCCTCGCGCCGTGCTCGGGCAAGCCGTGCCTCTACTACGAGATCAAGGCCGAGCGTAAGTGGGAGAAGACCGTCGCCACCGAGGACGGCCACAAGACCCAGAGCGGGAGCAGCACCATCTCCACGACCGAGAACGGCAGCGTCTTCCAGGTCGACGACGGCTCGGGCCCCGTCGGTGTCGATGCGCGCGAGAAGGTCGACTGCGACCTGACCAAGTCCTTCGAGCAGACCCAGGGCGCGTGGGGCGATGTCTACTTCGGGCAGTACCACGTCCACGTCCCGCACTCGTCGGGCGAGGAGTACACCAAGGGCGTCACCGTCACCGAGAAGATCATCCCGGCCGACGGCGCGCTGTTCGTGCTCGGCAAGCTCGCCGGCGGCACCATCACCAAGCGCGACGGCATGCTCGGCAAAATCATGATGTCGACCAAGGGCCGCGACTCCCTCATCGGCAGCACCAAGCGCAACTCGATCCTCGGCTTCGTCTTCGGCGGCGTCTCGCTGCTCAGCGGCGGCGGCCTCGCCATCTTCGCCGACCCGCCCGAGGCCTCGAAGCCCTGCGAGTTCAAGGACGCCTCGGTCTGCAACGGCCAGCGCGTCTACGAGCCCAAGGGCCAGGACCACACCTGGACCGTCAGCAAGGGCGGCTCGTACAAGATCACCGTCAACGCGACCGGCAAGAGCCTCGCGATGCGTCTCTGGCCGAAGATCACCCTCAAGGACAGCAAGGGCTCGGTCCTCGGCAGCGAGAAGGGCGACTCCACTGGCATCGAGGTGCTCGCCTGCGTCGCCAAGGGCACCTACAAGTTCAACATCACCGACATGGACCCCGGCCACTTGAACAAGATCAAGGGCGGCGCGGGCTACAACGTCACCATCGAGCCCAACAAGGACCCGGACTGCAAGCCCAAGGGCGGTGACGACGACGACAAGAAGAAGGGCGACGACGACGGCGACAAGAAGAAGGCCGACGACGACGACGACAAGAAGGACGACGACAAGAAGGCCGACCCGAAGAAGAAGAAGTAACTTCTCCGGCAGATGGATGCGGCGCTCCTCGAAAGGGGGCGCCGCTCGCTTTTTTTGGAGGGCCTCGCCTCGCCTCGGCCGCGGTGGCATGACCGGCCGATGGGCCCGCTCGCGCTCCTCCGCGAGAACCGCTCGTTCCGCGCGCTGACGGCGGCGCAGGCGGTCAGCGAGATCGGTGACTGGTTCCAGCTGGTCGCGCTGCTCACGCTGCTGCCCACCGCCGGCGGTCAGGCCCACGTCGCCGGCGGGTACCTCGCGCTGCGCCTGTTGCCCAACGTGCTGTTCTCGCCGTTCGCGGGCGTGGTGGCCGACCGGTTCCCGCGGGGCCGCGTGCTGGTCGTGTGCGACCTGCTGCGGGCGGCGATCATGGTCGCGTACCTCGGCGCGATCCGGGCCGACGGCACGGCCAACGTGGCGCTCATCTACGCCCTCACGTTCCTGCAGGAGACGGTGACGGCGTTCTTCGAGCCGGCGCGCAGCGCGGTGGTCCCGCAGATCGTCGAGCCCCGCGGGCTGCTCTCGGCCAACGCGATCGGCGGCGCGACCTGGAGCGCCATGCTGGCCCTCGGCGCGGCGCTCGGCGGCTACGTCACGCGCAGCTTCGGTCGCGAGACGGCGCTCCTGCTCAACGGGGCTTCGTTCCTGGCCTCGGTGGGGTTCGTGCTGCTCGCGCGCCTGCCGCCGCTGCCCGCGCGAGAGGAGCGCCCGG
Source organism: uncultured Polyangiales bacterium (assembly GCA_964624885.1). GTDB lineage: Bacteria > Myxococcota_A > Polyangia > Polyangiales > JADJMO01 > JADJMO01. Next base: position 6,378 of record CAZUZY010000236.1, on the reverse strand, counting down.
CGAAGCTCGAGGGGGAGCCGGCCGAGGGCTCGTTCGGCGAGGCGCTCGACTGGCTGCGCGCGCACCCCGGGCAGCTCGCGGCGATGTTCCTCAAGTCGGGGTGGGGTCTGGTCGGCGGTGTGGTCGTGCTGTTCACCGCGTTCGCCGACCGTGTCTTCACCCGGGCCGACGCGCGTGCCGCGGCGGCCGCGATGGGCGTCCTCTACGCGGCGCGTGGCGTCGGGGCGCTGGTGGGCCCGTTCGTCGCGCAGCGGATCATGGGACAGAGCATCGCGGGGCTGTGCGGCGCGGTGCTCGGCGCGTTCCCCGTGGCGGCCCTCGGGTACCTCGGCTTCGCCCTGTCTCCCGGCGTCTGGCTCGCCGCGCTCGGGGTGGTGGTGGCGCACATGGGCGGGTCCACCGTGTGGGTGCAGTCGAGCCAGATCCTCCAGCTCACCGTGCCGAACCGGCTGCTCGGGCGCGTGTCGTCGCTCGAGCTCGCGGGGCTCGTGACCACCATGATGGCCTCGATGCTCGGGGTGGCCGCGCTGCTCGACGCCGGGTTCTCGCCGCGCCGGGTCGCCCTCGGCCTCGCGGCGATCCCCGTGGTCACCGCCCTCGGGTGGGCGTTCGCGCGCCGGCGCGTGGTGACGCAGCTCTTGATACCATCACGCCCATGATCGGTCGGTGGTCGCTCGTGCTGGTCTCGGTCCTCGTCCTCGGTGGGCTCGCACCGGGCTGCCACGGCGAGCGCGCGCCCTCGTGCCAGCGCCTCCGCCAGTGCTGCGCGGTGGCCGCGCAGGCGGGCGAGATCGAGGAGGTCCGCGTCGCGTGCACGCGCCTCGACGACGACCAGGGCACGCTGTGCGAGCGCCGCCTGGCCCAGGTGGTCGCGGCGATGCCGAAGCTCGCCGACGAAGCGCAGTGCCGCTGGCCCTGATCGGCGCGCCTCACTCGAACTCGGTCTTGGTCTCCGCCTTGGACTTGGGCCCGGGCTTCATCATCTTCTTGGACGGTCCCTTGAGGGGCGCGTCGGTCGGCGGCGCGGTCGGGCTCATGGGGGTCGCGGTCGGGGTCCCAGTCGGGGTCCCAGTGGCATCGACCTTGGGCGCGGTGGGCTTCACCGGCGGGGGGGCCTGCTTCTGCTTCTCGTCGAAGTCGGGCAGGGGGGGCGGCGGAGCCTTGGCGCTCGCCGCGGCGGCGCGCGCCTCGGTCACCGGCTGGGTCTTGTCGCCCGCCGGGTCGAGCTTCGCGGCCTGATCGAGGCGCAGGAGGCAGTCGTCCCACGCGCCCTTCGCGCACAGCGCGAGGCCCTCGGTCCGCAGCGCGACCGCCTTCTTCAGCGGGTCCTCGGCGAGCGGCGCGGTGATGCTCGGGGCAGGGGCCGGCTGCGCCTGTTCGCCCACGTCGCGGAACTGGAGCCACAGGACAAAGGCGAGCGCGCCACCCACCGCGGCCGCCGCGGCGAGCACGGCCCAGCGCGTTCGATAGTGGCGCCGCATGCGCGCGACGCGCTGACGGACCTGCGGCGCGGGGAGCGACTCGGCCCGCGCGATGTCCTCGAGCTTCTCGCCATCGCCCTCGCGCAGCATCCACTCGAGGGTGCGGGCGTGCTGCGCGCCGTCGGGCGCCTCGCGCTCGGCCCAGCGCAGCAGATCGATGGCCTCGTTCTGCGCCTGGTCCTCGGCGGCGAGGTCGGCCGCGTCGATCGGCGCCCCCTCGCGGCCGCGGCGGCGGTGGAAGTCGACGACCTTGTTGCGCGCCACGCCGAACAACCAGCGGCGCAGCTCGCCCTCGTCCTCGGGGCGGCTCTGGGAGGCGAGGGCCTCGACGAGGGCGGACTGGACGATCTCCTCGACCTCCTGCGCGGGGACGCGCCGGGCCACGGCGGCGAACAGGCTCTTGCGCAGCTCAGGGTCGGCGAGGGGGGAGGTCATGTCCACGGCCTGGAGGGGATAGGCAGCCATCGTCCTCCTCATCGCGGGAGGAGACCAGAGTGTGACGAGAGGTTGGGCCAAGCCGTGATCCTGCGCAAATCGAGCAGGAACCTGGCCTTGATTCACTCTGGCCACCATTCCGCAGAGGCCTATCCTCCTCCACCATGGTCCAGGTCCGTGCCCTCGTCGCCTTGTCCGCCCTCGCCGTCCTGACCCCTGCGCTGGCGCGGGCGGAGGCGTGGACCCCGGTCTCGTCGCGCGGCATCCTGCGGTCCGCCTCCACGAGCGCGCGCCTCGCGAGCGGCAAGATCCTGATCACGGGCGGCCAGTTCGAGCCGTGTCTCTCGATCGCCGACCTGTTCGATCCGAAGACCTTCGGGTGGAGCGCCGCCGCGTCGATGAAGGAGGGACGCGGGTACTTCTGCGCCGTGCCGCTCGACGGGGGCAAGAAGGTGCTGGTCGTCGGCGGGACGAGCACCCAGGTCTCGGGCGGCATCGCCACGGGCGCGCGCTCGACCGCCGAGATCTACGACGACGCGGCCAACACGTGGACCCTCGTCAAGCCGATGAGCGTCGGCCGCAACAACCACGGCTGCGCGCTGCTCGCCGACGGCCGGGTGCTCGTGGTCGGTGGGACGGGTGAGCCCGAGCCGGCCCTCTCGTCGGTCGAGATCTACGACCCCAAGACGGATGGGTGGAGCGCCGCGGCGCCGCTGCCGACGGCGCTCGAGGCCGCGCGGGTCGTGCCCCTGCCCGGGGGCGACGTCCTCGTGGCCGGGGGCGGGTTCGCGTTCCGCTGGTCGAGCGCGACCTCCACCTGGATCGCGCCGGCGGCCGATCGCGCCATCCCCAAGCGACCTCGACTCGGGCGCCTCGAGGACGGACGGGTGCTCGTGATCGGCGAGGGCACACCGCTGCTCTACGATCCCAGCGCCAAGACCTGGACCGAGGTCGGCCCCGTCAAGGACAACCAGATCGGCGCGACGATGGTGGGCTTGCCCGGCGATCGGCTGCTCGTGACCGGCGGGTTCAGCAAGGTGGTCACGGGGGCCGTCCCGCTGACCACCGTCTCGATCTTCGAGGGCAAGACCGGCAAGTTCGTGGAGGCGCCGCCGATGCTGCTCGGCCGCGTCACCCACGTCGCCGAGCCGGTCGATCCGGGCCGGGTGCTGGTCGTCGGCGGCCGCGACGGGAGCGAGGAGATCTGGAACGCGCTGCCGGGGACCGCGTGCACCGCGAACGCCCAGTGTGGCAGCGGCGCGTGCGTCGACGGCTTCTGCTGCGACCGGGCGTGCGGCGGCGCCTGCGAGGCGTGCAACGTCGCGGGCAAGGAGGGCGCCTGCACGGTGATCGACGGCGCCCCGCGGGCGGGACACCCGAGCTGCGCACCCTATGTGAGCTGCAAGGTCGGCGCGTGCGCGGCGTCGTGCGGCGCCGACGCCGAGTGCGCGGCGGGCAACGTGTGCTTCGTGACCAAGGGGCGCTGCGGTCCCGCGCGCGGCCTGTGCGACGGCGAGGGCGCGGTGGTCGCGCCCGACGGCAGCAAGAAGGCGTGCGCGCCGTACGCGTGCGGCCCGAGCGGAGACTGCCTCGCGAGCTGCGCCACCACGCTCGACTGCGCCGCGGGCTACGCCTGCGACGCCAAGGTCTGCGTGCCGGTCGTGCCGAAGGCCACCGACTCGGGCGGTTGCCACACCAGCCTCGGGGGCGCCGGCTCTTCGCTGTTCTTCTCGGTGGTGCTGCTGCTCGGCCTGCGCCGACGGCGTCGACTCGCGGTGGCGGTCGCGTTCGTCGCGCCGCTCCTCTATGCGGTGACGGCGCGCGCGGAGGGGTTCCGACCCACGCACCCCATGCGGGTGCCGAGCCGCCTCTACTCCACCTCGACCCGCCTCGCCGACGGGCGGGTGCTCACCGCCGGCGGCAGCGCGGGCCCGGTGGAGGCCTCCTTCGAGCTCTACGATCCGACGACCGATCTCTGGACCTCGGACCCGAAGCAGGTGCTCAAGGTCGCGCGCAGCGCGCACACGGCCACGCTCCTCGGCGACGGTCGCGTCCTCGTGGTCGGTGGTCAGACGGCCAAGGACACGCCGACCGACGCCGTGGAGCTGTTCGACCCCGCGACCAACACGTTCAGCCTCGGCGCGAAGCTCCCGAAGGCCCGCGAGCTCCACGTGGCGATCACGCTCGCCGACGGCCGGGTACTGGTCGCGGGTGGGGTCGGCGCCGGCCCGACCAACCTGCTCGAGGCCTACCGGTTCGATCCCGCCACGGGGACCTGGTCGGACGCCGGGGCGATGCTGCATCCGCACGGCTTCGGCAGCGCCGCGCGACTGCCCGACGGCCGGGTGCTGGTGGTCGGCGGGCCCGCGGGCACCAAGACGGATCTCTACGACCCCGCGACGAACACCTGGTCCGCCGGCCCGGACTGCAAGTCGCCGCACGGACACGCCACGGCCCTGTCGCTCGCCGACGGCCGCGTCGTGGTGGTCGGCGCGAGCACGATCGCCGAGGTGTACGACCCGACGAAGAACGCCTTCGCCACGCTCGCGACGGGGCTCGTGCTGCGCTTCGACGCCACCGCCACGCCGCTGCCCTCGGGCGAGATCCTGATCGTCGGCGGTTCGGACGAGGGGCTCGCGACCCTGTACGACACGACCGAGCTGCTCGATCCGGCGAAGGGCCTCCGGCTCGGCCCGCCGATGGTCGCGCAACGCTCGGGCCACGGCGCCGCGGCGCTCGCCGACGGTCGCGTGCTGATCGTCGCCGGCCTCAGCACCAACGACGACACGCTGCCGTTCCTGCCCTCCCCGGTGGTGTTCCAGCTCCTGACCGGCTCTCCGTGTCGCGCGGACGCGCACTGCGGCTCGGGGTTCTGCACGGACGGTGTGTGCTGCGAGCGGCGCTGCAAGGAGGCCTGCAACGCCTGTGGCGCGGGCGGCGTGTGCGGACCGATCAGCGGCAAGCCCAAGGTCGAGCACGAGACCTGCGCGCCGTACGGCCTCTGCCTCTCCGGCGCCTGCACGGCGATCTGCGGGAACGACAGCTACTGCGACGACGCCCACGTCTGCGACACCGCGACGGCCACCTGCGTCGAGCCCAAGGCGAAGTGCGAGGGCGACGAGGCGGTCGACCTCGCGACAGGCGCGCGGAAGTCGTGCGCGCCCTACCGCTGCGCGCGGGGCACCTGTGGCGCGCGGTGCGCGAGCTCGGACGACTGCGCTGCAGGCAACGCGTGCGATCAGGGGAGCTGCGTGCCCCCGGGCGGCGCCGGAGACGACGGCTGCGCGGTGGCGGCGCCGCACGGCACGAGCGCACCGGTGCTCGGCCTGCTCGCGCTGCTCGGGCTCGGCCTCTTGCGCCGGCCAGCAGGGCGCCGGAGGGAGCTGCACCCTCGCTAGCTCTTTCGCGGACGGTGTACCCTCGCCCCGTGGCCTCGGAAGCCGAGCTGCTCGCCGCCGTCTACCAAGACCCCGCCGCCGACGAGCCGCGCGCGGTCTACGCGGATTTCCTGAGCGAGAGGGGCCACCCACTCGGCGAGCTCATCGCGTTGCAGCTGGCACGCGCCGCGGGCCGGCGCGGCAACAAGACGCGGGAGCAGGCGCTCCTCGACCAGCACGGGCACACGTTCTGGCCGGGGCATCCCGGCGTGTTCGGCGGGTACGTGCCCGCGCTGCAGTTCCTCGACCGCGGCTTTCCTGGCCGCGCCTTCAACGTCTGGTTCTCGGACATGCGGGAGCGCGTGGCTCCCTCCATCGGAGCCCCGGGCTGGGCGACGGTGAAGACGCTCTCGGTCGGCCACGACTGGGATCCGGCCCTCGTCCGGCAGCTCCTCCTCGCGGTCCCGATGCCCATCCTCGACACCCTCGAGGGGCTCCCGCCGGCGGCGCTCGTGGCCGTCTCCGACGACGAGTGGGCGCGGTTCTCGCGTCTCACCGGGATCACGCTGAGCGGCCCCTACGAGGAGATCTTCGCCGCGGTGAGCGCGATCGGACCGGGCCTGCGCGCGCGCATCGCCAAGCTCCCGCCGCGCATGGTGGGCGGTCACGGCACGGTGTCGTTGCGCCTCCGCGCCCTGCCGGCGCCGAAGGCGACGAAGAAGGTCGCCGTGAAGGCCCTCGCCAAGAAGCGCGCCGAGCCGGCTGCCACCACCGCGCCGCGCACCGCCGCGCCACCTCCGTCGTTCTGGGAAGAGCTGCTCGCGAGCGACCCCTCGTCCGACGCCCACCGTCACCTCGGCGCCACCGCCGACAAGACGGTCGGCAAGCTCGCGCCCGACCTCCCCGCCGCGCTCGTGGAGCGCATCCACGCCCACTATCTCTCCGCGCGCGCGTACGTGCTCTGGCCAGCGCTGGCGCACCTCGAGGACGCGCACGTGGCGCCGCTCCTCCGCGCGCTCGCGGAGTCCGAGCGGGGGTTCGAAGGTCTGCTGGTCGCCGCGGCGCACCGCGCGGGCGGCGCGGAC
>CAZUZY010000235.1:0-13406 GCA_964624885.1 uncultured Polyangiales bacterium | reverse complement strand
CGCGGCCGCGGGAGGCGTCGGGTCGCTCGCGGTCCAGCTCGCGCGCCGGCTCGGGGCGGGCAAGGTGATCGGGACCGCGGGGTCCGAGGACAAGCGCGCCCTCGTGCGGGAGCTCGGCGCCGACCTCGCCGTCGACTATCGCGCGGCGGACTGGATGCACCGCGTCCGCGAGGCCACCGGTGGCGTCGGTGTCGACGTGATCCTCGAGATGGTCGGCGGCACCGAGTCGTACAAGCGCAACCTCGCCTGCCTCGCACCGCTGGGCCGGCTCGTCGTCTACGGTGCGGCGACCGGCGACACGCGTGGGCAGGTGGAGCCCATCGGGCTGATGCACAAGAACCACACCGTCACCGGCTACTACCTCACCCCGCTCCTGCGCCGCCGCGACCTCTGTGCTCCCGCCCTCGCGTCCCTCGCCGCCGACGTCGTCGCGGGGCGGATCCGGGTCCTCGTCGGCGCCGAGGCCCCCCTCGGGGAGGGCGCCCGGCTCCACCGGGAGATGGAGGCGCGCGGCACCACGGGCAAGCTCGTGCTCGTGCCGTGATCCCACGCCGGGCTGGCCTTTCCGGCTAGGCTGCGCTTCGTGTCGCGATCGATCCCTCCCCCGCGCTTCCCTCGGACGATGGCCCCGCCTCCCCCGGCGGACCCAGAGGAGCTCGAGGAGGCGGAGCTGCTCGACGAGGAGTCGACCGCCGATCGCACGGCGGCCATGGGCTACCCCGCGCTGCCGCAGATCGAGCCGTTCGACGTGCTCGACGAGGATGTGGTCGAGGACGAGGACGAGATCGAGCCCGAGGAGGAGTTCGGCGAGAGCGCGCCGACCCAGACCCGACCGGCGATCGTCCTGCCGCCCGCGCGACCCGCCGGCCCGACCGCGGCGCCCAAGCCCGCCGAGCCGTGGGTCGTCCACGCCGAGTCGCTGCTCGACGCGATCGAGCGCACCGACGACCTGCGCCGACGCATGGCCCTGCACCGCGAGCTCGCGCAGCTGCTGCTCGACCACGGTGACCCGAACCAGGCCTTCGAGGTGCTGGTCGCCGCGCTGTCCGAGGACGTCGAGGACGACGAGACCGTCGCCGCCCTCGAGGCTGTCGCGCACGGGCACGATCGCCTCGGCGACCTGCTGCGCACCGCCCTCGCCTGGAGCGAGGACATCGACTGGATGCGCGACCGTCCGCGCCTCGGCGCGCTGCTGCTGCGCATCGCCAAGTGGTACGGCGAGGACGTCGGCAAGGTGGAGTGGGGGTTGCCGTTCGCCGAGCGCGGCAAGCGTCTGCTCGGCGAGGGTGACCCGCGTCCGTACCGGGAGCTCGCGCGCCTCTATCGACGCAAGAAGCAGTGGGATCTCGCCGAGGCTTCGCTCGTGGCCGCGGTCCAGCGCACGCCGCTCGGGGCCCGCCGCGCGGAGCTCGAGCTCGAGCGCGGGCGCCTGCGAGAGGCGCGCGGCGAGCCGGGGACCGCCGTGCGCGAGGCCTACGCCGCCGCCCTCGACGCCGATCCCTCGTCGGAGGCCGCCGCCGCCGCCCTCGACGTCGAGCTCGCGAAGGAGGGCCTCCTCGCCGAGCGCATCGCCGTCTGGGAGCGCCGCGTCGCCGCGGTGCGGGCGCCGATCGCGCTCGAGGCCGCGCGCACCAAGCTGGTCGATCTCCTGATCGAGGGCGGGCACGACGGGCGCGCCGTGGCGGTTCTCGAAGACCTCATCGCGGTCGACCCGGAGCACCGTCGCGCGCTCAAGCTGCTCGCCGAGGTGAACGCTCGCCGGGGAGACTCCGCGGGCCTGCGACGCGCGCTCGAGCGCTCCATCGAGGTGGCGGCGAGCCCCCGGGAGAAGATCGGTCACCTGCTCGAGCTGGTCGCGCTGCTCGAGGAGCTGCGGGAGCACGACGCCGAGGGGCAGGCCCTCGAGGACATCCTCGAGATCGACCCCGGCCACCGCGCCGCGCACGACGCGCTCGCCGAGCTCCACCGCACGCGAGGTCGCCTGCACGCGCTGGTCGAGCTGCTCGAGCGCCGCGTCGCCGCGGTGAGCGACCGCAACGCGCGGGTGCGCTGGCTCGTCGAGGCCACGCGGGTCCTCGACGAGGAGCTCGGCGAGCCGGAGCGCGCCCTCGCCCTCGCGCGTCAGGCGGCGGAGATCGCGCCCCAGTCGGGGGTCGCGCTCGGGTTGCTCGGCCGCATGCTCGAGAAGGCCGGCGACCTCGAGGGCGCCGACGCCGCGGCGGTGGCCGCGCTGGCGCACACGACCGAACCGCGCGAGAAGGCATCCATCCTGCGGCTCCGCGCCCAGATCCGTCACAAGGCGGGTGGCGAGCCGGCGGAGGTGCGCGACCTGCTCGGGGCCTCGCTCGATCTGGATCCGACCGATCGCGAGGCGCTCGCGGCGCTCCGAGGGCTCGCCGCCATTGAGGACGATCCGGCCGGCGTGGCGGCCATGATCGTGCGCGAGCTCGAGCAGACCAGCGAGCCCGAGGGACGCTACCGGCTGCTGCTCGACCTCGCGCGCGTCCGCGCCGAGGAGCTCCACGATCTCGACGGCGCGATCGCCAGCTGGGAGGAGGCGCTCTACCTGCAACCGACCAGCGTGGAGGCCGCCGCCGGGCTCGTCGAGCCGTACAGCGAGCGCGGGCACCACCACGTGGTGCACACGTTGACCAGCCTGTTGCTGTCGGCCGCGCGCAACACCGACCGCGCCCAGCGCGCCCGGTGGAACGCGCTGCACGGTCGAGCCCTGCAGGCGATGGGGCGCTCGGCCGAGGCGAGCTCCGCGCTCGCCGAGGCGGTGCGGCTCGATACGTCCGACGTCGAGTCGCTGGTGAAGCTCGCCGAGACCCGCTTCGCCGCCGAGGACTGGGACGGCGCCCACCAGGCCGATCAGCGCCTGCTGTCGGCGCTCGAGCCCGGCGACGAGCGGTTGCTCGCGGTGCACCACCGGATGGGCTCGGTGGAGCACGAGCGCGGCCGCACGCGCGCGGCGGTGGGGAGCTTCCAGCAAGCGCTCGCGATCGACCCCGAGCACCGCCCGACCCTCGAGCGGCTCGCGCAGATCCACGTCGAGCGGAAGGCCTGGCGCGACGCCATCGACGTGCGGCGACGCCTCGCCGAGATCACGCCGAACATCGACGAGCGCATCGTCATCCTCGGCGAGCTCGCCGAGATCCAGGCCGGCCCGGCGCAGGATCCGCGCGGCGCGGTCGAGACCCTGGAGGAGGCGCTCGACCTGCGCAAGGGCGACCACGTGCTGCAGCACCGGCTCCTCGAGGCCTACCAGCGGGTCGACGCCTGGCAGGAGATGACCGGCCTCCTCGAGAAGATCGCCGCGGCCGACGACAACCCGCGCCGCCGCGCGAAGTACTTCTACACGCTGGCCCAGATCCAGCGCGACAAGGCGCACGACGGCGCGCGCGCGGCCGAGGCCTTCGAGCGCGCCCTCGACGAGGACCCGACGCTACTCAAGGCGTTCGAGGCGGTCGACCGGATCCACACCCAGGCCCGCGCGTGGAAGCCCCTCGAGCGCGCGTACCGGCGGATGCTCCACCGCGTGGCGGGCGGGAAGGCGCCGCCGGAGCTCGAGGTCGAGCTGTGGAGCGCGCTCGGCCTGCTCTACCGCGACCGCATGCGCGACGACGTCTCGGCGATCGAGGCGTTCAAGATGGCCGCGCGGGTGCGGCCCGAAGACGCCAAGGTGCGCCGCATCCTCGCCGAGCTGCACGGGCGGCGCGGCAGCGTCGACGAGGCCGCCGAGGAGCTGCACCTCGCGATCCAGCAGCACCCGCTGCACGCCGAGCCCTACCGCGCGCTGTTCCGGCTCTACCGCGACGCGGGGCGCGTCGACCGCGCGTTCTGCCTCGCGCACGCCCTCGTGCTGCTCGAGAAGGCCGACGACGACGCGCGCCGGTTCCACGCGGTGCACCAGCGCAAGGGCGCGCCCACCTTCAAGAGCCGGCTCGACGCGCCCACCTTCACCCGCGCCGTCTGTCACCCCGAGGAAGACCTCCTCGTCGCCAAGATGTTCGAGCTGCTCTTGCCGGCGGTGCGCGCCCAGCGCGCCGTCGCCATGCGGATGTCGATCGCGCCACCGCCCAACGTCCCGTGGGAGGATCGCACGACCACCCGGGTCGCCATCGCCCGCGCGTTCTTCGCCTGCGCCGATGTGCTCGCCATCCCGGCGCCCCGGCTGGCGGTCCGCCAGGACCTCGATGCGATGCTCGTGCCGGTGGCGACCGAGCCGCCGTCCACGGTCGCCGGTCGTCGCGCGCTCGCGCTCTCCCGCCCCGAGGACATGCTGTTCGCGATCGGCCAGCACCTCTCGGGCTGGCGCGGGGACGCCCACCTGCGCGTGCTGTTCCCCAAGCCGCAGCAGCAGGAGCAGCTGCTCCTGGCCGCCCTCAAGCTCGGCAAGCCCGACCTGCCGCTCCACGGCGCCGCGGAGCACGCGCTCGAGGACGCGCGGGCGCTCGCGCGGCACCTCGAACCGGTGCAGCTCGAGGGCCTGCGCGTGGTCGTGAAGCGGTTCCTGGCCGAGGGCGGACGCGCCGACCTCAAGGCCTTCGCGCGCGGGGTCGAGCTCACGGCCGCCCGCGCGGGCCTCTTGCTCGCCGGCGACCTGCCGACCGCGGTGCGCGGCTTCGACGACGCGCGGCTCGCCGCGGTCGGTGTGCCGGCGTCCGAGGTGGTGCGGGATCTGGTCGCGTGGTTCGTGAGCCCCGCGCACCTCGCGCTCCGCGAGCAGCTCGGCTGCGGCGTCGGGCGATGATCCGCAAGGACTGGCTCGAGCGGCTGATCGAGCAGCTCGCCGCGGTGGTCCGCAAGGCGTTCGGTCTCGCGCAGCAAGGCGACGTCGACGGCGCGCTCCGGCTGTTCGAGGACCTGTACCGCTCGCTGGGCGTCGGTCGAGAGACCCTCGAGACGGTCGACCCCGCCACCCTGCAGACCATGCTCGGGGATCGCGCCGAGCCGGTCGCGCTGATCCTCACCGCCGAGGCCGACGTGCTCGCGGCGGCGGGGCGCGAGGCCGAAGCGAAGCGGCTGCGGAGCCTCGCCGCGCGGCTCGTGACCAGGCCCTAGCGACGGCGGAGGGCTCCGATGCGGGTGTGCAGATAGGCCGCGCACAGCGAGGGGCCGAGGAACAGGATCACGCCCACCACCGCGAGGACCGTGGAACCGATCGGATCGTTGCCGAGGAAGGCGAACAGGCGCCCCTCGAGCGAGAACGGCGTCGCCACCGCCTCGACCACCGACCACCACCGCGCGAAGGCCTCCTTGGCGCCCAGACCCAGTGTGACGATGGAGGCGAAGAGGGCCACGAACAAGCCGATCACGAACACCACGAGCAGGACCGCGGCGAGCACGGCGTGCAGCGCGCCGAGCACGAGCAGGGCCCAGCACACCATCAGCCACGCGGTCGCGATCTTCACGAAGGCGGTGCCGAACGGCAGCTGCGCGAGCGGCGCGCGCTCCATCGGGCCGAGCCGCACCGCGGCGCTGAGCTCGAGGGTCGCCTTGGCGAGACACAGCGCACCGAGGACGATGGCGAACGTGGCCCCCGCGCTGTGGATGGCCTTGTCGTGGCGCGCCGTGAAGCCGATGCCCACGAGCAGGAAGCCGAACAGGAGCGCGAGCACCCCCGAGACGATCACCATCGCGCGCAGGCCGCCGAGGCCGAGCATCGCCGACGGCGCGAGCAGCGAGGTGCGCGAGGACGCCGCCGGCGGGCTCATCGGCAGGAGGCTATCCCCGGAGGCCGAAGAAGTCGCGGATCCGGTGCAGGAGCTGCTTGCTCTCGGTGGCCTCCCGGCTCTTGCGTGACTCGAAGTCGAGCCCTTCCCGCGCCGCTTCGAGCGCCACCCGCCGTCGGGCGAGGGTCTCCGAGATGCGCTCGATGATCGGTGGGTCGTCGAGCAGGATGCGCTCGAACGCCTTGCGATCCAGGCGATAGGTGTCCACGTGGGTCAACGCGATCACGTCGGCGGTGCGTGGCTCGCCGGTCATCAGCCCCATCTCGCCGAAGAAGTCCGGCGCCTCCAGCTGGGCGACCTCGACCGCGGTGTCGTCGGGCCCGCGCGCGAGCACCGAGACCTTGCCGCCGGTGAGGATGTAGAGCCACCGCGGATCGTCGCCGACGCGCGCGATGACCTCGCCCTGCACGAACGGCGAGTACTGGAGCGCGCCCGCGAGGTCGGCCCGGTCCTCGGGGGAGAGGGAGGCGAACAGGTCGAGGTGGTCGACGATGGTGGGGCGCTCGTCCTTGCGCGGCTTCTCGTGCGGCTCCGGAGAGAGGCGCAGCAGCCGCTCGGGCACCGCCAGCGGGATCCCGGCCCGGGTGAGCGCCGTGACCACGCGGACCCGCACCCGCGACTGCGCGAGATCGTCGCGATCGAGATCCTGCAGCCAGTAGCGCACGAGGTAGTTGGCCGCGTGGTCGCGCCCGTCCCGGGCGAGGTCCTGGAGCTGGCACACCGCGGGGGGGCTCGTGGCGACGCCCTCGATCGGCGAGGCCGCGAGCGCCTGCGCGACGGCCTCGGTGACGTGGTGGGGAGCGTGCCGGTGGTCCACCGCGAAGTGGAACGTCATGCGGTGCTGCACCACGCTCTGCCCCGCGCGCTTGCCGAGGATCTGGATCTGGCTCGCGAGGAGCACGGCGTTCGGCACGATGAGCTGGTCCCAGTCGCGGGTCTCGAGCACGGTGTGGCGCCAGCGGATGGCCACCACCTTGCCCTGCTTGCCGTTCTCGAGCTGCACCCAGTCGCCGACCTGGATCGAGCCGTCGAGCTGCAGCGCGATGCCGCCGAGGATGTTGCCCAGGGTGGCCTGCAGCGAGAGCGCGAGCACACCGGACACGATGGCCGACGTGGTGAGGACGCTGCCCGCGTCCATGCCCGAGGCGCGCAGCACCGCCAGCGTGGCGAGGATGTAGCCCACGCCGACCAGGAGCTCGGCGGTCAGCTTGTTGAACGAGGTGCGCAGGGCGGGCAGGACGAGGTCGAAGACGACGAGGCCCGTGACGCTCACCGCCGCGTACCCGGCCGCGAGCGCGCCGACGAGGTTCAGGCGACCGGCCCACGCCTTCACGCTCGGGTAGCCGAGCGCGAGGAGCGCGGTGCCGGCGAAGGAGAACGCGAGCGAGAACCCGAACAGCCACCACGCCCGCCGCAGGTGCGGTCGCAGCTCGGGGCCCTTGCGGCGGGCCACGCCGTCGACCACCAGGAGGGCGACGAGCAGCACGAGCTCGTCCCAGAGCGCCGCGAGGAACGCCATCGCCGGGATGCTACTCGATCGCGTCCGCCCCGCGGGTCATGGCACGATGGGCCGATGTCCTTCGATCCGACCGCGGCCCTGACCCGGGTCCAGCGCGTGTGGGCGCTCCCCTCCTCGTTCGGCGCCGAGCGGAGCGCCTACCACGCCTACCTGCACAACCACGTGCGGGACCGCTACGCCCTCGTGAACGGGCTCCAGCTGCTGCGCGACGAGCTCCAGATCGGGCACGCACCGGACGAGGAGCAGCTCGGCGTGTGCGCCACCGATTTCGGGCTGCCGAGCGTGCTCTCGACCCTCGCCAACACCCACTGCGGCGACCGCATCCACTCCGGCGAGGCCCGCCACCTGTACGAGCAGATGGTGGCCACCCGCTTCGCGTGCCTCGGCGAGCTCGGCGGGCCCAAGCTCGAGTCGTTCACCCCGGCGGGGGGTGGCACCGACGACGCCGGCACGCTCGCCCATGTGACCATCGCGCACCAGCTCGACGAGTCGCTGCGTACGAGGCTCTATTCGGGCCACGCGCAGTCGTTCTACCTCGCCAACATCGACCTGCAGACCCACGTCGGCCGCGACGACGCGGGGCCGCTCCCGAGCTTCGGCGTCACCCGCGAGGCCCCCTGGCGCGACCCGCGCGCGGCCTGCGGCGCCATCGTCGGCACGCTGACCCACTTCCAGGAAGAGAGCGCGGTGCACGCCCGCATCCGCGCGCAGCTCGGCGAGGGCAACTACGCGTTCCTGCGCGATCACGGCGTGAAGACCGACGAGGGCATCGACGTGCGCTACGCGGTCGCCGCCGCGATCCTGCTCGTGCGCGGCCTCGAGCAGACCCTCGACGCCTGCACGCGCGAGCTCGACGAGCGCGGCGTCGCGCACGTGAGCGCCGCGCTCACCGTGAACCGCTCGTCGGCGGTCGACACCATCGTCGTGCTGGCGCGCGGCACGGTGTTCGGAGGCGAGCGACGCTGCCAGGGGTTCGGCACCGACGCGCGCGCCTACGGCGGCAAGCTCGTGCAGCGGAGCGGCGACCTGCGGCTCGACCTCCGCTATGGGGACCGCGCCGCGAACGAGTTCCCCGTCCGCACCACGGGCTACCCGGTGCGCACCGGCGCGCTCGTGCTCCCGCACCACGTCATCGACATCTAGCCGAGGGACTTCTTCAGGTCGGCGTCGACCTCGAGCTGCAGCGCACCCGCGAGCCGCTTGATCGCGTACTGCTCGTGGTCCGAGAGCTTGTTGCCGAGGCCGAAGAACCCGCCGGACGCGCCGCCGACCGAGAGCCCGAGCTCGAGGAGGGTGCGGTCGAACAGCTTGCGCGCGTCGGCCGGCATGCGCCGCACGACCGCGGCGAGCTTGCGCACGTGCTCCCCTTGTAGCCACTCCGGGTCGGCCGCCGCGGCGACCACGTCCGGGAAGTCGGACCCCGAGCCCGCGAACGCGGCGCCCATCCGCTCGCGCACCACGTCGCGCAGCGCGGCGATGGCATCGGCCTCCTTGCGATCGCGCTCGCTGTCCGCATTCGCCACGATCTCCATGACGAACACCGCGGCCCCCTGCAGCACCCTCCGGTCGGCGTCGGACAGCGACGTCGCGAAGTCCTCGAGCGCATTCCCCATGGCCGGATCATCGCGCTCTCTGCCGGCCGAGGGAAGCCGGACGAACGTATGACGGTTCCTTGACGGACGACCTGGCGGTTCGGCGTTAATCAAGAACGGGTGACGACCGCCGTTTTGATCAACCTGAAGGCCCGTCGGGGCTCCCAGCGTCTGGCCCGCACCGTCCGCTCCCACCTGCCGGAGGCGCCCCTTGCGCTCACCCACAGCCTGGCCGACGCGCACCGGTTCATCGCGGACCTGCACGACAACCAGCCCGAGGTGGTCCTCTCCGGCGGCGGCGACGGCACGGCGGTGTCGCTCCTGAACGCGTGGGACCGCAGCCGCCTGCCGACCCTCGGCCTCCTGCCGCTCGGCACCGGCAACGGCTGGGCTCGCTCCACCCACTCGCCCCCCTTCGCCCAGGCGATCCGTCGGGTCGCCCGCCACCGCGCCCGCCCCTGGCCCGTGAAGCGCTTCTCGCTGGTCGAGGTCGAGGGCACGCTCTCGCCGTGGGCCGGCACCGGCTGGGACGCGCAGGTCCTCGCCGACTACCACCGGGTGATGGGCGCACTGCCCAAGGGCGCCGCGCGCTACGTGGGTGGCTTCCCTGGGTACATGGTGTCGCTGTTCGGGCTCACGGTGCCCAAGATGGCGATCGCGCCGCGCACGCAGGTCCGACTGATCAACCTGGGCTCCGACGCGCTCGGCGTCGACCGGGCCGGCAAGGTCGTCCCGGTCGAAGGTGGCGGCGCGGGCGAGGTGCTGTTCGAAGGCCCGGTCAGCGTCTGCGGGTGCGGCACCATCGAGGAGATCGGCCTCGGCTTCCGCGCGTTCCCGTTCGCGCACGCGGCCAAGGGCCGGATGGCCGCCCGCGTCTACGGCGACACCGCCCTGCGCGCCGCGTTCAAGGTCCGCAAGCTCTGGCGCGGCGAGCACCCGTTCGAGCACGACGTCCACTTCATGCTCGACAAGTGCCGCATGGAGTTCGACCGTCCGGTGGACTTCGAGATCGGCGGCGACATCGTCGGCCAGCGCACGTCGGTGGATTTCAGCCTCGCCAAGGAGCACGCGAGCCTGCTCGACTGGTCGCGCCTCGCGGCCTGACCAACCACAGACTCCACGCACGAGACGGCGGCGGGTCAGCAGGGGCCGGGTTCAGCACGACCGATCACTGCGGAGGAAACGCTGGAAAGAACCGGCGAGGCCCGTCGTCGACCGTGGGCAGGTGACAGGCCGGGTCGAGCTGGAGGAGGACGAGCTTCGTGGCCGGATCGTACCAGGTCCCGACACTCCAAGCGGGTGACGTGCACAGCCCCTTTTCGACCCTCTCCGCGAGCCACCGCTGGGGATCCAGGTCGACCCGCGCGTCGTCGAACACGGAGATCCACTTCAACCGCGTCATGGGCCCGGGCCTCGTCACCACGCCGCCATCGTCGGTGGGGATGGAGTCGAGGTAGTCGTACTTGGGAACGACGCGGAACGTGGCCGGCAGGCTCGTGAGCGGTCGCCACTTCGTGGCTCGCAGGGCCAGCTGCGCGTCCGCGAAGCGCTGGTGGAGCACGGGCTGCAAGGCCCGGCACGCGGACGGCGACATCGACGACAGGTACTCGCTCTCGCTGGTGGTCCAGAGCCGGATGCGTCTCGTGATCGTACCCTCGCGATCGAGCAGCACGAGCGAGGCGCCGTGGTGCGAGGAGCAGCACCATTGATCCGTCTCCAGCACTGCGATCGAGGCGGCGTCGGCGGAGATCGCGGGCAGGTTCGAAACCGTGTTGTTCCAGGCGAACTGCTTGCGGGAGGCCCACCCCGTCTCACACCACAGCGCGGTGCGTATCCGCGGTCCCTCCTTCGGATCGCCCTCCGCGATCAGGATCTCGATCAGGGTGCCGAGCCGGGTGGCTTCGGCGTTCTCCGCCGTCCCGGGCCCGGACGCCACGAGGGGCGTTGCGTCGTCGCCTCCGTCGCGAGCGTCCGCGTCGTCGATCGGCGCCGCCTCCGCCGCGTCGACAGCGATCGCGTCGACGGCCGCGTTCACCGCCGCACCGTCGGCCTGGGAGATCGGTGCGCCGCGCCGGGCACAGGACACGAGGCCAGCCAGCAGTAGGGTGAGGCCTGCGGTTCGGACCATGAGAGCACCGACCGTAGGACGCTCGACCGCGTTGCGCACTTCCGGGCGGGTGCAGTGGATACCGCCCTGCGCATCGGAAGCGCCGGTCAGGGGCCGACGAGCTCGAACATGCCGTAGTCGGGCACCGTGGCCCACACGTGGGCGTTGCCCGCGAAGAAGCTGTCGGGGCGCCCGGGGAGATCCAGGGTGCGGTCGACGAAGGTGACCCCGCCGTCGTTCGACATCTGGACGGTGAAGCTCTTGGCGGCGCCGACGACGAGGACGAGCGTCGACGAACCCCCGAGGGGCAGCAGCGTCGTGGCGTACTCGCTGGCGCTGACCGTCAGCGTCGACCACGAGACACCGCGATCGGTGGACCGGTGCAGCACCCGCGGACTCCCCGCCCACCCGAGAAGCGTGCGGTCGGAGGTCACGCCGAGGAGACGGCCTTCGAGGAATCCCGTGGCGAGCCAGGTGATTCCGTCGGTGGAGCGTTCGATCGTCGTCGACCAGTCCGCGTCGTAGGTCTCCTTCCTGCCCCAGGCGACGCCGGCCGCGTCGAGCCCGCCCGGCCGATTCCAGCCCTTGTCCACCACCGCGCTCCACGTCTTGCCGTCGTCGGTCGAGAACCGGCGCGTGCTCGGGAGGAACAGCTTGCCGGCCGCCGCCGACATCGACCGATCGGCCATCGCGGGCTCCTCGACGAAGGCACCCGTGGTGTCGTCGAAGTGGGTGAAGCTGTTGTACGATCCAGCGAAGACCTGCCCGCCGGGCGAGGCCTGCAGGAGGAGATCGAAGTCACCTCCGTACCCGCCCTCCGCGCGACGCCAGTGGTAGGGGAACGCCACGGCGGTCCAGGTGGTGCCTCCATCGGTCGAGCGGTGCAGACGCAGAGCGTCCGCGGTGTAGATCGTCGGCTCGATGTCTGCGGTGAACAGCTCCTTGGTGCTCGCGCGGTAGGCGCCGCCGAAGGCATTGGTGCCGCGTGGGATCGAGACGCTCTTGAAGCTGACGCCGTCGTCCGTCGAGATCTGGACCTCGTCGATCCGCGGGTTGAACTTCCCCCCCAGCGGGTACGCGAGCACCCCGCGAGACACGTACTGCGGCGCCTTGGACGAGGCGCGGGCGGTCCAGGTCGCGCCGCCGTCGATCGACACCTGGAGCGTGCCGGCTGAGGTCCAGGCGGTGACCCGCGTGTCTCCGGCGGCGAGGCTCGCCGAGCTCGAGAGGGTCGTGAGGACTGCCGTGGGCGTGTGCAGCGAGACGCTGCTCGGTCCGCTGGCGAGGATCCCCGCGGACGTCGCCACGGCCTGCGTGACGTCGGGGAGGAAGACGAAGGAGAGGCCGTCGTCGAAGGAACGACAACGACCCACCACGACCCGCGCACCGGACGCGGACACGGGCACAGACCCCCCGAGGCAAGCGCCGGGAAATCCAGCCACGTCGGTCCACGTGGTGCTGCCCGCCGCCCTACGTTGCAGCGTGCCGCCACCAAAGGGGGCGTAGAGCATCGTGCCGGTGCCGGTCTCGATCAGCGATCCGTAGATCGTACAACCGCCGCCGGGGCAGACGTGCGTGGTCCACGTGGTGCCGTCGAAGCGATCGAAGGTGGCCCCGTCCTCGGCCACACACAACAGCGCGCCGTTGGCGCTCGGCGCGAAGCGGCACGTGCGCGGCGCCACGTCGATCCACCCGGTGCCGGTGGTCTTGCGCAGCCCGCGCACGGTGGAGAGAAAGAGGGCGTCGCCCAGCGCTGCGAGGGCGGCCTCGGCCTCCGGGAAGGTCTTCGGTCCACCGACGGGGCGCCAGTGCGTCCCTGCGATCGCGTCCTTGCCAGGGATGGCCGCGAGGACCTTGGGGTCGATCGGGATCTCGGCGGGCGGCGCGTCGACGGTGTCGGCCGCGCCGTCCTCTGCAACCGTGTCGGGTGTGGTGTCGGTGGCGTCGTCGAAGACACCCGTGTCGGGCGCGCCGGAGTCGGACGACGCGGGTTCGGGCGATCCGCCCTCGCAGGCCGCGGTCCCGAGGAGGGCAGCGCCGAAGACGAAGAGCGCGAGCGAGCCGACGTGGCGCATGCTGCAGCTTGCCACGCGGACGCCGCGCACAACACGGGCTTCACGCTCGCGTCGAGCGCCGTGTGTCGATCGTTTCGTAACACCTCGGAGGTTGCGGCGATCGCAACGAAGGGTTGCGCCTCGGGCGTCGACGCATCCAGGTCTACGAACTCCAAACCGGCGGACACGACGCGACGATGGGGTGTCAGCGTGCGTGGCGCTGGGCACGGCGAACCGTCGACGCGCGAGGTGTCGCGGTTGCCGTCTCGGGGGGACTGGAGGCACACTGGTGTCGTGCGCCACCTCCTGCTGCTCTGGGTGCTCGGCGCGGGGGTCGCCTGCGGCGGCGGCGAGCTCGGCGCGGACGTGCCGGACGACGGCGCCGCCGACGCGTCCAGC
>CAZUZY010000234.1:0-13460 GCA_964624885.1 uncultured Polyangiales bacterium | reverse complement strand
CGGGCACCAGGGCGGCAAGGTGCTCGTCTCCGAGGACGAGCAGATCAAGCGCCTCTCCGCCGCGCGCTTCCAGCTCGACATCATGCAGGTGCCCGGCATCATCGTGGCCCGCACCGACGCCGAGTCGGCCACGCTGCTCGACGGGCGCACCGACGAGCGCGACCAGCCGTTCATCCTCGGCGCGACCACGCTCGACGTGCCCACGTTCCGCGTCGGGTTCCTCGCGCTGCTCCGCGCCCTCCACGGCCGCGGGGTCGCCGAGCTCACGGGGTACCGGCTCTATGCCATCGGCGAGGACGAGTACGCGGCCGCCGACAAGTGGCTCGCGAGCTCCGGCATCGCGGCGCTGTTCGACGACGCGGTGAAGACCTACCAGAAGTCCGGCAACGCCGACGCTGCGCTCGACAAGGTCTTCGACAAGTTCGTCGACGTCTGGCAGGACGAGGCCAACGTGATGACCTACGCCGAGGCGGTGACCGAGGCGATGCGCTTCCGCGAGGGCGAGGGCGAGAAGCTCGCCATGACCGAGGAGCAGTGGATCGCGTTCTCCAAGACCGCCTCGTTCCACGCCATCGCCGACAAGGCGCGCGGCATGGGCCTGCACGTGGTGTGGGACTGCGAGCACGCGAAGACGCCCGACGGCTACTACCAGGTGCGCGGCGGCATCGAGTACGCCATCGCCAAGTCGCTCGCCGTGGCGCCCTACGCCGACGTGCTCTGGATGGAGACCAAGACGGCCGACCTGCACGACGCGAAGATCTTCGCCGACGCCATCCACGCCCAGTTCCCCGACCGGATGCTGGCCTACAACCTCTCGCCGTCGTTCAACTGGGACAGCACCGGCATGAGCGACGACCAGATGCGGCGCTTCCCCGAGGAGCTCGGCAAGCTCGGGTTCGTGTTCAACTTCATCACCTACGGCGGCCACCAGATCGACGGCCTCGCGGGCGAGGAGTTCGCGGCCTCGCTGCGGCAGGACGGCATGCTGGCGCTCGCCCGCCTGCAGCGGAAGTTCCGCCTCCTCGAGTCGCCGTACCGCACGCCGCAGACCCTGGTCGGCGGCCCGCGGGCCGACGCCGCGCTCATGTCGCTCTCGGGCCGCACCGCGACCACCAAGGCGATGGGCAAGGGCTCGACCCAGTTCCAGCACCACCTGCAGATCGAGGTTCCGCCCAAGGTCCTCGAGCAGTGGCTCGAGGTGTGGCGCAAGCACCACGGCATCGACACCAAGCTCACCGTGTCGCTGCGCCCGCACAGCGCGGGCTCGCACGTGCTCGAGCTCGCCGTGATCGCCGAGGGCAAGAAGGCCGCCAACGTGATCTTCGAGCCCATCCACGACCGTCAGGGCCGCAGCATCCTGTCGGTGCGCGACCAGAACAACCTCGAGCCGAGCCTGCGTCGCAAGCGCCTGATGACGGTGGTCCAGCTGTTCCTGATCCACCGCTACAAGGCCGACTCGGTGCACTACCTCACGCCGTCGGACGACAACCACAAGCAGACCGAGCGCATGCAGAAGCGCGGGATCTTCTCGTCGGTGGCGGACGAGGTGGGTCGGATCATCGTCGCCGAGGTGGCCAAGGAGCGCATCAAGCAGCTCCTCGAGGCCGACCAGGCCGCGCTCGGCGCGCTCATCGCCGAGGAGTGAGCCGGTCCGGCCAACGAGCGGCGCGTGCGGCCCGAGGTCGCGCGCGCCGCGCCTTTTTGCCTCGGGTCAGGCGCCTTCGCGCTGCCGCAGCACGAAGCGCTGGATCTTCCCGGTGGCGGTCTTGGGGAGCTCGTCGACGAAGGCGATCTGGCGCGGGTACTTGTAGGGCGCGAGGCGGTCCTTCACGAACGCCTTGAGGTCGGCCTCGCTGGCCACGCCGCCCTTCTTGAGCACGACGAAGGCCTTGGTCTTGGTGAGGCCCTCGGCGTCGGTGACCCCGATCACCGCGGCCTCGAGGACGGCCTCGTGCTGCACGAGGGTGGCTTCCACCTCGAACGGGCTCACGTACATGCCGCTCACCTTGAGCATGTCGTCGCTGCGACCGCTGTACACGTAGGTGCCGTCCGCGTGGCGCACGTACTTGTCGCCGCTCTTGGTCCACTTCCCCTGGAACGTGTCGCGGGTCTTCTGCTGGTTGCCCCAGTACATGAGCGCCGCGCTCGGGCCGTGGATGTAGAGGTCGCCCGGCTCGCCGTCGGGCACGGGACCGCCGCGCTCGTCGCGCAGCTCGATCTCGTAGCCGGCCACCGGGAAGCCCGTGGTGCCGTAGCGCACGTCGTCGGGGCGGTTGCTCAGGAAGATGTGCAGCATCTCGGTCGAGCCGATGCCGTCGACGATGTGGACGCCGAAGTGGCGGTGGAAGCGCGCGCCGATCTCGGCGGGGAGCGCCTCGCCCGCCGAGGAAACGAGGCGCAGCGCGACCTCCTCGCGCGCCGGCAGGGCCGGCGAGGCGAGCATGCCGGCGAACCCGGTCGGGGCGCCGAAGAACACGGTGGGCTGCACGCCGACCGCGCCGCGGAGGCGAAGGAACGTGGCGTCCGGGGTCGGGCGCTCCGCCATCAAGAGCGTGGTCGCGCCCACGCTGAGCGGGAAGGTGAGCGCGTTGCCGAGGCCATAGGCGAAGAACAGCTTGGCCGCGGAGAAGCACACGTCGTCCGCGCGCAGGCCGAGGACGGCCTTGCCGTAGAGCTCCGCGGTCCAGTACGGGTTTCCGTGGGAGTGCACGGTGCCCTTGGGTCGTCCGGTCGAGCCGCTCGAATAGAGCCAGAACGCCGGGTCGTCGCGACGGGTCCCGGCCGCCCTCGCGAGGGGCGCCTGGTCGAGGAACGCCTCGAGCTCCACCTCCGCGGGGTGCAGCGGCGCGATCGGGTGCGCCACGATCACCTTGGTCACCTCGTGGTCGCTCTTGGTCAGGGCGGCCGACAGCGTGGGCAGCACGGCGCCGCTGACGAACACCGCCTGCGCGCGGGTGTGCTCGAGCATGTAGGCATAGTCGTCGGCGGTGAGCAGGGTGTTGACCGCCACCGCGACCACGCCCGCGTAGATCGCGCCGAGGAACGCGACGGGGAACTCCGCGGTGTCGTGCATCACGAGCAACACCCGCTCCTCGCGCTTGACGCCGATCGCGCGCAGGCCGGCCGCCGCGCGGCGCACGCGGTCGGCGAGCGCGCCGTAGGTCAGCGTGCCCCGATCGTCGACGAAGGCCGCTTGCGTGGGGCGCCCCTCGTTCACCGAGAGCAGGTGCTGCGCGAAGTTGAAGACCTCGGGCGGCGGCGGGACCTCGGGCGTGCTCATGGTCGTCTCCTCTCGCTCACGGACCGCACTTCGTCGAAGGGGGGCAGAAGCACTTCGTCCAGCCATGGGGGCCCTGACGACAGACCTCGCCTTGCCGGCAACACAGGTCGCCGCAGGCGTGGGGGCAGGCCGCGCCAGAAGGCGACACGGAGGGTGACACAGAGGGTGACACAGAGGGTGACGGCGACGGCGATGGCGCCGCGTCCACCACCTCGTGCGGCACGGCGGCGACCGGGCTCTCCCGCGCGCACGCGCAGCCGAGCACGAGCCAGACCCATCTCATCTCGCGAGCGTACAATGAAGCGATGGACGCCCGCGCCCGCATCCTCGCCCGCCGCGCCGCGTTCCTGTCGGCGACGCTCGCGGCGTGCGCACCGGCCCCGCCGCCTGCTTCGTCGCCGGCTCCCGCGCCCACCGGCACGCCCGAGGAGAAGCTGCCCGTGAGCAAGGCCCCGAAGGCGCGCCCCGACGCCGACGGGGACGGCATCCCGGACGACGAGGACGCGTGCCCGAACCAGAAGGGGAGCGCCAAGGCCTGGGATCCCAAGACCCACGGGTGCCCGAGCCTCTCGATCGTCACCGTGTCCAAGATCGTGATCGTGGAGAAGGTGTATTTCGGCGACCAGAGCGCCGTGGTGCAGGCGGAGGCGGTGCCCATCCTCGAGACGATCAAGGGCGCGCTCGTCGCGAACCCTCAGCTCACCTACGTGAAGATCGTCGGGCACCGCGACGCGAAGGAGCCGAAGCCGCTCGCGGCCCAGCGCGCCGAGGCGGTGCGCAAGTGGCTCGTCGATCACGGCGTCGAGGCCTCGCGGCTCGAGGGGCTCGACGCGGGCACGACCGGCGCCGCCCCCGATCCGGCGAAGAACCGGCGCGTGGAGTTCGAGGTGCCTTGACGCGAGAAGAAGCGCTGGACGGAAGCGTCGCGCGACCCTCTTGCCGCGCCACCGCGGCGCCCTTACGCAGCGCGGCATGTCCACCCGCCTGGCGCAGCGTCTCGACGTCGTGAAGCCGAGTGCCACCCTCGCCGTGTCGGCGCGGGCCGCCGCGCTCCGCGCCGAGGGGCGCACGATCTACCCCTTCGGCGTCGGCGAGCCGGACTTCGACACGCCGGTGCACGTGCGCGACGCGGCCAAGGCGGCCCTCGACGCGGGCGCCACCCGCTACACCGCGGTGAGCGGCACCCTCGAGCTCCGCAAGGCCATCGCCGCCCAGTCCACGCGCACACGCGGGGTGCCCTGCAAGCCCGAACAGGTGGTGGTCTCGGTCGGCGCGAAGCACGCCCTCTTCAACCTCGCGATCGCCCTCTACGAGCCCGGCGACGAGGTGATCATCCCCGCGCCCTACTGGGTGTCGTACCCGGAGCAGGTGCGGCTGGTCGGCGCGACGCCGGTGGTGGTCGAGACCACCGAGGCCGACGGCTTCCTCCTCCGCCCCGAGGCCCTCGCGGCCGCGCTCACGCCCAAGACCAAGGCGGTGATCCTCTGCACCCCGTCCAACCCGACGGGCGGCGCCTACCCGCGCGCGTGGCTGCAGCAGATCGTCGACGTGATGGCGAAGCACGACGCCTTCCTCATCGTCGACGAGATCTACGCCTCGCTGGTCTACGACGCGTTCGAGCAGGTCTCCGCGCTCACCCTGGCGAGCGAGGCCGCGCGCGACCGGATCATCGTCATCGACGGCGTCTCCAAGACCTACGCGATGACCGGCTGGCGCATCGGCTGGTCGATCACCACCGCGGCGATCGCCAAGGCGCTCGACGTGGTGCAGAGCCAGTCCACCACCAACCCGACCGCGCTCGCCCAGGCCGCCACCATCGTGGCGCTCGACGGCCCGCAGGACTCGGTGCGTGCCATGCGCGACCGCTTCGCGACGCGGCGCACGCTGATGGTCGAGACGCTGCGCACGATCCCCGGCGTCACCTGTCGCATGCCGGAGGGCGCGTTCTACGCGTTTGCCGACGTGCGCGGGCTCTACGGCCTCCCCTGGGCCAAGGCCAAGAGCGGCAAGCTCGACGGCGACCTCGAGGTGGCCACGTTCCTCCTCGAGGAGGCGGGGTGCGCGGCGGTGCCGGGCTCGGCGTTCGGCGCCCCCGGGTACCTGCGCTTCAGCTACGCGACGAGCGAGCAGAACATCGAGGCCGGCCTCGCCGCCGCCAAGGCCGCGGTGCAGAAGGCCCGCGGCTAGCGGCGGGCCCACGCGGCGAGCCGCTCGGGCTCCCACGTGTTGACGATCTTGTCGACCGGCAGCCACGCCTTCTCGGCGACCTTGGCGGCGTTCTCCACGCGGTCGAGCTCGCTCGTGTGGTGCGCGTCGCTCGAGAGCACGAAGTCGATGTTGCGCTCGCGCCCGCGGCGCACGATGTCGACCGGGAGGTCGAGCCGCGGCAGACCCCCGTTGATCTCGAGGGCCGTGCCGGTCTCCTCGGCGGCCGCGAAGACGGCCTCGAAGTCGAGGTCCACCCCGGGTCGCGCACCGATCATGCGCGCGGTGAGGTGGCCGATCATGCGCACGCTCGGGTCGCGCATGGCGGTCACGACCCGCTTGGTCTGCGCCTCGCGCGGCAGGTCGAAGTGGTCGTGGATCGAGGCCAGGCAGAAGTCGAAGCCGGCGCGGAAGTCGGCGTCGTAGTCGAGCTCGCCGGCCGGGCCGATGTTGAGCTCGACGCCGTGCAGGAGCACCATGGCGTCGCCGAGCTCGTGCTGCATCGCCTCGATGCGGGCGCGCTGCTCGATCAGGGCCTCGCGCTTGACGCCGGAGACCGTGCCCTCGGCGTGCTCGGTGATGACGAGCACCTTCACGCCGCGCGCGCGGGCGGCCGCGACGGTGTCCTCGAGCGACGACTTGCCGTCGCCCGAGACGGTGGTGTGGACGTGGAAATCGCCCAGGATCCGCGGGACGAGGCGGGGCAGGGCGTTCTGCTCGGCGAGCTCGATCTCGCCGGTGTCCTCGCGGAGGTGCGGCGGGATCCACGGCAGGCCGAGGGCCGCGTAGACCTCCTCCTCGGTCTTCGCCGCGACGACCTTGCCGGTCGCGATCTCGGTGAGGGCGTACTCGTTGAGGGTGAGGCCGCGGGCGAGGGCGCGCTGGCGCATCTTCACGTTGTGGGCCTTGCTGCCCGTGAAGTACATGAGCGCGGCGCCGAGCTCCTCCTCCTTCACCACGCGCACGTCGATCTGGAGCCCGCGCCGGGTGAGCACGCTGGTCTTGGTGTCGCCGCGGCCGAGCACCTGGTCGACCATCGGCAGGGCGACGACCGTGTCCATCACCTGGGTCGCGTCGTCGGCGGCGACGAGGAAGTCGAGGTCGCCGATGGTCTCGGAGAACCGACGCAGGCTGCCGCAGTAGGCGGCCTGTCGCACCCCGGGGACGGCCTTGATCGTGGCGAGCACGCGCTCGGCGAGGGGCAGGGCGACCGAGATCGGCGTGCGCCCGTGGGTGCCCTGCTTGGCCATGCGCTCGAGCGAGTGGGCGAGCTTGTCCTCGCTCTTCTGCCCGAAGCCCTTGAGGTCGCGCAGCTTGTGCTCGGCGACCACCCGCCGGAGGTCGTCCATGTTCGTGACGCCGAGCTCGTTGCGCAGGCGGTTGACCGCCTTCGGGCCGAGGCCGGGCACGTTCAGGAGGGCGACGATCGCGGGCGGGTGCTTCTTGCGCAGGTCCTCGAGCTTCTGCACCTTGCCGGTGTCGAACAGCTCGCGGATCTTGGCGGCGCTGCTCTTGCCGATGCCCTCGAGCGCCTGCAGCTTCGCGGTCGTCAGCACCGTGATGTCGCCGGCGTAGGCGTCGACCGCGCGCGCCGCGCTCTCGTAGGCGCGCACGCGGAACGACGCCGGGTCGCCCTCCTCGAGGATGGTGAGCTCGGAGAGCTCGTGGAACATGTCGAGCACGTCGGCCTTCGTATTCGCCACCGAGTGACGGTAGCCGCACTCGAGGGGGCGCGGAAGCGGCGGCTCACCACGAGTACCCGACGCTCAGCGTGGGGATGAAATAGGTGTCGAACACCTTGTGGCGGCTGTTGTCGTAGTCGCGGCCGCCGATACGGACGGGCTTGTTGTCGGGGCCTTGCGGGCTCTTGACGTAGTAGAGCGCGCCCACGCGCGGGGCCACGTAGAGGCCGCGGTAGACCTTCCACACGTACCCGAGCTCGAGGCCGGCCGCGACCGAGTCGAGGTCCTCGTGGGCGCCGTTCGCGTCGTTGGTGACGCCCTGCTGCTTGAGGTGGAGCATCGCCTGGACGTAGAGGCCTTGGTCGCTCGACTGGCCGAGGAAGTAGCTGACGTTGAACCCGACGATGTGGTTCACACGCATCGTGAAGCCCTCGGGGGTGCCCCCGAAGCTCGCGTTGGAGAGGAACGTCGCGTAGCTCATGCCCGCGCGGAACGGCCCGTAGACGACGCCGCCGGCGAACGCCGCGCCCTGCCGCAACGCGATCAGGGTGCCGACGTCGAGCTCGGCGTGGGCGCCGAGCCGGAACTCCGACGAGGACGACGAGGACGACGAGGCAACGGGCTTGGTGGTCTCCGCCGGCGGAGCGTCGGCCCGGGCGGGCCGGGCCACCGCGACGGCGACGAGGGCGAGGGTGGCGGCCACGGACGAACGGAGGAGGTTGGGCTTGTTCATGCCCTGAAGGTGCCGTTTCTCCCGCGTTTCCGCCTTGGCCGCGCCCGCCAACAACCTGTCCGAACCCGCCAGATCGGCAAGCCGTGTTAGCCTCCGCGCGTGCGCAGCGAGTGCACGATCAGCAGCGCGGTCCCGCTCGTGGTCGCCCTCACCGCACGCGTTGCCGGGGTGGATCCCGCGGTGGCGCTGCAGGGAAGCGGCATCGACCCGGCCGCGCCACCCGCGCCCGACGAGCACGTGGACGTCGCGCGCTACCTCGAGGTGTGGCGCCGGGTGATCGCGGGGGTGGGCGACGCCGCGTTCCCGATCCGCGTGGCGTCGACGTTCCAGCTCGAGGACCACGAGGTGTTCGGGTTCCTCGCGATGAGCTGCGAGACCCTCGGCCAGGCCTTCGACCGCACGGCGGCCTACCGCGCGCTCTACTGCGTCGGTGCGCGCTGGGAGATCGAGGTCTCGGCGTCCGCCACGCGGCTCGTCTGGGTGCCCTGGCCAGGGGACCCGCGCGACGCGGGGTACCGGGCCGCGATGGACTTCGCGGTGGCCGACATGTCCGACGCGATCCGCCGGCTCGGGCGGCAGAGCCCACGGCCCCTCGCGGTCCGCCTCGCGCACGCGGCGCCCGCCGACGCCTCGGCGTACCTCGCGCACTACGGCGTCGCGCCGGTCTTCGGGGGTGGGCTCTACGAGCTGTCGTACCCCGTCGGTCTCCGCGAGCAGCCGGTGGCCTCGTTCAACTCGAAGCTCCGTGACTACTTCGATCAGGAGTGTCGCCGCCTCGTCAGCCAGCGCGCCGCGGGCCCGAGCACCGTGGAGCAGGTGCGCCGCGTGCTCATCGGCTCGATGGACGGCGGCGAGCTCTCGATGGAGGCCGTGGCCAAGCGGCTCGGTCTGAGCTCGCGGAGCCTGCAGCGGCGACTCTCCGAGGAGGGCGCGCGCTACCAGGACGTGCTCGCGGACATCCGCGCGGAGTTCGCCAAGCGTTACCTCGCGCGTGGCTCGATCTCGGCGAGCGAGGTCGCCTACCTGCTCGGGTTCACCGAGCCGCCGGCGTTCTTCAAGGCCTTCAAGCGCTGGACGGGCATGACGCCCCGCGAGTTCCAGCTGGGAGCACTCGCGTGAGCAAGGAAGACGAGCCGCCGATCGTGCTCGAGGTCTCCGGGCGCGAGGTGAAGGTCACCCACCCGAGCAAGGTCTACTTCGGCGCCGCGGGCATCACCAAGGTCGAGGTGGTGCGGTACTTCCTCGCCGTCGCGGACGGCGCGCTCCAGGGCATCCGCGACCGCCCCATCGTCCTCAAGCGGTTCGTCGACGGCGCCGACGCGCCGCCGTTCTACCAGAAGCGCGCCCCCGCCGGCCGCCCCGCATGGATCCGCACGGCCACCCTGCGCTTCCCCTCCGGGCGTACTGCGGAGGAGGTGGTCGTCGACGACGTGGCCGGGCTCGCGTTCGTCGCCAACCTCGGGTGCATGGAGCTGCACCCGCACCCCATCCGCTCGGGCGACCTCGACCACCCCGACGAGCTGCGCATCGACCTCGATCCCGGCCCGGGCGTCGCCTGGGACGACGTGCGCAAGGTGGCCCTCGAGGTGCGCGCCCTGCTCGCCGAGCACGGTATGGACGGGTTCCCGAAGACGAGCGGCTCGCGGGGCCTGCACGTGAACGTGCGCATCGAGCCGCGGTGGCCGTTCGACCAGGTGCGCCGCGCTGCCCTCGCCGTCGCCCGCGAGATCGAGCGCCGCGCGCCCACCCTCGCGACGAGCAAGTGGTGGAAGGAGGAGCGTCACGGGGTGTTCCTCGACTACAACCAGAACGCCAAGGACCGCACCACGTGCTCGGCGTACTCGGTGCGACCGCTGCCCGACGCGCGGGTGTCGGCGCCGCTGCGCTGGGACGAGGTCGAGGCCTGCGAGCCCGCCGACTTCACGCTGCGCACGATGCCGGCGCGCTATGCCGTGCTCGGGGACCTGCAGGCCGGGATCGACGCTCGGGCGTTCTCGCTCGACGCGCTGCTCGCGCTCGCGGACCGCGACGAGGCGGGTGGGCTCGGCGACGCACCCTGGCCGCCGCACCACCCGAAGAAGGCGGGCGAAGGGCCTCGCGTCGCGCCGTCGCGCAAGAAGAAGGAGGCCGGCGAAGGGCCCGCGAAGAAGGGCCAGCGCACGCCGAAGATGCCGTTGATCGTGGTCGCGCAGTCGCCGGACAAGGACGCGGCGCTCGCCGGCCTCGATCGGTGGCGCGCGCGCTACCCCGACGCCTCGGCCAGGCTCGCGGTCGACGACGTGCTGGTGGACAGCATGCGCGGGCGCTCGTCCACCTGGACGCGAATCCGCGTGAACCTGCGGCACGTGCCCGAGGCCGAGCGGCCGGCGCAGGAGAAGCCCGACCCCGACGAGGACCCGACCGCGGAGTGGCGGGCGATGGTGATGAAGGCCGCGCAGCGCAACGGCTGAGCGCGTGAGTGCTCACCCCGGCGTGTACGTGCCGTGCAGCGCTGCGCAGTTGGTGGCCGGGTTGCTGCTGCTCGCGGCGTCGTAGCCCGCGTAGTAGCGGATCGTCTTCTCGGCGGCCGTGCCCGCATAGAGCGTGCAGCTGCCCTCCCGGTTGGTCGTGGTGCAGGGGCTCGGCGAGTAGGTGCCGGCTGCAGCACTGCACCCCGACTGCACGGTGGCTGGGGTGAAGCTCCCCGCGTAGTCCGCGCAGCAGAACGCCGTGCCGGGGCTGCAGGCGTTCTTGCCTGCGTTGCAGCTGCCGGGCGAGCTGCCCGAGGTCTCGGGGCCGCCCTCGGTGGCGGCGTCGGTGGCGCCGCCAGGGTCGGACGACGCACAGGCGCCGATCGTGAGGAAGAGCAAGAACGAGAGAGCGCGTCGCATGGCCGGTAGTCCCGGCGTCGCGCGCGACGTTACGATCAGGGCGCGACGGTGGGGGCGGCGGGGGCGGGGCCCTTGGAGGTCACGACCACGACGAGCACCAGCATGGCCGCGCGCTTCTTGCCGGCCGTGTCAGCGCCCTTGATCACGAGCTTGCCCGCCGACGGGTTGGTGCCCGCGACCGCACCGTCGGCGCCGATGCTGGCGGTGAAGGTCTCGCTCTTGGTCTTGAAGGTGAGGACACCGTCCTCGCTGATGGTGGCGCTCTCCTTGGCGCCCTCGCCCATCGACACGGTGCCGTCGGCGGCGAGGGTCGCGACGGTCTTGCCCTGGACGATGATCTCGCCCTGCGCGGTGACCGTGCCCATCGGCTTGCCGTCCGGCGCCTCGATGGTGCCGTCGGCGTGGATCTTGACGGTCTTCTTGTCGTCGCCGAGGGTCATCTCACCGACCTCGACGCGCGTCGCGCTGGCGCTGCTCGCGCTGCCTCCGCTGGCGGGCGGGGGCGCGCTGCCTCCACAGGCGGTGAGGGCGGCGAAGGCGAGGGCGGCGAGGGTGGGACGCAGCATGCCTCGGGACGTACCGGACACGGGGTACCGTGTAAAGCGCTCAGCCCCTCTGCAGCTCTTTCGGCAATGCGGACTCGATGCGGCGGCGGACCTCGGCCATCACTTCTTCACGCGTGCCGAACGTCGCCGGATCCACGGGCGCGTGGAACGTGACATCCACCCTCTGACCGAGGTGCACGCGGCTCGTCTTCGCCGGCAGCACCCTTCGTGTGCCCTCCACCGTCACCGGCAGGATCGGCACGCCGACCTCCTCCGCCAGCACGAAGCCCCCCTTCTTGAACGGCAGGAGCGCGCCGTCGCGCGACTGGGTGCCCTCGGGCGCGATCCACACGTGGATGCCGGAGCGGATGCGCCGACCCGCGAGCTCGAGCGCGGCCACGGCGTGGCCGTGATCCTGTCGATCGAGGAACACGAACTCGGCGGCCTTCATCCCGCCGCCGAGGATCGGCACGCGCGCCAGCTCGATCTTGGCGACCATGCGCAAGACGGCCGGGAAGGCCTTGAACAGCACGAAGATGTCGTAGTGCGACTGGTGGTTCGACATCACCACGTAGTGGGCGTCGGGGGCCACGTGCTCGACCCCGTGCACGTGCAGATCGATCCGCGCCTGGCGCACGACGCGGTCCGCCCAGGACGAGAGGCGCCCCGACACCCGGCGACGATCGAGCCGTCCGCGCAGCGAGTCGAGGATGGTGGGGACGCAGATGCGCCCCGTCTCGAGGCAGGCGAGGAGCGCGTGGGACAAGGAGCCTTCGGGCATGCCTGCGGAGGCTGTGTCAGTTGGCGCCGCGCGTCACGACGGGCCTGGACGGGACGAAGGGGAGGTCGGTGGCTATGCTCCTCGAAATGTCTGCTCCGCAGGCGGTCGTCGGCACGATGGTGGGCACCCCGCTGGTGGGGGCGATGGAGTGGTGGCTCCAGCGCTACGGCCGGGCCGCGGGCCACGAGGTGATGACGCGGCTCTCGCCGAGCGCCCGCGCGCAGCTCGACCCGCACCACCCGAGCCTCGGGCTCATGGGGGCGCGTCGCTACCCGTACTCGATGCTGAGCGAGCTCTTCAAGGCCATGGCCGCGGTGTCGCGGGCGCCGAGCGAGGACCAGTTCCTGCGCGAGATCGCGACCGCGGGGATCGACGCGGCGATGGGGACGGCCATGCGGGTGCTGCTGCGCGTGGCGGCCAACCCGCAGAGCCTCGCCGCGCGCGGCCAGGAGGCCTGGGACATGTTCCACGACAGCGGCCGGGTGCACGTCGTCTGCAACGATCACGACTACGTCTCGACGATCCACGACTGGCAGGGGCACGACGTGATCATGTGCAAGGTCGCCCTCGAGGTGCGGCGGCGGATCCTCGAGCAGATGGGGCTGCGGGACGTGGCCGCCCACCGCGAGCGCTGCGTGGCGTGGGGGCACGAGTGCTGCGAGGTGCGGCTCCACTGGGCCTGACGGTTCTTGACGGAGCAACCCATCGTTGGTCGGATGGTCCGATGACCGACCCGCGGCGCAGGCAGGCGGACAGCGGCTCGAGGGACTGAGGCGTTGCAGGGTTACCGTCACCCCGGCGACCGGCGGCGCCTCCGCCGACCGCTCGGTGAGGTCGTCCTCGCCGGGCCGCCGCGCGTCGTCGCGCTCGGCCTCGCAGCGCTGCGGGGGGGGGCGTCGATCCTCGCGACCCTCGCGCTGTTCTTGCCCTGGCACGACGTCCGGACGACAGGCTCGGGTGGTTTGTGCTGGGCGCCCGATTGCAAGGGGACGCCGAACCTCGGACCGTCGTCGACCTGCCCGTCGTGGGTGCACGTGAACCCGGTGGCGGGGCTGCTGCTGGTCGGGCTCGTGGTCGCCGCCCTGGCGCGGTGGCAGCGCCCGCGGGTGTCGCGCGCCCTCGGTCTGTGCGCCCTCGAGCTGGTGGTGCTCGTGGCCGTCTTCTTCCTGTCCTTCGATCTGAAGCACATGTTCGACATCGTCACTGCGCGCTCCGGGCAGATCCTCTTCCAGAGCGCCCTCTTCCTGACGACCGTGGACGTGGTGCTCGACCTCGTGTCGACGCCGCTGCTCTACCTGTGGGCGCGAGCGCGCCTACCGCCGCTCGAGGTGACCGCGGTGCCCTGAGGCGCCGCGCGTCACCAC
>CAZUZY010000233.1:0-13474 GCA_964624885.1 uncultured Polyangiales bacterium | reverse complement strand
CGCGGAGCTCCGCGAGCTTGGCCGGGAGCGCGAGCCCGTACGCCTCTCGCAGCTTCGCGAGCCGCGCCTCGACGCTCAAAGCCCCTCGCCGATCGCGCGGATCTGGGCCGGCAGCGCGAGCACGTCGAAGGGCTTGGCGATCACCGACGCCACCCCGAGCGCGCGGTAGCGAGCCACCTGGTCGGCGCTCGCCTTGGCCGTCATGAACACGACCGGGGTCTGCACGCCGGCGCCACGCAGGCTCGCGAGGGTGGTCGGCCCGTCCGTGCCGGGCATCATGACGTCGAGCAGCACGAGGTCGAACGACTCGCGCGCGGCGATCGCGAGCGCCTCGGGGCCCGAGGCCGCGAGCACCACCGAGAAGCCCCCGAGCTCGCGCAGACACAGATCGGCGATGGTGCGGATGTCCGCCTCGTCGTCGACCAACAGGATCTTGTGAATCTCCACGGCTCACTCTGGTTGTCTGGTCGCTGGGGCGGCTTTGCGCAATCATGCCACGACCCGTGGCCGAGCGTCCCCGCATCCTGTTCGTCGACGACGACCCCGAGCTGCTCGCGTACCTCGCGACCGCGGTCGCCGACGAGCTCGACGCGGTGACCCACACCGACCCGAACGCTGCGCTCGATGCGCTCGCGAGCGAGGACTTCGACGCCGTCGTCACCGACCTCTCCATGCCTCGGATGGACGGCCTCGAGCTCTGTCGGCGCGCGCTCGCGCTGCGCCCGGATGTCCCCGTGATCGTCCTCACCGCGCACGGTCGTGTCGATGTGGCCGTCGCCGCCGTCCGGGCAGGCGCCTACGATTTCGTCACCAAGCCACCGAGCCTCGACGTCCTCTCGGTCGTCCTCCAGCGGGCCGTCGAGCGACGACGCCTGCAGGCCGAGCTCGTCCGGCTCCGACACGAGGGTGCGACGCGGCTCCCCCGCATGGTGGGCGACAGCCGCGCGATGCGCGAGGTCGCCGAGCTCGTGCGGCGCGTCGCCAAGACCGACAGCACCGTCCTGGTCACCGGCGAGAGCGGCACCGGCAAGGAGCTCGTCGCGCGGGCGCTCCACGAGACCAGCGGCCGGCCCGGGCGGTTCGTCGCCGTCAACTGCGCCGCGATGCCGGAGCACCTGCTCGAGAGCGAGCTGTTCGGCCACGTGCGCGGCGCGTTCACCGACGCCCGCAACGCGCGCGAGGGCCTGTTCGTCGAGGCGCACCGCGGCACGCTGTTCCTGGACGAGATCGGCGAGCTGCCCCTCGCGATCCAGCCCAAGCTGCTGCGCGTGCTCCAGGAGCGCGCCGTGCGGCCCGTGGGCGGCTCGAGCGAGGTGCCGGTCGACGTGCGCATCGTCGCGGCCACCAACCGCGATCTCGAGGAGGAGGTCGAGGCCAAGCGCTTCCGCTCCGACCTCTACTTCCGCATCCAGGTCGTGGAGCTGCCGCTCCCGCCCTTGCGCATGCGTGGCAACGACGTGCTCGCGCTCGCCACCCATTTCCTGCGCGCCCACGCCGCGCGGACCGAGAAGGGCGTGCCCACCCTCGCGCCCGAGGCCGCCGCGCGCTTGCTCGCCCATGGGTGGCCCGGCAACGTCCGCGAGCTGCAGAACGTGATCGAGCGGGCCGTCGCCCTCTGCCGCGGCACCGAGATCGGCCCCGACGATCTCCCCGAGCGCTTGCGTGCCGCGCCCCCCCTCGGCACCACCGAGTCGTTCGTGCCCACCGTGTCCGAGGCGCTGCCCACCCTCGAGGAGGTCGAGCGCCGCTACGTCGACCACGTCCTCGCCACCTACGGCGGCAACAAGGCCGTCGCCGCGCGGGTGCTCGGGATCGGCCGCAAGACCCTCTACCGCAAGCTCGAGCGCGCGAACGACGACAAGAAGGGCGAGGAGAGCGAATGACCCGCCCCGTGCACGCCTCCACCATGACGGTGCACGGCAAGCTCAAGGACCTCGCCGACGCCTCCCTCGAGCGACTCGTCGACGTCGCCGTCGCTCTCGCCGACGCGAGCTTCGGGGTGCTCGCGCTGCTCGACGAGTCCGGCACCCAGTGGTCGGCCGCGGTCGGCGGGGAGCGCGTGCAGCGCCTCCTGCCGCTGTGCAGCTTCGCGCTCCTGCAGAGCGGGCCGTTCGTCATCACCGATCTCGGCAGCGACCCCCGCTTCGCCGAGGCGGTCGCGGGCACCGATCTCACGACCGTGGTCGGCGTGCGGCTGCAGGACGAGCGTGGCCTCGCGCGGGGCGCCCTGTGCACGTTCTCGCGGCGGCGGCGGGAGCCGGTGCTCGACGAGCGGGAGCGCAAGAGCCTCGCGGTGCTCTCGCTCCACACGATGTCGCTCGTGGGCATGGGGCAGACCATGGACGCGCTCCGCGACAAGCACCGGGAGCAGCTCGCCCTGCTCGACAACCTGCAAGGGGTGCTGCGCGCCGCCGATCGGCTCGCCATCGTCGCCACCGACCGCGACGGCGTCATCCGGTCTTTCAGCGTGGGCGCCGAGCGGCTGTTCGGCGTTCGCGCCGCCGACGTCGTCGGGCTCCGACCGTTCACCACGCTGCTCGCCGCGGACGACGTGCGGGGCCACGCCGACGCCGTCGCCTTCCTGTCCTCGTTCGAGCGCAAGGAAGGCGTCCGCGAGGAGTGGACCGCCGAGACCAGCGCCGGGCGAGCGGTGCCGGTGTCGATGGCCATCGAGCCGGTCCTCGACGAGGAGCGCGTGCGCACGGGCTGGGTGGCCCTCCTCCAAGACGTCACCGAGCGGAGGATCGCGGACGAGCTCAAGAGCGAGTTCGTCAACACGGTGAGCCACGAGCTGCGCACGCCGCTCACCTCGATCCTCGGCGCGCTCACGCTCCTCCGGGTGCAAGCGGCGTCGGCCCTGCCCGAGAAGGCCCTCGAGCTACTCGACATCTCGCAGCGCAACGGCGAGCGCCTGCTGCGGCTGGTCAACGACATCCTCGATCTGTCGAAGATGGAGTCCCGGCACGCGCGCCTGGAGAAGGAGACGGTCGACCTGCGGGAGCTCCTCGGTCGCGTGGTCGAGAGCGACCGCCCGTTCGCCGCGCGCACCGGCGTGCAGATCGTGCTCCGCGGGTCGCTCGGCGCGCCCCTCTTGGTCCACGTCGACCCGGACCGCATCGCGCAGGTGGTCACCAACCTGCTGACCAACGCGACCAAGTTCTCGTCGTCGGGAAGCGAGGTGGTGGTCGAGCTCGGCGTGACCGCCGAGCGCGCGCGGGTCTCGGTGCACGACCGGGGCCCTGGGATCGCCGAGTCGGTGCGCCCGCGCCTGTTCCAGAAGTTCGTGCAGGCCGACCGCTCGGACCGGCGCGTGTCGGGCACCGGCCTCGGCCTCTCGATCGTCAAGACGATCGTCGAGCTGCACGGCGGTACGGTCGGCTTCGACAGCGAGCTCGCCAGCGGCTCGACCTTCTGGTTCGACCTGCCGCTCGGCTGAACGGGCTCACGTGGGCGCTCAGAAGATGCTGTAGACCAGGCTCGCGGCCGTCACCGTGTCCAGCTTCTCCTTGCCGGGGAGCGCCGCGTGGTCGTACCGGAACGCGAAGCTCGTCGCGAGGCTGAAGGTCTTGGTCAGCTTGGCCGAGACGATCATCTCCCCGTTGAACCGGTAGGCGTCGGTGTTCGACAGGCCCTGCAGGTACTCGAGCGCGAACGAGAGCGCGGTGCCCGCGTTCAGCTTGTTCTTGTACCCGAGGAACGCGCGGCCGCTGTGCACGGTGGCGGTCTTCTCGGGGATCGTGCCGTCCTTCTGGGGCACGAGGGCGTCGTCGCGCCGGATGTCGTGCATGAAGTCGTACCCGAGCTCTGCCCAGAACACGATCGGCTTGGTGTCGATGAAGTAGTAGCCGACGCCGGGGTCGACCTGGAGCCGCAGGTCGAGGCCCGCGAACCGATCGCGGCGGCCCTGCACGCCGAGGAACCCGACGAACGAGCCGCTGATGAAGCGGTCGTAGCGCACCTTGGCCTGGTAGTTCTCGACCGTGGTGTCCGCCGGCGTCGCCGGCTTGTCGCCCTTGGCCGGGGTGCTCGCGCGCGCGTAGTTCACGGCCGCGGCGGCGCTCAGCTGGTCGTCCTTCTTGCGCAGGCGGAACGCGGTGCCGCCGGTGACCGCCAGCGACTGGGTGTTGCCCGAGGTCGCGAGCAGACCGCCCTGCACCGACCACTCGGTGGCGTCCTTGTCCTTCGGGTCCTTCTTGGCCGCCGTCTCCACCTTGGTGTCGGTGACGATGTCGGACTTGCCCTTGGTCGCGGCCCCCGTGCCGGCCGTCCCCGCGGGCACGTCGTCCGCGAGCGCGGGCGTCGCGAGCAGGAGGCCGACGAGGATGCACGGGAGCGTGGTCTTGGCTGACATGATGGCCTCTCTCAGAACCAGCCGATGAGGTGCGCGGTGAGCCAGCGGAAGCTGGTGCGCGAAGTCTTGCTCTCGACCGAGCCCGCCGCCGAGTCGAGCTTGGTCTTCTCGTAGAGCGTGAACGTGAACTGGGGCCCGAGGCCGACCGCGAGGTGCGGGACAGGGTGGAACAGCAGCGGGAGATCGATGTCGGCGAACAGCCAGTTGCTCGAGACGTTGTCGTTGCCGACGTGGCGGAAGCCGAGCCCCACCTGCGGGTAGATCGACACCGTCTCGCCGAACAGGAGATCGAAGCCGACCTTGGGCATGAAGCCCCAGCCGGTGGTCTGGCCCGGCGCCTTGGCCACGAGCAGCTCGCCACCGATCGAGACGTTGTGCACGAGGAAGTAGTGGATGCGCGGGTTCACGTAGAAATACGTGTTGCTCTGCTCGTCACCGTTCTCGGGCTTCACCTTCTCGGTCTCGATGCCGAAGGTGGGGGTGCCGCCGTTGGTGAGGCCGCCGATCATCGGGCCGGTGGTCACGTGGAGCGCGAGGGTGCCCTTCTCGCCGAAGTGGTTGGTGGTGTCGCCGTTCACGGCGCCGGCCTTGGAAGGCGCGGGCGCCTCCTTGGGCGCCTCCTTCGGCGCCTCCTTGGGCGCCTCGTCGGCGGACGCGCTCGGCATGACGGCGAAGGTGAGGAGGGAAGCGGCGAGGAGTACCGAGGTTCGCATGGAGGGCGGCCTCAGCAACCCACGTACCGCCGACTTCCACCGGGGATCCCTTGCAATTCGGCCATCGCGGTCGAAGGCGACGCGCGTCGTTCCGACCCATCGTGTCGTTCCGACACACGGCCGGGCCAGCCCCCCGGCCCTGCCCCTCTCCGCTAGGCTCCTCGGACCGTGAAGCTCCGCGCTCGGTGGACCCTGGCCCTCCTCTTCACCGGGGCGGTGCCGCTCGCCGCGCTGGCCGTCTCGGCCCTGCGCATCCAGCGCGATGGCATCTTCGCGGCCGAGCAGGAGCTCGAGGCTGCCGCGTCGGGGCGCATCGCCAGCATCGTCGACGGCACCATCCAGGAGGCCGCCACCACGACCCACCGCGTGGGCACCCTGCTCACCGACGGCCGCATCGACAGCGACGAGGCCCGGCTCGATCTCGCCCGCGAGACCCTGGCCCAGTCGTCGGCGCTGGGCCAGGTCGCGGTCTACGACGGCGAAGGCAAGCTCCTCGACGCCATCGTGCAGAACGGCGCCGTGGCACCGAAGCCGCCCGACACCTTGCCCGCGAGCGCGGCGACCATCGACGGCGGTGGCGGCTGGCTGCCGGTCGAGCTCGTGGGCGGTCGGCCCCTGCTCCGCTACGCCGAGCCGTTCTTCGGCAAGGACGGCGGGAAGAAGCCGCGGGCCTGGCTCCTCGGCTACCTCCGCACCGACGGTCTCTCGGCCTCGGTCGGCGAGATCGCGGAGCGCGAGCTCGGTCGACGCGACACCCTCGTCGTCGTCGACACGAGCGGGCGCGTCGTCGCCTCGGGCGTGGAGAGCGGCACCCTCGCCCCGGGTGGCTCTCTCGCCGGCAAGGAGCTCTTCGCCAAGAACGACCTCGGTCCGATCGCCAAGGCGGTGCCCAAGATCGCCCTCGTGCAGGCCTTCGACGCCGAGAACGGCGAGCGCATGGTCGGCACCGTGCGCCCGCTCCGCACCTGGCTCGTCGTCGTGCGGCGTCCCTATGCAATCGTGTTCGCGCACCTCGCCGCGACCCAGCGACTCACCATCCTCTACACGGTGGGGTTCCTCGCGCTCGTCGCCGCCATCGGCGCGTTCCTCGCGGGCCGCACGATCCAGCCGATCCGCGCGCTCGGCGCGCTCGCCGCCGCCTACGGTCGCCGCGAGTTCCTGACCCCCTCGCCGGTCCACACCAACGACGAGCTCGAGCAGCTCGGGTCCACCCTGACCCGCATGGCCGCCGACATCGCCTCCGGCGAGATCGAGCTGTCGCGACGCGCCGCGATCGAGCAGGACCTGTCGCGCTTCATGCCCGAGACCGTGGCCAAGGCCATCGCGAGCGGCGAGAAGGATCTCGCGCTCGGCGGCCAGCGCCGCTCGATCACCGTGCTGTTCGCCGACGTCGTGTCCTTCACGCCGTTCGCCGAGGCCGCCTCGCCCGAGCAGGTGGTCGCGTTCCTCAACGAGCTGTTCACCGTGCTCACCGAGGTCGTCTTTCGTCACCGCGGCACGGTCGACAAGTTCATGGGCGACTGCTTGATGGCGATCTTCGGCGCCCCCGAGGACCAGCCCGAGCACGCCGTGGCCGCGCTCTCCGCGGCCGAGGACATGCACCGGTTCGTGGAGGCGAGCGCCCCTGGCTGGAAAGAGAAGTACGGCATCGAGTGCCGCCTCGCCATCGGCGTCTCGACCGGCGAGGCGCTGGTCGGCAACCTCGGGAGCGAGGCCCGCATGGAGTACACGGCCATCGGCGACGCGGTGAACGTCGCCGCGCGGCTCGAGGCGCTGGCCCGTCCCGGCCAGACGCTGGTCACGGCCGACACCATGGCAGCAGCGGGTGACGCGTTCGGTTATGCCACCCTGGGCGAGCACCCCTTGCGTGGCAAGAAGCAGCTGGTAACGATCGCCGAGGTCCGATGAGCGATCCGGAGATCTGGCTGCACGACACGATGGCGTCCCAGGCGCGCACCCGCGCCGTGCCGGTCGCCTGCGCCGCGTGTGGCGAGCCGGACATCCACCCCGCCATGTCGTGCCCCACCTGCGGGCGCATGCCGGCCACCGCGCGCATCGGCAACACCCTCGGCGGGCGCTACCGCATCGACGGCCTCCTCGGCCAGGGCGGCTTCGGGCTCGTCTACCGCGCGACCCACGTCCTCCTCGATCAGCCGGTGGCGGTGAAGTTCCTGCTGGCCGAGTGGGCCAAGAGCACCGAGCTGCGCACGCGTTTCCAGCGCGAGGCCACCGCCCTCGCCCGCCTGCGCCACCCCGGCATCGTGGCCGTGCACGACTTCGGCGAAGAGGAGGGCGACCTCTACATCGTCATGGAGCTCGTCGAGGGCACGCCCCTCGCCAAGGTCATCCTCCAGCAGGGCAAGGTCCTCGCCGAGGAGCGCGTGGTCAAGCTGCTCGGCGGCGTGTGCGAGGTGCTCGAGGTCGCCCACGGCGCCGGCATCGTGCACCGCGATCTCAAGCCCGAGAACGTGATGGTGGTGGGCGAGGGCGCCGAGGAGCGCGTGAAGATCCTCGATTTCGGCCTGGCGCTCGTGCAGGAGCCCGGCACCCAGCGGCTCACCAAGACCAACGCCGTCCAGGGCACGCCGGTCTACATGTCCCCCGAGCAGTGCCGCGGCCGCGACGTCGGGCCCAAGACCGACGTCTACGCGCTCGGCGTGATGCTGTTCGAGCTGCTCGCGGGTGTGCCGCCCTTCATGGCCGAGGGGCCCATGGAGATCATGGCGCAGCACATGTTCGTCGAGCCTCCCCGGGTCAAGGAGGTGGGGCTCAAGCGCGAGCCGCACCCCGGGCTCGAGGCGCTGGCCCGCGCGGCGCTCTCCAAGAAGGTGGAGGAGCGCCCCACCGCCGCCGAGTTCCGCGCGCGCTTGACCGAGGCGCTGGCCGGCGAGGACGACGCCTCCCTGCTCGCCGCGAGCGTCACCGCGCGCCTCAGCAACGCCGTGCTCACCCGCGAGGAGCGCGCCCTCCCGCCCCGCGTCCCCTCGGTCCGTCCTCCCGCCGAGAGCACCGACCAGCCGAAGGAGCGTGTCGCGCTGTGGGGCTTCCCGAGCGCGCGCGTCGAGGCCCTGCGCTCGGCGCTCTCGGTGAACGGTCTCCTCGTGACCGCGTGGGGCGAGGACGAGCTCGGCGGGCCCGACGCGGCCGAGGTGCGCGCGGTCCTGATCCCCGGCGAGGGCGCCGAGTCGCGCATCCCCTCGGTGCGCTCCCACCCCGCCACCAAGCGCCGCGCGATCGTCGTCGTCGACGTGCAGGCCGTCTCTTCCACCCCCATGCTCATCCGCGCCGGCGCGAGCGACGTGGCCCTCGCCCAGGCGAGCGACGAGTCCATCGCGGTGCGCGTGCAGAAGCTGCTGCGCTCACGCCGCCACGCTTGAGAAACACCATGTCCCTCCGCCGATCGCTCGTGTTCCTGGCGCCGCTCGCCGTGCTCGTCGCGCCCTCGGCGGCGGGCGAAGACCTCCTCGACTACGTCGTCG
Organism: uncultured Polyangiales bacterium; assembly: GCA_964624885.1. Lineage (GTDB taxonomy): Bacteria > Myxococcota_A > Polyangia > Polyangiales > JADJMO01 > JADJMO01. The sequence goes on along the minus strand of CAZUZY010000233.1, from coordinate 4,931 downwards.
GCCCCGGCGAGAACTGCGAGTCGATCTCGGCCAAGGTGTTCGGCGATCCGCAGGCCTACACCATCCTGCACAGCCTGAACCCGCAGCTCGGGCCGATGCCACACAACCTCAAGCCGGGCACCGTCCTCAAGGTCCCGCGCCCCGGCCCCGACGCGCACCTCACCTTCCTGCGCAACAAGGTGGAGGCGGCGACCCCGGCCCCCCACCCCGGCGCCAAGAACGAGCCCCTGCTGCGCGGCCACCGCGTCACCACCCAGAACGAGTCGTCGGCCGAGATCACGTTCAAGGACCAGACCCGCCTGCAGCTCGGCGAGGAGACCCTCGTCATCGTGCTCGGCTCCACCAGCGTCAACGCGGCCGCCAAGAAGACCGCGGCCGACACCACGCTGCTCAAGGGCTCGCTGCGCGCGCACCTCGGCGAGCTCGCTGGCAAGAAGCCCGCGGTGCTCGCCACGCCGGGCGCGAAGGTCGATCTCTCGACGGGCGAGGCCAAGCTGCACGTCGACGACGACAAGACCGCGCGCCTCGCGGTCTACAAGGGCAAGGGCACCATCGCCTCGGCGGGCAAGGCGGTCGACGTGCCCGCCGGGTTCGGGAGCAAGGCGCTCCTCAACAAGGCGCCGACCCCGCCCAAGCCGCTCCCGCCCGCCCCCGTGTGGACCCAGCGCCTGCCGCGCGTCGCCTTCGCCACGGCCGACACGCTCGACTTCACCGGCGACAAGGCCGGCCGCTTCGACCACGGCAAGGGCCCAGGGCCCACCTCCACCAAGTGGCACGTCCAGGTCTCGCGCGACGAGCGCTTCAACGACCTCGTCGCCGACGCGATCGTGGCGGTCGACATCACGCGACTCGAGGCCAAGGGCCTGGTCCCTGGCAAGTACTACGCGCGCGTCTCGGGCTACGACGGCGACAAGTTCGAGGGCCCGTTCGGCGAGGTGCTGGTGGTCGACGTGGTGCGCGCCACCCTCGTCGAGGGGGCGCTGCCCACGGCGACGACGCCGGGCAAGCTGGCCTCGGTGTTCATCGAGGGCACGGCGTGCGCCGTCGACGGCGGAGCGCTGGCCGTCATGAGCGCGCCGGTCCCCCTCTCGCCCGGCAAGGATCACGTCCTCACCTGCGCGGAGCCCGGCGGCACCGCGAGCCAGGCCGAGCTCGCGCTGCCCGCCGCGAAGTCCGGGCCGCTGGTGCTCTCCACCCTCGCGGGTCCGCTCGTCGGCGGCACGCGCAAGGTAACGTTGATCGCGAAGGACGCGACCGGCATGCCCGTCGACGGCCTCACGGTGCAGGTGGCGGCCGACGACGGGCTCGGCACCTCGCCCATCTCGGCCGAGAAGGGCGGCACCTACTCCACCGTCGCGCGCTTCCTCCGCGCCGACGCCAAGGGCCAGGTGCGGTTCACGGTCTCCGGCAAGGAGTCGGCGGTCGCGGTGTCGAGCCTGCCCGACGCGGACGACAAGGCGCCGACACCGGCGGCGACGGCGCCGCGCAAGGTGGGCTCGGTGCTCGGCGTGGGCCTCGGCGGCCACTTCGCCGCCGACGGCCTCGGCACGGGCGGCTCGCTCGTCGTCGAGGAGGGCGCGCGCATCCCGCTCGGCGCGGGCGCGCTCTACCTGCTCCTGCAGGGCGGCCTCGATCGCTTCGGCACCATGCCGCTCGGCGACCGCACGGTCGACGGCTCGATCTTCCGCATCGGGCTCCCGCTCTCGTTCGCGTTCTTCGATCAAGGCCCCTGGTCGCCGTACCTCGGCGCCTCGCTCGGCGTGCGGCACGCGCGCCTCACCACCGACCCGGGCTCGCCGCCCGCCGACGGGCGCACGGGCCTCGAGGGTCGCGGCTTCGTCGGCCTCCGCTACACGCTCGACCCCCGCGTCGCCCTGTTCGTCGAGGGCGGCTATCGCAAGTCGCGCGAGGTGGTGTTCACCACCGGCTCGGTGGATCCGAGCGGCTTCGGTGGCGTGCTCGGCGTCCACCTGCGGCTGTGAGCCATGCGCGCCCCGCGCGACCTCCCCGAGCTCCGGGACCGCGCCGCCGCGCTCGCCGGCCGCGCCCTCGTCGAGCTCGCCGAAGAGCTCGGTGGTGGCGAGGCGACGACGGGCCTCCACACCAAGGGCAAGGTCGGCGCCCTGATCGAGCGCGCCCTCGGCGCCACCGGCGGCTCGGTCGCGCAGCACGACTTCCCCGACCTCGGCGTGGAGCTCAAGACCATCCCCGTCGACGCGCAGCTGCGCCCGCGCGAGTCCACCTACGTGTGCAGCATCTCGCTGCTGCGCGCCGAACGCGAGGAGTGGGCCACCTCCTGGGCGCGCCGCAAGCTCGCCCACGTGCTGTTCGTGCCGATCGTCGATCGCACCCGCGTCGCGCGCCCGGTGTTCTACCAGCTCGACGCCGAGGACGACCGCGCGCTCGGCGCCGACTTCGACGAGCTCATGGGCCGCATCGGCGCCGGCCACATCGAGGAGCTGACCGCGCGCGACGGCGTGCACCTGCAGATCCGCCCCAAGGCGCGCGACGGGAGCGTGCGCACCGTGGCGTGGGACCGCGACGGCGAGCCCATCGCCACCGTCCCACGCGGCTTCTACCTGCGCCCGAGCTTCACCGCGCGAATCCTGGCCCGCTGAGGTCTACAGCTTCTGCAACAGGAACTGCGCGAGCAGATCTTCTTCGTTGACCGACGCCGTGGGCTTGCTCGGCTCGGGCGCGCCCATCGGCTCGCCGACGAACCCCGGCTCCACGTCGTAGGCGTCTTCGCCGATGATCATCGACCCCTCGAACACCTCGGCGGAGAGCTCCGCGAGCTGCTCGTGGGTCTTGACCTTGCCGACCAGCCCCGCGTGATCGCCGCCGCCCGCCGCGTCGCGGAGCACGTGCACCGCCTCGGAGATCAGGTAGCGACGGCCCTCCCCGCGCAGGACGAGCTGGTCGCCCGTGAGCTCCACGCGCTCGTCGGCCGTCCATTCGTCGAGCAGCGCCTGCGGGAAGAACACCCGGTTCACGTTCATGGCTCGACCGAGGCTACCACGGTAGGTTGGGCTTGGATGTTCCCTGCGCGCCTGGTGGTCGACCCCGACTCGGTCCTCGGGCCGAGCGCGCGGCCTCTGGAGGAGCGCCTGGCCCTCACCCCGCCCGACCACCTCCTCAAGGGCATGTTCTTCGCCGACGTGCTCACCGAGCTCGGTCCCGACGCAGTGCAGCGCCTCCTGCCCACCCTCGACGCGCCCCCGCGGCTCGGCCGCTACCTCCCGTTCTCGGACTACCCGCAGCGCGACCACGCGCGCCTGGTGCTCGCGCTCGTGCGGAGGAGCGGGACCTTCCCGCGGGAGGCCATCCGGCGCCTCCACCAGCGCAACGCCCGCCGCTTCGCCGAGTCGGGCGCCGGGAAGATCCTCATGCACCTCGCCGTCGACGCGCGGCGGGTGCTGCTCGCCATGCCGCGCGTGCACGCGATGACCGGCAAGAGCGGCCACTGCGAGGCCCGCGACACGGGCCGCGGCGTGCGCCTCTCCTACCGCGACTGGTCCCCGTGGCTCGACTGCAGCACCCTCGGCAACCTCGAGGGCGCGGTCGCCTTCATGGGTCGCAAGGCCCACATCGAGGCCGAGCTCACGAGCCTGACGGACGCGGACTTCGACGTGCGCTGGTACTGAACGCGACCACACCGTCGGCCTCGACGCGGGCGACCGGCACGCCGAAGGCCGCGGTCAGCGCCGACTCGCGGAGCACCTCGTCGGTCGGCCCCGCCGAGACCACGCGCCCCGCCGAGAGGAGCAGCGCGTGCGACATGTACTGCAGCGAGAGGCCGAGGTCGTGCACCACGGTGACGATGGCCATGCCGCGCGCCACCTCGGCCGCGAGCAGGTCGAACAGCGACGCGGCCCCCGGCAGATCGAGGAACGCCGCGGGCTCGTCGAGCAGCAGGATCTTCGGTCGCTGGGCGAGCGCCTGGGCCACGAGCACGCGACGCCGCTCGCCGCCGGAGAGCGAGGCGAACTCGCGCCCCGCGTGCTCGGCCACCCCACACCGCCCGATCGCCTCGTCGACGATGGCGTCGTCCTCCTTCGAGGGCCGCGCCCACGGCCGCTGGTGCGGCGCGCGCCCCATCGCGACCACCTCGCGCGCGGAGTACCCCGGCGCCTCGGGCACGTCCTGCGGCACCACCGCGAGCACCTGCGCGACGGCGCGTCGCTCCAGGCTTTCGATCGAGCGACCGTCCAGCGTGACCGCCCCCGCGCTCGGCGGCAGGGTCCCCGCGAGCACCCGCAGCAGCGTCGTCTTGCCCGCGCCGTTCGGCCCGAGCACCGCCGTCCAGGTGCCCGGCCCGACATCGAGGTCGACGTCCGCGAGCAGACGCCGACCGCCGAGCCCCACGACGCCGAGGCCGCGGGCGGCGAGGATCACGGCCGCTCGACCACGAACGAGCGCGGCGCCAGGTCACCCTCGTGCATGCGCTCGACCACGCGGAGCAGATCGCGCGGCTCCGGGTTCGGGTCGATGCACGCCGAGAACAGCGTCGGCACGCGCCCGATGCCCGGGTAGCCGGGCGTCCAGGTGAGCGCGTCCGCGAACGCGGCCTTCACCGCCAGCGCGAGCGAGCTCGACTGGGCGAGCGGCGTGTCGGCGCGCTCCACGACCGCGATCGCGCGCGCGCGGCTGAGCGCCTTCACGAGCTCGCGGCCCGGGAACGGCCGCAGCGACACCACCTCGAGCAACCCGACCGGGAGCTCACCCGCCTTGTGCGCGAGCTCCTCGATCGCCGCGCGCGCCGCGAGGGCCACCCCGCCGGCCGCGACCAGCACGATGCTCGCGCCCTCGAGCCGCACACCCCGCACGACCTCCTGCTTGCGGCCGGCGAAGCGCTCGAACGCACGCAGCGCCGAGGCGAGCGCGAACGGCACTCGCTCGCCCGCGACGCGGTGACGGCGCCCCTCCGACGG
>CAZUZY010000232.1:0-13562 GCA_964624885.1 uncultured Polyangiales bacterium | reverse complement strand
GAGGCGGGCGGTGTCTCGCAGCTCGTCGCGGCGATCGCCCGCACGGCCCGCGCGCCGGGGCAGAAGCCGGCCGAGGTGGGGTCTGCGCTCGAGCGCCTCGACGGCGCCATCGTCACCCTGCTCGGCTCCATCTTCGCGCACCCCGAGGTCGCGCGTCTCGAACGAGCGTGGCGCAGCGCGCGCCTCCTGGTCGACCGGCTCGACTTCCGCGCCGGGGTCGAGCTCGACCTCGTGCCCGTCCACGTCGACGAGGTGAGCGACGCGCTCGCGTGGCTCGCCCAGCGCGAGGGAGACGAGTCGCGACGGGCGCCTATCGATCTGCTGCTCGTCGACCCGCCGCTCGACCCCTCACCGCGCGACCTCGATCGCCTCGAGGTCTGGGCCGGGCACGCAGCGAACCTCCGCGCTCCGCTGCTGGTCGAGGGCGGACCGGGCCATCTGGGCTTCGATTCGATCGCGGCGCTCCAGCGCTCGGAGCGTCGCCTCGAGGCCAACGACGAGCCGCGCGCGCGGGCGCTGCGGGCGTTCGGGGCCAACGAGGACAGCCGCTGGGTGGTGCTCGGCATCAACCCCCTCGTGCTGCGCAACGCGCACACCAAGGAGAGCGCGCGCCTGCGGGAGATCGCCTTCGCAGAGCCCGCCGACGCGCACCTCTTCGGCAACCCGTGCCTCGCCGTGGCCGGGCTCGCAGCGACGAGCTGGGTGAAGAACGGCTGGGCCAGCGACGTGACGGGACCACGCGGGGGAGCCTTCGAGAACCTGCCGGTGCACCAGGTGACGACGGACGGCGTGGAGATGGCGCTGCCGATCCAGACCTTCGTCAGCACCGACACCCAGCGATCGGTCGCGAAGGCCGGCGTGCTCCTGCTCGGCTGCGCGCCCAACCACGACGCCGCGATCGTCGCCGCCGCGCCGATGCTCCATCGCGGCAAGGAGACCGAGGTCGGACCGGACGCGCCGGCCTCGAGCCGGCTCGGCGATCAGCTGTTCGTCGCGCGCCTCTCGCACGTCGTCGAGCAGCTCGGCGCGGCGATCCCCGCGGAGGCGCCGGCCTCGGCGGCGAAGGACGTCGCGCGCCTCGCGCTCGCCGAGCTGTTCAAGGCCGCGGGCAAGCGCGTCGAGGTGGTGACCGGCGTGAAGGACGGCCGGCTCGAGGTCGTCGTGCGGCCCGGAGGCTTCGCCGGCGTCTCGCTTCCGGAGGTGGCCTTCTCGGTGCGGATCGGCTGACGTCTGGGTTGGCTTGGTCGCTCCCGGACCGTCCCAGTCCGGTCCTCCGCTCCGGGTTGGCTTGGTCGCTCCCGGGGGTTCGCTCCGGCGCGGCCGCCTTCACGGCGGTCGCCTGCCGGCGTTCACTTGCTGGCGCTGGCGCTCGCGGAGGGGGCGGGCGGCGGCGTCACGAGCGCGGAGGCGCTCGGTGCGAGGCGCGGCCAGAGCGGCGGGTCGCTGGCCTTCATCGGCTTGCCACCGTCGATGGTCAGCAAGCGCTCGAGCTCGGCCTTGCGGAGCGGCTTGCCCTTCTCGTCCTGGACCTTCACCTGCTCGAGGAGCTTGAGGCCGCCCGCCGAGAACTGCGGCGAGGTGGTGAGGTGGTACTCGATTCGCCCGTTGATGCCGGGCTCGGTGGCCATCGCGTAGACCACCCGCTCGAGCACCACGTCGGCGACGGGGTTGAGCACGCCCTTGCGCGCGACGTAGAGGTGCAGGATGGTCTCGCACGGCTCGTTGGGAGCGCGCTTCATGCAGCCGTCGTCGGTGACGGTGGGCAGGACCTCGGGGCCCATGCGCTCGATGCCGAGGCGGGTCTTCTCACCAGGCCGCGCGCGGAGGGCACCGATGGCGTAGACCTCGGCGAAGTCTTCCTGCACGCGGGTGAGGGCCAGGGCGCCGCCCGTGGTGCCGTCGCCGAAACGGTGGGAGCGCAGCCAGAGGAGGCGCAGGCGCTCACCACCGGAACCGAGGTGGAGGTCGCCTTCTTCGACCGCGAGGGGCCAGGAGCCGCGGAGGGGCATGCCGCCCTCGAACAGCTTGTCGTCGAGCAAGGCGTCTCCCGTGCACACCGGGGCGTGCTCGGGGAGGCGGTTCTTCTCCGTGTCGAAGGACGGGTAGACCAGACGCCACAGCTGGTTCTCGGGCAGCGCGCGCATGATCCCGGCGGTTCCGGCCTTGCGCGGCGGCAAGGGAACGACACAAGCCGGGATGGGGACCAGGCGGCGAGCCTTGTCCTCCGTCCTCGGACGAGTCCCCTCCTGGGCGCTGCAGCCAGCGCTGAAGGCAGTCGCGGAGAGCACCAGCCCCGCCGCGCAAGCGGCAGGGACAGCGAGGAGGGCGCGCCAACGGACGGGCATGTCGATGCGAACCCTAGCCCGCGGCCCGGCCCGTGCCCAACTTCTTTGCGGGGGGCGGGCTCGGCCACCTCCCCTCCGGACGGTTCCTTTCACTTTTGGCTACTCCGATCCCGGATCATCTCGGTTAGTCTCCGTTCCCTGCGATGGCTGGTCACACGCTCCTCACTCGGATCCAACACCCCGAGCTGGCCATCGCCCGCCGTCAGGTGAGCGACTCCGAGATCCGCGACAGCATCCTCGCGAACCTGCGCGGCATCTGCAGCACCCGCAACGGGTCGACCCCGGCGTGCCCGGAGTACGGTCTCGTCGACGTGAGCGAGCTGATTCACAACTTCCCCGACGCCATCGCCATGATGGCGCGCTCGATCCGCAACTCCATCACCCGCTACGAGCCACGCCTCACCAACGTCGTCCTCAAGCACGTCCCCAACGAGTCCGGCGACCTCACCCTCCGCTACGAGATCATCGGCCAGGTGGTCGGCGGTGACGGTCGGAACAAGGTGCGATTCGAGACCCACATCGATCCGTCGCGCAAGATCGGCGTCGACTGACCCCCGAGCCCGAAGCCCTTGTTCAGCCGCTACTACCAGGACGAGCTCGCATTCCTTCGGGAGATGGGGCGGGAGTTCGCGCAGGCGTACCCCCAGCTGGCACCGATGCTGGCCGACCGCGGCGGCGACCCCGACGTGGAGCGCCTGCTAGAGGGCACCGCGTTCCTCACCGGCCGCATCCGCCAGAAGCTCGACGACGAGCTCCCCGAGGCCATCCACGCCATCTCGATGCTGCTGTTCCCGCAGCTCGTTCGCCCGATTCCCTCGGCGACGATCCTCGAGATCTCACCGATGGCCAACGCCCTGCGCGAGCGCTACCTCGTGCCCCAGGGCACCGAGTTCGGCTCGGTGCCGGTCGACGGGCAGCAGTGCATCTTCTCGTCGACCGCGCCGACCGAGATCTGCCCGTGGACGATCGAAGACGTCCGGCTCGAGCTGCTCCCTGGCGGCGGCCAGCAGCTGCGCGTCGAGATGAAGGTGCCGCTCGGCCTGCCGATCGCCTCGTTCGCGCCCGAGAAGCTGCGGCTCCACCTGACCGGCGAGGCGCGCAACGCGCTCGGCCTGCTCCACCTGCTCCACGAGCGCACGCAGTCGATGGTCCTCATCGAGACCACCACCACCGGCGCCAAGGAGCGCGAGATCCCACTCGGCCGGCGCGCGCTCAGCTGGGCCGGCTTCGGCGACGACGAGGCGCTCCTGCCGTTCCCCCGCGCGGCGTTCCCCGGCTTCCGTCTGCTCGCCGAGTACTACGCGCTGCCGCAGAAGTTCTGCTTCCTCGACATCGCTGGCGTCGGTCGGGTGGCCGAGCTCGACCCCAACATCGACCGGTTCGCCATCGCGTTCCGCTTCGACGGTCAGCTGCCGGCCGGCACGCGCATCGCCAAGGACGCCCTCAAGCTGCACTGCGTGCCGGTGGTGAACATCTTCTCCACCACGGCCGACCCCATCCGGCTCAGCCCGATGCGCGAGGAGTTCCTCGTGCGCCCGGCCGGCCTCGCCCCCGCGCAGGGCGAGGTCTACGCCGTCACGCGGGTGCAGGGCCTCTCGCGCGGTTCGAGCAAGCGCTTCGACATCTCGTCCTTCTTCGACTTCTCGCACCTCGGCGCGGCGCGGCAGGAGCAGTTCTTCTACAGCCTGCACCTGCGCCCGAGCGTGGTCGCCGAGGGCGTCGACATGATGATGTCGTTCTCCACGCCCGAGGACGTGGGCGTGCCCCCCGAGGTCGACGTCATCTCCATCGACATGCTCGCGACCAATCGGCAGCTCGCGGCGGCGATCCGCGCCGGCGAGATCAAGGAGCCCACCGCATCCTCGCCCGCCATCTGCTCGTTCAAGAACCTGTCGGCGGTCACGCCCCACGTGCCGCCGCCGCTCGGGCGCGAGCTGCAGTGGCGGGTCGTGGCCCACGCCGCCATGAACCTGCGCTCGCTCACCGAGCCCGAGGTTCTCCGCGCGGCGCTCGACGTCTACAACCTGCACGGCCTGGTCGATCGCCAGGCCGCGCGCGCCAACGAGCTGCGCCTCGCAGCGCTCAAGGACATCCGCCTCTCCGCCGCCGAGCGCGTGTGGCGGGGCACCGCCGTCCGTGGCGTCGGCATCGACATCGATCTCGACGAGAAGGGATTCGATGGCGACGGTGATCTCTTCCTGTTCGGCGCGATCCTCGACCGCTTCTTCGCCAACTACGTGTCCCTCAACTCCTTCTCCCGGACGACCATCCACGGCGTCCAGACCAAGCTGAACTTCGCATGGCCCCCGAGGAGCGGAAATCTAACACTGCTCTGAGCGAACAGCTCGCCGCCGAAGCCCCACGCTTCGAGTTCGTGCGCGCCGTTCAGCTCCTGCAGCGCCTCTACCCGGGGACCACCCCCGTGGGAGAGAACGGCCCGCCGAGCGCCGAGGCCATCCGCTTCGCCCACGACCCGTCGTTCATCTTCCACTCGAGCGACATCGCCTCGATCGAGCCGCGCATCGTCCGGGCCGGCCACGTCTACGGCAAGATCACGACGAGCTTCCTCGGGCTCGTGGGGGCCGTGTCGCCCCTCGCGCCGCACCTCACCGAGGACCTCCTGCGTGCCGAGCAGGACGACGACCGCACGCTCCGTGACTTCTACGATCTCTTCCACCACCGGCTCATCAGCCTGATGTTCCGCTCGTGGAAGAAGTACCGCTTCGCCGCGGGCTTCCGCACCGACGCGGCCGACGCCTTCACCAAGCGGGCCTTCGCCTTCGTGGGCGTCGACGCGAACGGCGCGCTCCCCCAGCACGGCCTGCCGCCGGGCGATCTCCTCGGGCTCGCGAGCCTCGTCTCCCAGCACACGCGCCCCGCGCGCATGCTGCGCATCATCCTCGAGCGCCTGCTGCCAGGCGTGGGCGTGGAAATCGAGAGCTTCGTCGCGCGCCGCATGAACATCGAGGAGATCCAGCGGGTGCGGCTCGGCGTGGCCAACACCGTGCTCGGCGAGGACATGACCATCGGCCGCTCGGTCCTCGACCGCTCGGGCGCGTTCCGCGTGATCGTCGGGCCCGTACCCTACGAGCTCTACGAGGCGTTCATGCCCGGCGGTCGCCACCACGAGCGGCTGCGGCGCATCGTCGACCAGTTCTCCGGCGGCGTCCTCGAGCCCGAGCTCGAGCTCAAGCTCGAGCAGGCCGACGCCCCCAAGTTCCGCCTCGGTCACGCGCGCGGCGCGGTGCTCGGCAAGAACACCCAGCTCGCCACCGAGCAACGCGGCCCCACCCGCGTGCGCATCGTGATGGGCGACGATCCCACCAAGAACAAGCCGCGCGTCGTCACCGGCGACGAGCCCGAGGCCGCCTGATGTCCACCTACGGAGTGCTGTTCGTCGCCACCGAAGACGAGCTCGCCCTCATGTTCCCCGGGTGGAGCGCGCCGCGCGCGGAGCCCGACCTGCGCACCGTGTTCGACCTGCGCCTCGGCAAGCCCACGACCGCCCCGTGGTGGGTGCCAGAAGGCTTCTCGAGCGACCACCCCGCCTCACCCCTGCCCAAGGACCTCCGTCGCCCAGCGGTGCCGCCGGTCGTCCCGCCGGAGCCCGACGAGGCCTTCCTCGAGGAGCGCGCTCCGAAGGCCCTCAAGAGCCTGCCCCACGCCTGCCTGCGGCAGTTCGACGGCAGCGACCTCATCGCGCTCGTGCGCCACCTCGTGCCCGACGACGAGGTGCGGCCGGCCCGCGTCGCCCCCGACAACACCGCCATCGTGAAGCTCTCGTCGCACGCGATCCTGGGTCTCACCGCCTACAAGAGCAGCGCCGATCTGGCCGAGCTCGCGGAGCAATGGGCGCACCTCTCGAGCGAGCACGGCACGTCTCTCGACCCGATCACCACCCACCGCATCCTCCAGATCCTCCGCGCGTTGATCGCCGTCGCCAGTCAGGCGGTCGGGCGCGACGTCTGCCTGTTCTGCGAGACCTGATGGACGAACCGCTCCTCGTCGTCGGCGCGGGCGCGGCCGGCGCGGTGATCGCGGCCCGGGTCACCGAGCGCTCGGCTTCGCGGGTGCGCCTGCTCGAGTCCGGCCCCGACTACTCGCCGTCCACGCTCCCGGCCGACCTCGCCGACGGCCGACGCAACGCGATGACCTCGCACGACTTCGGCTATCGGCACCGCCCGACGACGGTGCAGACCTTGTTCCCCCTGCCGCGCGGCCGGGTGGTCGGCGGCTCGACGGCGGTGAACACGTGCATCGCCGTACGCGGGCACCCCTCGGATTACGACGAGTGGGCCAGCCTCGGCCTCCGCGACTGGTCCTGGGACCAGTGCCTGCCGGCGTTCGCCCGACTCGAGCGCGACCTCGACTTCGGCGACGCGCCCTACCACGGCAAGGACGGTCCCCTGCCCCTGCGACGGCACACACCGTCCGAGCTGCGACCGTGGTCGGCGGCCTTCCTCGAGGCGTGCGCGGAGCTCGGCTCGGCGCCGTGCCCCGACGCGAACGCGCCCGGCAGCGAGGGCCACGGCCCGCACGCCATGAACAAGATCGACGGTCGCCGGATCAGCGCGGCCGAGGCCTGGCTCACGCAGGCCGTGCGTGCACGCCCCAACTTCTCGCTCGAGCCGGAGACCCACGTGCGGCGGGTGCTCTTCGAGGGGCGCAAGGTCTCGGGCGTCGAGGTGGAGCGGCGCGGCGCTCTCGAGGTGCTGCCGGCGCGCAAGGTGGTGCTCGCGGGCGGCGTGGTCGGCACCCTCGGCATCCTCCTGCGCTCCGGCGTCGGGCCGCGCGCGGAGATCGAGCGCCTCGGCGTGGAGCTCGTCGCCGACGTGCCCGCCATCGGCGCCCAGCTGCTGGACCACCCCGGCACCGCCATCGTGCTCGTGCCGAACCACTGGGGCACGAGCAGCGTCGACGACCCGTTGATCCAGGTCGTGTACCGCTACGCGTCCGACGTCGGGCCGCGCTTCCGGCACGCCGACATGCAGATGCAGGTCGGCAACTGCTTCCCCACGCCCTGGCTCTCGGTGCCGTGCGTCACCGTGATGGCCCACGTGGGAAAGCCGCGCGGGCACGGACGGATCCGGTTTCCGAACGCGCACCCGCACGCGCGTCCGCGGGTCGACTCGCTGCTGCTCGAGGACCCGCAAGACCGCGCGAAAGCCGTGGAGGCGATGGAGCGCGCGGGGCTGCTCGTCACGACCAAGGTCATGCGCGAGCTCGCGCGTTGCGTGTGGCCCGGCGAGCACGTCCTGGCCCGCCGCTCGCGCATCGACGCCTGGATCCGCAAGAGCTGCGACTCGGGCTACCACCTGTGCGGCACGGTACCGATGGGCGCCGACGACGACCCGAGGGCGGCGACCGACGGCCACGGTCGTGTGCGGGGGGTCGAAGGTCTCCTCGTGGCCGACGGCAGCCTGATGCCCACCGTCCCCACGGGCAACACCAACCTGCCCACCCTGATGATCGGCGAGCGCTTCGGCGCGTGGCTGCGCGACGGAGTGGTCTGATCAGACCTTCAGTCGACCTCTAGGGTGTTCATCACGCGGAGCAGCTCGCCCTCGAGCTCCTCGAGCCCGTCGACGGGGTGCACCACCTGGACGAGCACGACCCGCTTCGGGCTGCGCAGGAGGTACTCGTGGCAGATGTTGACGAGCGGTGCCTTGGCGGCTTGCACCTGGCGCTTGACGACGAAGCCGCGGCCCTGCGCGTTCCAGGTGGCCATGGGCACGCGCGGCCCGACGATCTCGGCGCCGGCCTTGGTCACGTCCTCCTCGTAGCGGGCGAGGATGTCGCGCCAGAGGTCGTCCGGCCGGTCGGGGCGCTCGTAGACCGAGAACAGGTACTGGTTGCGGGAGAGGTACTGGACGTAGCGGCCGCCGCTCGCGTTGCTGGCGCCACGGATGACCCACTCCTTGGGCCGCGAGATGCGCACGGTGCCGCCGAGGATGGCGACCCCCATGTACTCGGGCTGCTTGTCCTTCTTGGCGAGGTCGAGCGGCGGGTGGGCCTTCTCGAACGCCTGGGGATCGATCGACGCGCCGAGCCCGTATTCGTAGAAGACCTTGTTCTCGAGCGCGACCCGCGCGGGGCCACCGCCGCCGCAAGCGAGCAGCGAGCCGGCGAGAGCGAGGCCGAGGACGAAGGGGGCGGCGGAGACCCGACGGACCATGGGCGGGAGCTTAGGGACGACCTGGCCGGCGGGGCAACTAAGCGTGGAGGCCACCCCTCCGGGACCCCGTCCTTGCACCAAACTCGTTGTCCCGGCCGTTCCTCTGGTACGAGTAAGGCGTCATGGGTCCCGCCCGCGCGCTCCCGCTCCTCGCCCTCGGCCTCTTCGGTTGTGCCTCGCAGAGCAACACGCTCGCGATGAACAGCACGAGCGAGGTCTCCAACTCGGTCATCTCCTCGCGGGGCTCCGGGGGAGACCTCGACTCGATCCGGCTCAAACCGGAGGTGTGCAAGGACGTGGGCACCGATCCGGAGCACAAGCTGCTGGACGAGAAGGTGCTGGTCGCCTTCCTCGAGGCGCAGGGTCTCAAGATCAAGACCGAGCGCGCCCGCAACGACCTCGTCTACGTCGACGTGACCGGGGCCGGCAGCAAGGAACCGGTCCGCCTGCGCGTCGCGATCCTGAAGAACCCGGAGGCGGCGGGCGCCGAGCTCCACGCCGCGATCCTGCAGCACGGGCCCGGATCGTGGGGCGTGCATCGCGCGAACCTCGCGGTGCTCGCACCGATCGCCGAGAGCACCGAGCACGCGCTCGCCTTCGCCATCAAGACCAAGCTCGCCTGCTGGGGTGTGCTCACGCTCGCCGGTCGCGACGACACGTTCGTGGTCCCGGGCGGCTACTTCGAGATGTGATCTCGCCACCACCGCCGGCGGGAAGCCCCCGGGCCTGCGGGGCGCCCGACAGGGTCCTCCGCGCGCGGTATCCTCACGGGATGCGCCCCGCGCTCGGGTTCCTCTGCCTCACGGCGACAGCGCTCGGCGGCACGGCGCGCGCGGCCGACCCGCCCGGGCCTCCGTCGCCGGCGTGCGTCGTGAGCGGCAAGAACGTCGACACCCTCGAGCTCCACGAGCACGACAAGGGCGGGCCGGTCGTGGCGATCCTCCGCGGCAACCGACGCTGGCTCGAGGTCTCGGAGTTCTCGGCCAAGCCGAGCGCGCTGCTGCGGGTGAAGAGCGGCACCAAGCCCCCCACCCTGCGGGTCGATCTGTGGGTCGAACCCACCGCGCTACCGCTCGCGGCCGCGAAGGATCTCGAGGTCGCGCCGAAGATCCTCTCCATCCGGGCGAGCACGGCGCTCCTGGTCCGGGACGACGGGAGCCTGCACGCGCGCTCGCGGTCTCCCTACTTCGGCCCCGTCGAGGCCCCCGTCACCTGCGCGGATCTGCGGCTCGTGCCGGCGACCGCTGCACCGACGCTGCCCAAGGGCGGTGAGACGCGCTTCGCCGCGAGCAAGACCCTCGGCCTGCGCGCATCGCCCAGTGGCAAGGTCGCCTACACGCTGCAGCTCACCAAGGACACCCACCTCGTGTCGTTGACGGCGTACGAGACGATCACCGGTCGGGTGCACGTGCGCTACGCCGAGGATCTGCTGCTCGACGCCTGGGTCGACGCGCAGGAGCTGGAGGCCCCCGGGCTCGGTGGCCCCCTGACCGAGGCGGTGGGCTTCGGCGGCCTCGGCGGGTGGGGCACGTCCGCGTCGTCGTACTACGCGGCGCAGGACACCGAGGTGCGGCTCGGACCCTCGGCCACGGCCCCGCGGGTCGGCACGCTGGAGAAGGGGGCCGCGGTGGCCCGCTGGAACGGTGGGCTGGTCAACGGCTGGCAGCAGATCCGGATCTACGACGCGGATGCCGACCCTCCCAAGGGGAAGGAGTTCTTCGTGCTCGACAAGGATCTGACCAGCAAGCCACCTTGAGGCTTCACTGCAGGACGAGCAGGGCGATCGCGGTGCCGCCGCCGCCGAGCACGAGCACTGCCAGCACCACCCAGAGCCACACGGGCACGCGTCGGGGTGCCGTCTGTGGAGCGATGGGCGCGGGCCCCACGGGTGCGGCGAACGGCGAGGCACTCGGCGGATACGGCAGCGTCGACGGCTCCGGCGGTGGCGCGTCGGCGCGTGGGGCCGGCACGGCGGCGAAGGCCGCAGCCTGGCCGGAAGGCGCGAGCAGATACTGGGTCGACTCGAGCTCGCTGCGACTGGACAGCGACTGCGGGTCGGACATCCCGAAGGCGTTCGGCCCAGGGGTGGCGGGAGCCGTGGTCGGGTCGGGCGGTGGTGGGGCCGGAGGGCCCGCTGCTGCGCCCACGGGTTCGGCGACGGGCGCCGCGGCGCGGGCTCCCATCACCGAGCTGAAGGCCGAGGGCCCCTCGAGCGCCATGGTCGACTCGCCGTCGGACGAGGGCGCGCTCGAGGGCACGACGGCCGGCATCGAGCCAGAGCGGCGGGGGAGCGGCGCCGGGGCCTTGGGCACCGGCACGTTCTTCACCATCATCGGCACCGCGTGCCGCGACGGGTTGTGGATCAGCGTGGGCTGGTTGTCGTCGCCATCGTCCCCGGGATCGAGGGAGGCTTCCGACATGGTCGGCGCATCGTCGTCGGTCGGACGGTGGCCCACGGCGAGAAGGAGCTTACCACGCACCCTCGACGCGAGCGCATTTCCTGCAACGGGGGAGGCCGGAAGTGACGCGTGCAGGGGCGCAGCGGCGGAGCAGCGGCACGTAGGGCGAACCAAGCAAACCCCGGCACGGCCAAGCGACCGAGGCCACTCAGGAGGCGTGGTGCTCGACGAGGGGCACGTCGACGTTCGGCGAGAGACCCGTGGCGTGCGGCTCTCCGCGGAGCGGATCGAAGTACGGGCGGACGCGCAGCTCGACCCGGAGCTCTCGCGCGAGCGCGCGACACGCCTCGAGATCGAGGCCGGGGATCGCGACCACCGTGGCCTTGGTGCAGGGCACGTAGAGCCGCACCCGACGCAGGAAATCACACGCGGCGGCGTGGGCGCGCTCGCCGTAGGGGTTCGGGCACAGCGCCGTGTAGGTGGCGCCATCGGGCGCGTTGAGCGAGACGTCCACCTCGTGGAAGGCACCCTCGAAGAGCGGCGCGACGTCGTGCCCCTCCCGGAGAGAGGCGAGCCCGTCGGTGACCAGCCGCACGTAGAAGCCGCGCGCGCGCAGGGCCCGCGCGGTCTCGAGCACCACGGGCAGTCGCAGCGTGGGCTCGCCGAGCCCGACGAAGGCGACCTCGTGCTGACGCTCGAGCCCGACCGCCTCGGCGGCGGTGATCAGCTCGGCCGTCGTCGGCTCGGGATCGTCCCGCAGCGAGTTGCCAGCGACCTTCCATCGACCGTGGGTCTTCGGACAGAACGTGCAGTGCAAGGTGCACCGCCGCGTGACCGCGAGGTAGAGACACCCGTCGTAGACGTAGGCGATCGCCACGCTGCCCACAGTGCCACGCGGATCCGGGTCTCGGGAGTGACCTTTGTCGGACTTGACGAGGCGGTCGGCGCGGAGGGTCGACTGCGCGACCGGGGGGTCAGCCCTCGCGGATGATGATTCGGCTGTCTTTGAGGCGCCGGGGTGCCTTGACCGCGGCGCGCCACACGAGCTCGACCGCGGGTCGCTCGTCGGGCTCGAGGATCAGGGTGTCGACGATCACGGTGTCGAGGTGAGGCCGGACGACGACCGGATCGCGGCCCTTGACCCGGAACTCGAGCTCGACACTGGCCTGCGGCAAGAAGAAGCGCAGCGCGCCACCGCCGGGGATCAGGTTGAGCAGCGCGACCTCCTCGCCGCCGAGGAGCGGCTGCTCGCTCCAGAGACCGGGCGACGCGCACACGTTCATGCGATCGGACTGGTCCTTGGGGGGCAGCGGCGCGCGGTTCTCGAACCAGGCGTCGTCGTAGGTGCCGAGGTAGCGACGGCGCGGCTCCCAGTGACGCCCGATCGCGCCGAGGCTGGCGGGGGGGGGACGGGTGCGCACGCTCGTGAGCGGATGGTTGGGATCCTCGAGCGTCGGCGCCGGCTGGTGGGTGAGCTGCGACAGATCGCGCACGCACCCCTTGCCCACCGGGTTGCGCGCCTCCTCCACCAGGTTCTCCGGGTCGCTGTCGTCGAAGCCACCCCAGGCGTTGTCGTAGCGAATCTCGACGCGGTCGAGCGGCGCGGAAGGCGGCGTGATGCCGTTGCCGTTGGCCTCCCACACCCGCAGGCCGTAGCAGCGGATGTACTTCTCGAGGTAGCCGATGCGGATGCCGCAATCGAACATGGGAACGGGCACGCCGTTCGGCGCGTGCGCCTCGGCGACGACCACCACGTCGGTCCCGGGCTTGCGCACGCAGAGGTCGGAGGGGAAGAGGATGCTGCTCTTCTCGGGCTCGCCCCACGGCACGTCGGCCATGCGGATCATCCGCTGGTCGTCCTCTTCGGCGAGCTCCAGGCTCGACGACAGCGGGGGCAGCTCGAACGTCGCCTTGACGATGCACACCAGCACCTCACCGTCGCGGTCGACCAGGACCTGCGGGTGAACCTCGAAATCGGTGTGGTTGTCGTGGGGCGGGGAGTCCATCGCGAGCGGTCAGTTCAGCCGGAGCATCCTCCCTACGATACGGAAAAGACCGCGCGACATGGCGAGGATTCGGCTGCCCACGAGCTCGATGTCGCCATCTTCCCGCAGCCGCAGGGCGCTCGTGCCCGAGCGCACGAGGACCTCCCGGGCGGCCTCGAGGGTGATCGTCTCGGCGGAGAGGTGCAGCTCGCGGGGCCGACGAGCCGTCAACACGCCGAGGATCACCGGTGGGGCGTCCCCGGCGGGACGCTCCACCAGCACGACGTCCCGGTTCTTCATCGCCTGGGCGACGACCTCGATCTCCACGTCCTCGCCGAGGGCGGTGAGGGTGCGGGCGTGCTCCCCCCGGAAGACGACCTCGGCGGTGCGCCCGTTCACGGCCACCACGCGAGCGACCCGCAGCGGGCCGCCAGCGTCGGTTTGCAGTTGGTCGGAGCCTTGGCGCTCTACATTATCGGCCGCTGGCTGATCTCATTCGTCGTCTCAGCGATTCAACGTGTGCTGACGCGTCAGCACATCGAACCGACCGTGATGCGCTTTGTCGCGAACACGCTATCGGTGGTTCTGAACATAACTCTGGTGGTCGCGATCCTCGGTTATTTTGGTGTTCAGACCACCACCTTCGCCGCTCTCATCG
>CAZUZY010000231.1:0-13601 GCA_964624885.1 uncultured Polyangiales bacterium | reverse complement strand
CCCGCAGCGTCCAGACCCCGTCCGCAGCCACGATCGCCCCGGCCTGCAGGAGGCCACCTGTGGCCCGCAGGAGCGAGCGTGCGAGGCGTGTCGGGTTCCCAACCAGTGGCAGGGCGAGCGCAAAGGGGCCCGGCTCACGTAGGGCGCCGCGGGCGGCCTCCCGGCTGGCGCGAAGGGTGGCGGTGGGCACGGCCACACACGTGAGGCCACGGGGGTGGAATGCAAGTCGTCTCCTCCGAGCAAGCCTGTTCGCGAGACGAGCAGGTCGACTCGTCAATCGAGTGGCCGCGCCCTCACCCTCGGGTAGACGGCGCGCACGTAGAGGGTGTGGCCGAGAGCACGGCCGAGGACCTTGCGGTCCGTGACATCGATCGTGCCCAGCCCCGCGCCTTGAGACGTTCTTGAAAACGGTTTTCAGTTGCACTATGGCCACCCACGTCCCTCCGACGATCCAGGCCTCCGAGCCCCATGCCCCTGCGCCCCGCCCCCTCCTCGCCGTGCTCCCGGGGGGCTACGGCCCCTCCGATCCCCGGGTGCCCTTCGCGCTCGGCCGGGGGTTCTGGCACGTACAGCTCTACGAGCCGAGCGCGCGGCTGTCGGTGCGTAACCGCTACACGAGCCCCGTCCTTTCGCGGCTGACGGGTCGTCGCGACACTGCGAGCGATGGCGACGACGGCGACGGAGGCCCTGTGGTCGGGGCGGGTGCAGGCTTGGCGTGAGAGCGGGTTGTCGGCGGCGGAGTTCGCGCGCGGCAAGGGACTCGCGGCCTCCACACTGCGTCTGTGGTCGAGCAGGCTTCGCCCGCCGTTGCCTCGGCTGGTCGAGCTGGTCCGACGTCCGAGCTCCGCGGTCGTGGTGTCGTCCCCCGAGCTCGTGGTGGAGGTGGGCGCCGTGCGGGTGCGGGTCGGTCGCGGCTTCGATGCCGAGCTCTTGCGCGAGGTGGTCGTCGCCTTGTCGGGGGCTCGGTGATCCCCGCGGGCGTCCAGGTCTTCGTTGCCCTCGAGCCCGTCGACATGCGCTTCGGGTTCGAGAGGCTGGCTGGGCTCGTTCGCGAGCGACTCGGTCACGAGGTGCGCGGCGGCGCGCTGTTCGTGTTCGTCGGCAAGCGACGCGAGACCCTCAAGGTCCTGTTCTTCGACGGCTCGGGACTGTGCCTGTTCTACAAGCGCCTCGACCGCGGGACCTTCGTCCTGCCGGCGCCTCCACGCGAGGGCGTCGGCCACGTCGAGGTCGACGAGGTCACCTTCGACGCGCTGCTCGATGGCATCGAGGTCGCGCCCCGCAAGCCGCCGCGACGCCCCGTGCACTGACGACGCGAGTCTCGTCACTTCGCGTCCGTTCGTCTCTCGACACGAGCGCGTCTCGTGCGTAGAGAGAGGGCGTGGCCGAGACGCGCGCCGCGCACGAGCAGACCGACGAGCAGCGGCGCATCGCGCAGCTCGAGGCCGCGCTCGCCAGCGCCCACGCCGAGCTCGCAGCGGCGCACTCCACCGTCGAGCGCCTGCGCGGCAAGTACCTCCAGCTCCTCGAAAAGGTCGCGCTCCTCGAGCGACGCATCCTCGTCGGCAAGGCCGAGCGCGTCGACACCAGCGCCGACCAGCTCGTCCTCGCCAAGGTCTTCGAGGAGCTCGCCGAGGTCGGCGGCGCGCTCGAAGCGGCTGGCGTAGGCACCGGCGCCGAGGGCGAGTCACGTGACGACAAGGTCGACGGGCGCACGCGCCGCAAGACGCCGCCGGTCGGCCGACGCGATCTCTCCAAGTCCGCGCTGCCGCTCGAGGTCCTCGAGCTCGTCGATCCGGAGCAGGAGGGCCAGGAGATCCTCGGCTACGAGAGCTCCTTCCGGCTCGCCCGCAAGCGCGGAGGCATCTTCCGCATCGAGCTCCGGCGCGCCGTCACCAAGGCCCCCGGCACTCCCGCGCCTGCGCCGGCGTGTGACGGCGCGAGCGCGCGGCACGTCGTGGGGCGCGTCTGCATCGCGCCGCCGACCACCGCCTGCCCGCTTCCGCTCCTCATCGACGTGCCTGCACACCTGCCGACGCCGATCTGCGCGCAGGCCCGTGGCGCGTGTGCGCGGCGGCTCCCGTCCGCCGTGCGCATCGTGACCGCGCGCCTGCCCGAAGAGCTCGTCCGACGCGGTCTGCTCGCCCCGTCCATGATCGCCCACGTCCTCACCCAGAAGTACTGCATGGGCGTGCCCTTCCACCGCCTCGATCAGCAGCTCGACCTCGAGGGCGCTCCCCTCGATCGCGCCACCATGGGCCGCTACGCCGAGGACGTCGGCGCCACTCTCGGCTGCATCGTCGAGGCCCAGCGCAAAGAGGCGCTCGCCTCCGCCTTCTGCCTCTCCACCGACGCCACCGGCATCGCGATCCAGCCCGCACCCCTCGACGACGGCAAGCACCAGCCCTGTCGCAAGGGACACTTCTTCGTCACCCTCGCCGATCGCGATCACGTCTTCTTCGACTACACCCCCAAGCACGACGGCCTCACCGCCTGGAATCTCTTCAAGGGGTTCTCCGGCTACATCCAGGCCGACGCACACGCCATCTACGACGCGCTCTTCAGGGGGACCCCGCCCAACGGCGCCGAAGACGCTCCAGACCGCGGACCACCACCGACAGAGGTCGCCTGCTGGGCGCACGCGAGGAGGGTTCTGGGACGCTGCGGTCTGCAAGCACCCCGTCGGGGTCGAGGGACTGCGACGGATCAACGACATCTTCCTCGCCGACAGACCTCTCGCACAGCTGCCGCCCGCCAAGCGCAAGCGCGAGCGCGACCGCCTCCTGCGGCCCCTCGTCGAGGCCTTCTTCACCTGGGCCGCAGCCGAGCAGGCCGCGCTCGTCGGCCGGGGGCTCGTCGCGACTGCGCTCGGCTACGCGCTCAACCACCAGCACGCCTTCCGCACCTTCCTCGAAGACGGTCGACTCCGCCTCGACAACAACCTCGCCGAGAGCGCCCTTCGACCCATCGTCGTCGACCCTTCATTGTGCACCCCTTCTTCAAGTGCCCGGAATCACCAGCGTGCGACTGTCGCGAGAATTGCGAGACGGGCGGCCTGTGTGAGTGCGGCGGCTGCGTAGAGCGGCATCGACTTCGGGTCGCTCAAGATCTGCGGCAAGGATTTGCCACGGAGCATCGAACACATACTGCTTGGCCGGCAAGATTCCATCGCGAATCAGCTTGCGGATTGCGTGACAGCTGACGCCCGCCTTCTCGGCGGCTTCGACCATCGTGAGCCACTTGCCGTCCTTGATCGCTGATTCGTAGCCGGGGATGCCCTTGGTTCGGCGGTAGTCGCCGACTCGCTTCGCGTTCCAGTTGTGGCCGAACGGCGTCGAAGCCCCCATCCGGTTGAGGGTCGCGGCGATGTGTTCGTCGGACCATCGGGTGCCCATCTGTCGGATGATCTCGTCGACTTCGGGCGCGTTGCGCATCATGTGCTCGCCAGGTTGTGGCTTGCGGACGCGCAGCTCCGAGTGCTGGCCGCCTCGCCAGTGGATCACAAGGAGGACCTCGCGCTTCTCGTCGTCGACATCCACGACGATCTCCTCGATCAATGCCCGCACGAGACGCTGCTTGGTCCGCATGTCCGCGGCCGGCGATCTCCAGACGGCGTCGAGATCCTTGGCAAGATCGAGCAGCGAGTCGCGGTCGACCGTGACGTCTGCTCTCGTGTTGTTGTCGGCGGTGAGCTTCGCCTCGCACTCGCGAAGGCGCGTCATCGCCCGGTTCCAGCGCGCCTCCAACTCCGCAGCGACCAGGCGGTTGTCGGGATCGACCTTCTCGTACCTACGAGCAGCAAGCTTGGCGTCGTACTCAGCTTGCTGGCGCTCCAGCTCGAGCGCGCGTCGACGCTCGTCGACTTGGGCGACCACCTCGCGCTCCGCCATGAGGGCAGCTTCCACGGCGAGGGGCTCGACGACAAGCAGAATCTCGGCGCCGACGGTGAGGTCCACGCGACGAGCGCCGAAGGCGATGCAGGCGTCGATGCCATGCATCTGTCGGCCCCTCCTGCAGCTGTAGCGTGGCTTGCCGTACCGGCCCGTGTACGCAACTTGGAGCATGCGGCCGCAGCGTCGACAACGCAGGAGTCCCGCCATCAGAGCCCGCCCGCCACGCGATGATTTCGCCTCGCCCGCAGGCTGAGAGAACGAGTTGCGCGACAGCCGCTCGCGGTTTCGCTCGAACTGCTTCCAGTCGATGTACGCCTCGTGGTGGTCACGCACAAGCACGGCCCACTCCTCCATCGGTCGCGATCGCCCGTAAGTCTTCCTCGGCAAACCTTCGACCAGCGTAGTCTGGACCCGCGACTTCCCGTAGGCGTACGCGCCCGCGTAGAACGGGTTCTGCAGCACGGAGATGATGTTCCGGTACACCGGCGCTCGCCACGCAAGCTCAGAGGTCGACCTGCCGTCGACTGGGCGGGGGAAGAGCATCTTCTCGCGCCGCATGTGGAGCAGCACCTGTGTGGCACTGCCAAAGCGCTCGAAGAGGCGGAAGGTCGTGCGGATTGCGTCTTGGATGCGCAGATCCGGGTTCATCATCAGGCCATCGTCGCGCGACCACATGTAGCCAACCGGAACGCAGATCCGCAGCTCGCCCCGACGAGCCTTCGCCGCGGCGGCGTCGACGAGTCGCTTGCGGATGAGCGTTAGCTCGAACTCGCTCATGGTGCCCTTGAGACCAAGCAGCAGCCGATCGTTTGGCACCGCCGGATCGTGAACGCCGTCGCCGTCGATGACGAACGCGCCGACGAGCCCACAGAGCTCCAATAGGTGGTGCCAGTCGCGGCCGTTGCGCGCGAGCCGCGAGGCCTCGAGGCAGAACACGGCGCCGACCGAGCCCTCGCAGATCCGGCCGACCAGGGTTCGGAACCCCGGACGATCGACGGCGCCGCTCGCCGAGCGCCCCAGATCCTGGTCGATCACGGTCACGTCCCGGAACCCATACTGATGGGCAAGGTCGATCAACGCGTACTGACGACGCTGGCTCTCGAGGTTCTCCTGCACCTGCATGCCGGTCGACTGGCGCACGTACACGATGGCCGCGCGCGAGAGGGTCTCCTTGGGCAGTTCACGCACGCTCATCGACCACCTCGCCGTGATTTGCTGCGACTTGGAGCAGCAGCTTGCTCAGGAGGACTACGGCGTCCGCCCTCTGCCGCTCGTCGAGCCTTCGTCCCACCGTGAAAGCCATCGGCAGTTGGGACGCTGGGCGTGGAACTATCTGCTGTTGTCGCTTGGTCATTGGACGCCTCCGGCCCTACCGTGCCAGAAGCCGTCATCGGTGGGGCCGAGCGGATCTCATCGATCATCTCTCGCAGTTCCCGCAGCGAGGTGAGGGAGGCGCGTCGTGTGCCCACCGCCATGCGGGTGCAGGCGTCACGATCGAACATCCACGCAGGGACCACGACGGCGGCATCGTCGGCGACCATGCAGACGAAGACGTCGAGTCCTCCGCGCTTCTCGCGATACAGGACGTCGATCTCGTTGCCCCAGGCCGGGTGCCACGGGTAGTGGACCTCAGCGCGAAACGCGACACGGGCAGAATGACCTATGGATTGCCGTCGGCCGTAATGCCTGGCTCTTCTGCGGCAGCGACGATCACGCCTCGGCCGCCGCCAACATCTTCTCCCTCATCGCCTCGTGCAAGCTCCACCGCCTCGACCCCGAGGCCTATCTCGCCGACGTCGTCCGCCTCCTTCCCTACTGGCCCTCCACCCGAACCCTCGAGCTCGCCCCCAAGTACTGGGCCGAGACCCGCGCGCGCATCGACCCCGTGCAGCTCGCTCGGCCACTCGGTCACATCGACGTTCCGCCGCAGCCCACGGCGGCGCAGCAAGAGGTCACGTCGGGCTGATCGGGGTGCCGTCACGCACACCAACCTGCGGCCTCCACGACCAGCCGTCGAGAACGGGGTTCACGTAGCGGTTACAACCGATCTGCCGGGAGGTGTCCGGCCGAGGGTGGCTGTCGTCCCCACGCACGTGGGGGTGAACCGCAACCGCGTGGTGTAGTATCACTCCGCCCTACGTCGTCCCCACGCACGTCGGGGTGAACGGGGCCGTGGCGGCCTCGATAGCGCGCATCCACGTCGTCCCCACGCACGTGGGGGTGAACCGACGACGCCGCGTCCCGGCGTGGCGTGGCGCTTCCTTTCGTCGCGGCGAGGGTCGGGAGCCCCCGGAGCATGACTACGCCTGGTCTACCTTCGTACGGGTGGTTTGGGATCAACCAGGAACGCCCAGGCCGTCCGCGACGAGGACGTGAGCCCCGGCCAGCTCGTCTGGCACGCCGACAGCGGCGCTCCGCTGAAGAGCGCGACGATGCTCGCCACGCTGCAGCGGCTTGGGATCGCGGCGTCCTTCAGCCGGCCGAACGTCTCCGACGACAACGCCGCCTGCGAGGCGATCTACCCGCGAAAGCCCTTCGCGTCCATCAACGACGCCCGCAAGTGGGTCGAGCACTTCGTCGCTTGGTACAAACCGCGAGCACCTCCACAGCGCGCTCCGCTACGTCACGCCGAGCGATCGTCACCTTGGTCGCGACAAGGCAATCCTCGCCGCTCGGCACAAGCTGTACCGCGCTGCCCAGACGGCCACCCCGCGCCGCTGGACGGGACGAACCCGCAACTGGACGCCCGTCGGCGACGTCACACTGAATCCGAAGGGATCTCGAACTGAAGCGGCCTGAGCGCCGCGACATCAACTGACCGGACAACAATCTTGACGCTCACGGCATGTGCGTGGTCCCTCCAGCGAGGGTCGTACCAGCTGTGCCTTGGCCGCCAATGGCCGCGAGCCACCACCAACGTGGTGCAGTTTGGGCCTCCAGACGATCGCGGCTGGTCAGTCCCCACGGCGGCCACGACGCGAGCGTCCCAACGCAGCTCGCGCACAGGGACCAATGCGCATCGCGACATGGCCGCATTCGGTCGCGCTCGGACGCTTCGACTTGCCGTGTCAGGACGCGCGCCGTATGATTGGCCGTGGTCCGATGGGTGTTCATCGCAGCGTGGCTTGTCCAACTTGGTTGCGCCGGGCGGGTGAACTCGCTGCCCGAAGCATCGGAAGATTCTGGTCGTAACGACGGCCCACCAGATGCCGTCGCCTCGACCGACAGCGACGACGATGGGGCGGTAGAGGTGGGGGCAGAGACAGCCCTGCCGGGACACACGCCCGGTACGGCGCTCCGAGTGTTCGTCACCAGCGAGCTGTTTGGTCCAGACTTCGGCGGTCTTTCTGAAGCCGACGGCCTTTGCCAGAGGGCAGCGAATCTCGCAAAGCTGCCGGGGCGCTACCTCGCGTGGCTCTCCGTCGGCACTTCAACTCCCGCGAATCGCTTTGGACATGATGGTCCATACGCCCGTGTCGACGGAGTAGTCGTGGCGGCGAGCTGGTCCGAGCTCATTGACGGAGTTCTCGACGCACCGATAAGTGTCACGGAGGACGGTCTCAACCTGAGCGCTGCGGCAGATGAGTACGCTTGGACCGACACCAAAGTCGATGGCACCAGCGCTGGCGGAGAAGCCTGCGGTAGGTGGACAGGCAAGGGGACGCCAGCGCCAGAGGTAGGAAGCGTCAGCGCGACCAATGGCGAGTGGACATCCGGGCCCGCGCACATCTGTCGTGCTTGGCGACACAGGTTGTATTGCTTCGAGCAGCCGTGACATCAGTCGGCGTGCGTCACCCGCCACTCGGCGGCGTGGGAGCGGCCGTGACATCAGTCGGCGTGCGTCACCCGCCACTCGGCGGCGTGGGTGGCGAGGTCCTCGCGGAGCCGAGCCACAAAATCGTGAAGAGGCGCTACGGGGTAGGTCAGGCAGTTCCACGAGCGACCATTAGCCCGCACTGTTCCGGAAACCAAAGCCCGAGCTTCGCTCTCGTGATCTCGGGGCACGACCACCATGCCGCGCCGCCCGCGGGCGGCGAAGACTGGAAACGCGAGAGGCCAGTCTCGTCCGATCGTCACGGATGATGCGAGCTGACAGTCGATGGCCCATTGAAATGTGCTCCAGGTCGTCGCGGGCGGAGCGAAGGACGTCAGATAGGCGACAGCCTGCGCAAGCGGAGCGGGCGGATCGCGGATCCTGCCCTGTTCGGCGACTCGACCAAAGCCATCCATGCCGTGCGCTCGAGTCTCGTACCAGTATCCAGCATGCTGAATGAGGAGCGAGAGCGTCGGTTGATGATTGGCCTTCGTCAGTTCGATGTCCGCAGGAAGACCCAAGAGGCCGCTGCCGGCGAGCGTTCGTGCCAGGTGACGAGCAGCTTCAGCGCCGATGTGCGACTCGGAGACCAAGCTCGTTGCTCCGGGGCGCCTGAACACCACCAGACCGTCTTCGTAGAGGCTGAGAAGCGGAGGCCGAAACAGCTCTTGCTCCCCCGAAAGGCTCAGCACCACCAGGGGCAGTCCTTGGTCCGACGGGGAAGCCTCGACTCGAATCCCCGGGTTTGGTCCGGCAGGGAGGGTCGGAGCACCCGATGCCGTCGCGATGAAGATGCCCACCGTTCGGACCGCAGCGCCCAACCTTCTGAACGGCCGCCGCCAGGCGACGGGGCGACGTGGAGCAGGCCGCGCCGCACATAGTTCCTCCGTCGACGAACAACCCAATGCTCTGTATTCCTAGTGGTGAACGCGGAGCTTCACGTTGCCCAGCGTCGGCCCGTCAGGGTCGAGGAGAATCGTGTAGGTACCTGTCGCCGGAAGCAGAAGCGGATCACTCGTTGTACCACCGCTGTTGAAGACGGCAACCCCGCCTATGACGCAGCCCGATTTTCCCGGAAATGCTTCGGTGCCAGACGGGCCAAGCAATCGGAAAAGCCCACACTTGTCGGTGAAGGTGCTCGTACCGTCGATCTTCACCGTATCGCCGCTCACTCCCGGAAAAGTGAGTCTGCTCACGGCGCCTGGCATCGCGATGGTAGCCCCGACCGGCGCCGCGTCGATCGTCGTCGCCGCGCTCTGGTCGATCGGACTGGAGAGGCGTACGTCTGCGTAACCCGAAGACGTCCCCGGGTCGATTCTGAGGGAGTACAACCCCGTGGCCGGCAGTACTTGCGTGTCCCAGTACCCCTTCGCGCTGACGACGCACCCGCTCGCCGTGGACAGTCCTACGGCGGGAAGGAGCGCTCCTGTCGGTCCGTAGACCGCAATCGCGCCGCACCGGTCAGCAAACGTCGCCTTGGGCACCTCGATGAAGAGGCGCCTGCCGGCCTCCGCCCAGAAGCTCACACTGCTGACAGCACCAGCTACCGCGATCCGGCGGGGCAAATCATCCTGAATCGCCTTGGCGGCGAACGCTAGTGCCGGCTGGCCAGTCAGGGCGACATCATAGGCGCAGTAGCTCAGCAGCTTTGGTTCCGTTACTCCGCTGCTGGAACAGATCGACTGCGCAATTGCGTCGTCAGCGGCAGAAATAGTGGGGGGACTTGACGAGGTAGGTCGCGCCAAGTCTGTGAACGTGGCGCTCGACTCGCCCGCATCGTATGTGAAGAGCGACGTCGAGACCCGCCAACTGTTCGAGAATGCGGGATAGAAGTCGCTGCTGGACGCCGGATATGGCAGGAGGCTTCCTCCACGAATCCTGAGGTCATTGCTCGCTATACCATCATAGTTTCCCGAGAGACCCTCTATCAGTCCCGCTCGTGCCGCGGCCGGCTTAAACAATAGATTGAGGCCGTAGATACCAAACGGCTGAACGTGAAGCGCCGAGCCATCCGTCCAAGTGATGTCAAGCGACCCGTCCGCGAGACCGACGATCATTCCACCAGCTGGCAGAGTGGTGCCGCCCGCGGGAACTGGCGTCTGCACACCATTGACTCGCAAGGTCGGCGCGAAACTCCACCTGCCCCGTACCTCGACAGTGTCACCTCCCACCTTGGCGGCAACGGACGAAATTGACGTGATGTGGTCATCGGCCGGCCACGGCGGCTGCAGGCGAACTTGGATCTCGAGCGCATCGACGGTTGATTTGGACAGGACATACTCCCCAATGCCGTTGAAGGCGTAGTTCACCCCATCGATGGTCTCAAAGTGCGGATCCAGCAGCGCCCGCACGTAGGGAGTCACGCCGAGATCCGCCGACAGTGGCCGAGGACTAGGCGTCTCGCAAGCGGTACTCGATGGCGGTATCTCGAGCCCGTCGTAGTAGCTACGAATACAGAGACCCGCAGCGGCTCGATAGCGATTCTCAGCCCAGCATGCTCGAGCTTCAGCTGTGTCGATCCCACCGGGAGGAGTGCACTTCGTGGACTTGTAGTCGCTACCGACGGACGCGTTCTTTGCGTGCGTCAGCTCGTGGAAGAGCGTTGCGCACGGGTCTTCCGCGCAGGTGATCGTAAACCCTCCGGCGGTTCCATTGTAGAAGGCTCCGGACGCGTCAGTTTGCCAGTAGATAACCGATGAACTACCTGTTCGTCCATCCGACGCATCTTCTTTGACGACAGGGCTCGTGTAGCTTCCACCCTTGCCATACATTATCGATACTTTGGTCGAGGAACTGGACTCAAGGCTCCCAAACTCCCAGAGGCCGTACCCGGAGATGCGCTTTGCGCATATCTCGTAGGCTGCCTTTACCTTGAGTCGTTCTTCAGCGTAAGAGTCGCCGTAGATAATTGTCGCGTGAGATTGATTCGCAACGCAGACACCGGCCACGACGAGCGGACACAGCAACATGCCAAGCTTTCGCGTCATGGTCATCCTCCGGTTACCAAGAACGTTACGGTCGCCGTCGTCGTTCCCAACGGGCACAGTTCGCTTGGAGTCGAGACAAATGTCGGTGCGATGTAGCGGACCCGCGCTTGATAGGTACCGACTGCTGTGACGGGAAAGAATACGGTTGACACGCCGCTTGACACCGAGACACCAGCGCTCGAAAGACCGAAAGTATTCGTGACTCCGTCCGTTAGGCTGCCGCTTCGAATGGTAGGTGTGCTCCAACTATTGCTTGCGACGCTCTTCAAGCCCGCCTCGATGCTGGACATGAAGCCCGCGTAGCTGCTGCCATCTCGTACCGTTGGCAGAACTGCCACACCATCTCGTGTCAGACTCTGAAGCGATAGAACACCTCTACCATCGGCGCTGAGCTTGCACGCGCTCGCCGTGTTGTTTGGAAGGTACGCGCGTAAAGAGATCGGCTCACCCAGCCTGAACGATGGCCTGCTCGGCAACACAGTGAAGCCAGGCGCTGTGCACGAGGGGCACGCCGCACAGACTCCCCCGCTGCAGTTGAACTTGGGACCGCACGCAGGCACCGACGCCCCGTCGCAGCAAGGCTGACCCGGCCCTCCGCAGATCCGGCAGGAGCCGGCACTGCACGTTCTCCCGTCGAGACAATCTGACGAGTCAACGCACGTGCAGCGACCCGACACACAACTCTCCGAGGTGCAATCGGAATCGGCGGTACACACTTCCCCAGACGGAAGAGCGTACTGGTACCAGGCCAGGCCCAAGTATGTGTAGGGCGACACAAACGAATTCTTGCGCGCTAGAATGAGCCATTCTTCTCCGGCCGTGACGGCGACATCAGCCATCTCCCACGAGCTGTCCCAGCTCGTCGAGTAGCCGCCGAGGAGGCCCGTCGCGGTCCAACTCGAATCCCCCGGCAGCTTGCGATAAAGATACAGATCCAGATCGCTCAGTGGGTCACTCGAGCAGCTCAGCGAGGAGGTGCAGTTGGCAATTGAATCCCAGGTCATGACTACGCGAAGACGGCCGCTCTTCGTAACCTTCGCTTTCCAGCGGGCGGTTAGGAATCCGTCTGCTCCGAAGCTGGACGCGGAGATCGTTGCCCCTAGATGGCCGAATTCAGCGACGGTCGAGTCGGTGGCATCCCATCCGCTTATCGCCAACTCTGCCGCCCGCTCGGCGCTCACGATGCCGGCTCCAATCCGCCGATCCGTTGTGCCGACCTGCGTCATTGCCGCGGTATTTGCTCGGCCCGTTGCAGTGGCGATGATGATCGCACGCTTCGTTTCGGGCCACGCATCCAAGATCGGATTGATTTCGCTGACGAGCGCCGAAATGCCCGACACCATCGTCGTCGCGGCGCTCGGACCGCCGATCGACGCGGGACCGATGGTCGTTCCGTTGCTCGGCGCGACAACGTGAGGAAGCTCGTAGTCACCAAATGGAGTGGCGGGATTGCGCCAAGCGACCGTCGGGTCGACCACATCGTCTGACCGATCTGACGTCACCTGGTCCAGAACGCCACCAACCACCAAGGAGTTGTAGCCTCTGTTGGCGACTGTATCCGCGCTTCCGCTGGTGGTGCCCGCCGACGCCACGACAACCATGTACGGGTAGTTGGGAACCAGCCAATCGTGGGCCCAATCAGATGATACGAGGCCTCCACCGTAGGTTCCCGACAGCGTCCACGCGTAGTTCAGCGTTCGGGTCCCGCGCGCCACACACCAATCGTTGATGCCATCTGGCCCATACCCCGTCCAATTCGCGAGGTAGATAGAAGCGTTTGGCGCCACGGCATTCCAAGGGGGAGCCGGGACGTCGTAGTTCTTCAAGAGGCCGGCAACCAGTCGCGAGTGTGTGTCTGTTGCTCCACCGGGGACCGCCACATCCGCCAGCGTCAAGTGCGATGGTGTTGGCGTGGTCCAGCTCGTAGTGTCCGGACGGTAGGCCTCCTTCACGCAGATTGGGTGGCCTACACCCGTCGACAGCCGAAGCGCGGTAGGCAGGTGAATCGTATCGTTCCAAGCCGACAATCCGCCTATGTCGCCGCTCGGCTTGCCTGGAAATGCGTCGATGCCAAGCTCCGCGACCTCGGGTAACAGTGCCAACGCAGAAATGGTTCTTGCCTTGAGCCTTGCACGAAGGACCGGGCCGCCGTCGTCGGCGCGCTCAGGCGAGCCTGCGTGCTCCGCCAACCACGCATTGACCTTGGTCTTTCGGGCTTCGAGGTCGCGGCTGACCTCGGAGCGCTCCTTGGCCATGGCGGCCGAGTCCTTCAGCGCCGCCTCGCGAATCCCTGGCGCGACGGTCGTGATGAGTCGAATCCACACCCAACCTTCCGTCTCGCCAGCGCTGGATTGCCACGCGCGGAGAGCGGACGACACCTTCCCATCCCGTGTCGCGCGAGCGGCGCGCTCATTGGCAAGTGCTGTTCGGGGATCGATAGTTTCTCCGGCCGCAGTTTGTCCAAGGATGAGCGGTGTTGTGTCAGGCCCCAGGGCCTTTGCCGCCCAACCCGTACGCTTGGTGACAGGCAAGTCCATGCGCGCGACGGAGAGAATCTGACAGCCAGGGCAACCAATGGTAAAGGCTTGAACGGCGTCTTCGCGCGTCACAATGTCGGTCAGCGGGTGTTGCCTCGACATGTCGGAGTCGCAAGCGGCAATCGTCGCAGCGAGGCACAGCAGGCCGGGTGTGAGTGGACGCATTGTGATCTCCTTGGCCAGGTCAGTATTCGCGACGGTCCGTTAAGAGTCAAGGTGCGAACCGAAGCGTCTCGTTTGCGAGGCGCTCGGGTGCCAGACCGATTCCGAGACTACGACGGCGTTCGTGCCGCTCCGCTCGCAGCTTGGTTGCTACAGCCTTGGGTTCTAACGCGACCGCCGACAAGGGGTATCGCGACGGGTCCGAAAA
>CAZUZY010000230.1:0-13638 GCA_964624885.1 uncultured Polyangiales bacterium | reverse complement strand
CCGTGGAGGCGGCCGCCGTTCACTGCGCTCGCCTCCGGCTCGCTCCGTTCACTTCACCACCTCTTCGCCCCACGCGACGATCTTCCCGCACGGCGCGCCGGCGAGCACCGCCACCGTCTTGCCGCTGCGGCGGAGGAGGCGACACCCGGTCAGCTGCGGGACCGGCTTGTACCCCGGCGCGTCCGGCAGCTGCGGGAGCGGGTCGCCGGCCTTCTTCGGGTCCGCCTTGGGGTCGGCCTTCGGATCCTTCTTGGGATCCTTCTTCGGATCGGCCTTCGGATCCTTGGGCGGGGTGGGGGGCGCCGGCAACGGCACCGCGCCCCACGCCTTGTGGTCCACCTGGTCGAGCGTCGGCCCGCCGAAGCGCGCGCCCCAGCCGGTCACGAGGTGGAACATGGCCTCCTCGGCCTCCTTGTCGTCGTCGAACACGATCTTCCACGCGACGGCCTTGTCCTTGCCGTCCTCGTAGAGCGCGAGGCGGTCGCCGCCCCAGCCGGCCGCCGCCTTCTTCGAGGTCTTCACGTCCATCCACTCGGCGAGGGCGATGCGCCCCTCCTCCTCGCCGAACACGTCCTCGAAGGTCTTCTTGAAGTTGGGGCCGAGGGCGTTCGAGGTGGGCGCGGGGACGAGGACCGGCGGCTCCTGCGCGTCGTACTTGTCGAGGTGGAGCAGCTGCTCGGTCGACTGCGGCGGCTTCTGCCACGCCTCGTCGACCGCGGCCCAGCCGCCGCGGCGCCGGAGCGCGTGCACGAAGCGCATGCCGTCGGCGTAGGGCGCGACGAGGCCGAGCGACAGGAAGCGCGGGCGCTTCTTGGTCTTCTTGTTCATCTCGACCATCTGCTCGGGGTCGAGGTCGGGCAGATCGGTGGCCTTCTTGTTGGTGAGGCCCTCCTCTCCGCTGCGCATCATGATGAGGCCGTCGAACATGGCGCTCGTCGCGTCGCCCTCGGCGAGCGCGTGCACCGCGGCGATCGACTCGCTCGCGTTCGGGTCGTACTTCATCTTCTTGCCGATGCCGAAGTGCTGGTCCTGCAGCGCGTGCACGAGCTCGTGGGCGAGGGTGCCGTCGAGCTCGTCGCCGCCGAGGGTGGACGAGAGATACATCGTCTTGTGCTCGGGCATGTAGAGCCCAGCGAGCTCCTCCTCGAGGAGCGAGTAGGTCTCGGCCTCGTAGTCGAAGCCTGCCGGCAGGAGCCCGAGCACCGTGTAGGCGGTGCCCTCGCCCTTGATGACGTCCTTCGGCACGTCGTTGTCGACGTGGGTGCGCACCACGGTGACCAGCGCCTTGGCGTCGAGCACCTGCAGCTTGACCGACTCCTTGGGCTTGAGGCGGCGCGCCTTGCTCGCGATGCGCCACGCGCCCTCGACGCGCGAGCGCACGTCCTCGGAGATGGGACCGACCACGGTGATCCCCGGCTCGTTGCTGGCGGGCTTCTTTCCCTTGCCGAAGTCGGGCCCGAGCAGCGGATCCTTGGCGGCGGGCTTGCTGCCGCAGCCGAGCGCGAGGACACCCAACACGATCCAACTGCCTGCGCCCCGAAGGCCGATCATGCGATCGCTCCCATCCCGATCTCGGCGTCGCGCCGGATCGCTTCCATGGCCTCTGCGTACTGCTCGCGCGAGCCGCCACCCTTGCCGAACACCGCGTTGCCCGCCACGAGCGCGCGCGCCCCTGCCGCGGCCGCGCGGCGTGCCGTGCCCTCGGCGATCCCGCCGTCGATCTCGATCACCGTGGAGAGCCCTGCCTGGTCGATCGAACCGCGGAGCGCCGCCACCTTGGGCAGGACGGCGTCGATGAACGACTGCCCGCCGAATCCGGGGTTCACGCTCATCACCAGCACCAGATCGCAGAGCGGGAGCACGTAACGGAGGATGTCTTCGGGCGTCGCGGGGTTCAGCGAGACCCCGGCTTTCTTGCCGCGGGCCCGGATCGACTGCAGGAGCCGGTGGAGGTGGTCGGTCGCCTCCGCGTGCACCGTGATGATGTCGGCCCCGGCGTCGGCGAAGGCGTCGATCCACCGCTCGGGCTCCACGATCATGAGGTGCACGTCGAGGGGGCGATCGGTCGCCTTGCGCAGCGCCTTCACCACCGGGGGGCCGAGGGTGAGGTTGGGGACGAACTGGCCGTCCATCACGTCGACGTGGATCCAGTCCGCGCCCGCGGCCACCACCGTCTCCACCTCGCGGGTGAGCTGGCCGAAGTCGGCGCTCAGGATGGACGGGGCGAGCACGATCGGGCTCTCGGGCATCGGAGCCCTCGTACCACTCGGGGCGGCGCACGTCGCGTGCCAGGGGTTGACCGAATTCGAGGGGTGCTTATTTCTGGCTTCGAAGCAGACGGCCCGCCCCGGAGAGGGGCGCGGCCCGAAGCCAAGAGAGTGGGGAGCCAGGTCGCCTCGACGAGGCCCCTGCTTCGCCGGACCTCGTCCGGAGGCCACCCCACGCCCTGACCACCCACGCCCGTCGTGGGTCCACCCATTCCCGTCACCGAGAAGGAGGAGTCATGCTCACGCTGCACCGCTGGGACCCGTTCGCCGAGATTTCCCGCATC
The DNA here is from genome assembly GCA_964624885.1 of uncultured Polyangiales bacterium. Lineage (GTDB taxonomy): Bacteria > Myxococcota_A > Polyangia > Polyangiales > JADJMO01 > JADJMO01. The sequence continues at coordinate 11,087 of CAZUZY010000230.1, read as the reverse complement.
ACCGACGAGTTCAACCGCAACGTCCGCCCCGCGCGGTTCGTGCCCGCCGTCGACATCTACGAGGACGCCGAGTCGCTGGTCCTGCGCGCCGAGCTGCCGGGGGTCGATCCCAAGGACGTCGACGTGTCGGTCGACAAGAACGTGCTCACCGTGCGCGGCGAGCGCAAGCAGCAGCGCTCCGAGGAGAAGGAGGGCTGGCACCGCGTGGAGTCGAGCTACGGGCAGTTCACGCGCTCGTTCACGCTGCCGCAGACCGTCGACGCGGACGCCATCGACGCGAACCTCGAGCAGGGGATCTTGACCCTGCGTCTACCGAAGAAGTCGGCGCCGCAGCCCAAGAAGGTCAGCGTCTCGGTGAAGAGCTGAGGGAGCGTCGGCGACCGAAGCATCGGCCTCCACGGGCGGCCGACAGTCTTCGCGAACCCTGTTGGCAGGCCGGCGGCCGAGGTCCATCCTCGGCCGCATGACCACCGCGCAGCGTGTGTCCAACGCCGAGTGCGGCCGTCACTGACACGCAACCGCGCGCAACTGTGACCGACCTCGTGCCGACCCGTCGGCATGAGGTGCTACGATGACGACGGCCATGCACGTTGCCCGTTCCACGACGGTCGAGGAGTGGGGCGCTCTGCCCGAGGACGACGACCGCGAGCTCGTCGACGGGACCCTGGTGGAGCCTGAGGTGGCCGGGTTCGCCCACTGCCACGTGGTCACGCTCCTCACGGCGCAGCTGCTCGCGCACTTCCGGCCGCGCGGCGGCTGGGTGGTCGGCGACGGCCTCCGGGTCGCGCTCGGCGAGCGCCGTGGGCGGGTCCCCGACGCCGCGGTGTTCCTCGAGCGCCCCTCGCCGACCGGCGTCGTCCACGCCGTCCCGGCCATCGTCGTCGAGGTGCTGTCGCCGGGCCCGACCAACGTCCGCCGCGACCGCATCGCCAAGGTGGACGAGTACGCCGCGCGCGGCATCCCGCAATACTGGATCGTGGACCCGGAGGCCTGCACCCTCGAGATCTACGTCCTCCAGGGTGACGTCTACGCCCGGGTCGCCGCCACCGACCACGGCGTGCTGCGGGTGCCCGAGCACGAGCTCGAACTCGACGTGGACGATTTGTTTGCCTAGAGCGGCCGCCCGTGGAGGCGGCCGCTGTTCGCTCCGCTCGCCTCCGGCTCGCTCCGCTCACTCGCCTAGAGCGGCCGCCCGTGGAGGCGGCCGCCGCCTAGCCGACCTTGGTGCCGCCGACGGTGATCTCGTCGATCTTGATCGTCGGGCAGCCGACGCCGACCGGGACGCTCTGGCCGTCCTTGCCGCAGGTCCAGATGCCGTCGCTGATCTCGACGTCGTGCCCGAGCATCGACACCTTGCGCAGGACGTCGGGCCCGTTGCCGATCAGGTTCACGCCCTTGAGCGGCGCCGTCTTCTTGCCGTCCTCGACCAGGTAGGCCTCGGTCAGCGAGAACACGAAATCGCCGTTGGCGATGTCGACCTGACCGCCACCGAACTTGACCGCGAAGATGCCCTTCTTGATCGAGCGGAGGATCTCCTCGGGGTCGTGCGGACCGGCGACCAGGATGGTGTTGGTCATGCGCGGCATCGGGTGGGAGGCGAACGACTCCCGCCGACCGTTGCCGCTCGCCGCGAGCTTGAAGTGCCGGGCCGAGTGGGCGTCGTGCATGTAGCCACGCAGGATGCCGTTCTCGATCAGGACCGAGCGTCCGGGCTCGTGGCCTTCGTCGTCCACGTTGATGGTGCCGCGGGAGAGCGCGAGCGTGCCGTCGTCCACCACGGTGCACAGCGAGGAGGCGACCTCCTTGCCGATCTGTCCCGAGTAGTTCGAGGTGCCCTTGCGGTTGAAGTCGGCCTCGAGGCCGTGCCCGACCGCCTCGTGCAGCAGGATGCCGCTGTCGCCGGGGGCGAGCACCACGGGGAGCACGCCGGCCGGGGCCTCGCGCGCGTCGAGCATGACGAGGGCCTGGCGGGCGGCCTCGCGCGCGTGCCACTCGGGGGACTTCTCCTCGAAGTAGCCGAGCGTGGTGCGCCCGCCGCCGCCGCTCGAGCCCTCCTGACGCTTGCCGCCCTGCTCGGCGATGGCGCGGACACCGAAGCGCAGGAGAGGCTGGCTGTCGCGCGCGAAGCGGCCGTCGCTGGTGGCGACGAGGATCTCGCGCACCTCCTCGGTGAACGAGGCCTCGACGCGCACGATGCGCGGATCGTAGGCGCGGGCGGCGGCGTCGGCGCGCTCGAGGAGGGCGCGCTTCTTGTCACCCGGCTCGTCGATCGAGATCGGGGCGACCTCGTAGCGGTGGGGGAGCACGCGCTCGACGGGGAGCTCCGGGGTCCGCGCCTCGCCGAGGGCGATCTGCGCGGCGGTCTCGGCGGCACGCTTCATGTCCTCCCACAGGAGCGACTCGACGTAGGCGTAGCCGGTGGCGTCCCCGCGCTGCACGCGGACGCCGAGGCCGATGGACACCCCGCGCGAGACCGACTTGAGGATGCGCTCGTCGAGCACGAACGACCCGCCGGCGCGGTACTCGAAGAAGAGATCGGCGTGGTCGCCGCCCTTGCCGAGCGCGACGACGAGGAGCTTGCGGGCGAGCTCGGCGTCGATGGCGACGGGGCCGTCTTTGCGGAAAGGGGCCTGGTACCGGGCGGAGCCGCTCATCACGGAGGGATACCGGGTGGGGGCGCGAGCGTCGAGCGCGGCCTTCAGTGCAGGACGGTCGACGGGCCGTGCGTGACGGCGAGCTGACCGGTCTCGAGGTCGCGCGAGAGGACGATGCGCTCGTCGTGCGCGCAGCCCTCGACGACCAGCGGGGACTGGGTCGTGAGGACGAGCTGGAGCCGGGGGAAGGCGTTCCTCAGCACGGAGACGATCTCGCGCTGCCGGCCGAGCGGCAGGTGCAGGTCGACGCCGTCGATCAAGGCGATGCCCTCGCACGCCAGCGGATCGCGGCCTGGGTAGGCCAGCGAGAGGCGACGCAGCACGATGGTGCCGAGGAGGACCCGCGCCTTGGCGGAGAAGGGGAGCTCGTCGAACGTGACGAGGCGCCCGCCCGGGTCCCGGAACAGCGGCTCGAAGGTGCTCGAGTCGATGCCCTCGAAGGTGGCGTCGCCCTCGGCGAGGAGCGCGGTGAGCGTGCGGCGGTAGGTCTCGTCGAGGTTCCTGCGCTCGGGCTCGCCCTTGGGCTCTCGTGGCTGGAACGCGCGCAGCGCCGCGCCGGTGACGGCGTTGACCAGGGCCTGCTTCACCTCGCGCGCGAGGTCGGCCTTGGTGGCGTCGTCGAAGGTGGCGTGCGCGCGGTGCTCCATCGCGGACAAGGGCCGGTCCGGGGTGGCGCCCACCGCGGCCACGCGGCTGGCCCAGCGCGCGGCCGACAGCGGGATCACGCAGAAGCCCCGCGACTCGGCCTGCTTGTCGAAGTGCGCCTGCTCCCGCTTGCGGATGGCGGCCTCGGTCGCCGCCTCGCCGAGGTCGGCGGTGGGCGAGGCGACCACGAGATCGTGGGGCCGCGCGGGGTCGTCCATGCCGAGGCGGTAGCGCGCCACGACGAACGCCGCGGCGCCCTCTCGCGCGCGCGGTGGTGTCACGCACAGGCCGGGCCGCGTGTGGGCGATGGCGCCGAGGAGGGTGGTCTTGCCGGCGCCGCTCTCGCCGAGGATGACCGTCACCGGGCGCGGCTCGCCGTGCTCGTCGGTGAACGGCAGGGTGACGTCGTCGAATGGCCCGACGTTCCGGAGGCGCAGCTGGGTGAGGTACACCGAGTGCGGAGCCTAACAGATCACAGGATGGCGCCCGCGGAACGATCGATCGTGCCGTCCGGGCGCTGGACCAGGAGGACGACCGTCTTGCCGTTGCCGAAGCCCTTGCCCGGGTCGGCGATGTGCAGGCGCACCTTCCCGTCGAGCACGAGGCCCTTGGGGAGCACGCCGTCGGGGTTGAGGAGGGTGCCCTCGCGGGTGACGGCGATGGTCCAGGTGTCGCGACCGAGCGGGCGCGGGACGCCGAAGAGGGTGCCGATAGGGGTGTCACCGAGCGCCGTGCTCCAGACTGCGTTGCCCTGCACCTTGCCGCCGGGATCGGAGTCGCTCAGGGCGAGCGTGACGACCGGGCCGACGATGCGCACCTCGAAGACGACGTCCGGATCGCCGTCGGGTCCTGGGGGGCCACTGCGCGCCGCGGCGCGATCGGCGATGCGCCCCAGCGCCACCAGCGGCCCGAGCTCGGGGGGCCGCGGCGCGGCGCTGTCCGTGGGGGTCGCGGCGATGGGGGCCACGGGGGCGGGGGGCTTCTGCGGGCACCCGGCCAGCGCGCCGACGGTCAGCAGGCACAGCGCTCGCACCACCTCACTGTCCCGCGAAAGCTCGCCACCCGCAAGCCGGTGGAATCGATCGCCGACGCCGAGCGTACGTCGCGGCGCATGCGCGCTCGCCTCGCCATCGCGATCGGTGCGGCCCTCGTCGGCTGCAACGAGGCGCGCCCGCCGATCGTCGCCGATCGACCCGCGCCGCGGCCCTCGGCCTCGCTCGCCCCGAGAGCCCCGACGCTTTCGCCGCGCCTCGTGGTGCACCAGCGCCTCGGCAAGCCGCTGCGCGTCGACGGGTGCCTGCCTCCCGCGCCGTGCGTCGAGTGGGTGCGCTTCCCGGTGAAGCCGCCGCGAATGATGGTCGAGGCATCCGCTTCGCCGAGCGGCCGGTACTTCTACCTCTGGTCGCGCGCCGACGGACACGCGCGGGAGCTCGACGTCTACGAGACCCCGACGGCCGGTCCTGCCCGGCGCTCGAGCCACGCCGTCCCCGGCGCGGGCGGGCACCTCGGGTGGGTCGCCGGGGATCGGCTGTTCCACTGGTGGGGCTGCGGCACCGGATGCGCGATGGTCGAGGTGCGCGACGTGCTCGGTCGCGTGCTCGTCTCGACCGGGGGCGCGTGGGTCGAGGAGGAGGCGACGCACACCCGCGCCGCGGTGGCCGACCACGGCGGCAAGGTCGTGTGGATCGACTTCGCCCTGGGCGCCGGGTACGAGAGCGACCCGATCGCCGGCGCGCTGTGGCCCATCGCGGTCGCGTGGGAGAAGGACGCGCTGAAGGTCACCTACTCGCAGACCTCGGGGACCGATCGCGTGCTCGTGTGTCGGCCTTCACCGGTGCCGACCAAGGCCGCGCTCGGGATCCTGTCCTGCGCGTGAGCGGCGGCGGAGACCGAGGGCCGCGAGGAGGAGCGCCGCGAGCGGTGCGACCGTGGTCGTCGAGCCACCGGTCGCGCACCCTCCCTGGACCTCGCCGGTGACGTCCGCGTCGCTGGGCGGGGCGCCTTGGCACGCGTCGCCGACGCCGTCGTGGTCGTCGTCGCGCTGGTCGGGGTTGGGCTGATCGCAGTTGTCGATCGCGTTCGGCACGCCGTCACCGTCGACGTCGTCGTCGCACTCGTCGCCCTTGCCGTCGCCGTCGAAGTCGTATTGCTCGCCGTTCGGCACGTCGGGGCAGTTGTCGATCGCGTTCGGCACGGTGTCGCCGTCGCGGTCGTCGTCGCAGGCGTCGCCGAGCCCGTCGCCGTCGGTGTCCTTCTGGTCGGGGTTCTTCACCTTCGGGCAGTTGTCCTTGGAGTCGATCACCCCGTCGCCGTCGTCGTCGACGTCACAGGCGTCGCCGATGCCGTCGCCGTCCTTGTCCGCTTGATCGGGGTTCTTCACGAGCGGACAGTTGTCCTTGGCGTCGAGCACCCCGTCGTCGTCGTCGTCCGGGTCGCAGGCGTCGCCGAGGCCGTCCTTGTCGGTGTCGAGCTGGGTCGGGTTCTTGACCGTCTTGCAGTTGTCCTTCGCGTCGGGGACGCCGTCGTCGTCGTCGTCCGGATCGTAGTAGGGGATGACCGTCGCGGGGTTCGCCTTGGCGTGCGCCCACCCGAGCGGCCCTGGCTGGCCCCAGCGCCCGTAGATCGACTTGCCGTTGTACTTGAGCGCGTACCGACCCGGCGGCGAGTAGCCGGAGACGTTCTGCTCCATGATGTCGACGAAACCCGGACGCAGGCCGGTGACCAGCGCGACGTGCCCGTAGGTGCCGTTGGTCCACACGACCATGTCGCCGGGGACCGGCGGGTGCGCGCCGTCGCCGTTCGAGTAGACGACGACCTGCGCGGGCGTGCCCGACGCGAAGTAGGAGCTCGTCTTGGCGTGGCTCAGGAGATCCTTGGCGTTGCCGTACCAGCGCAGCTTCCACTTGGTCATGAAGTGGCGCATCACGAGCTCGACGCACTGGTACTGCAGGCCGTATTTCCCGCTGCCGCCGCACGAGCAGCCGCTGCCGGTGCACGCGCCGTTGCTGCGCGCCGCGGTGCCGTCGAAGCTCGCCATCTCGGCGCCGCAGGGGGGCGCGGTCCAGGCCTGTGTCTGCTGCGCGAGCGGCGTGTCGTCGGACGCACCGCAGGCCCCGAGGAGGAGAGCGCCGAGGAGGGCTGCGCGCCGCATCGAGGGATCGTATCAGCCGGCGTCGGCCTGGGTAGCGCGACCGATGTGCGGTGAGGTGGGGGTGACTCGGCCGGCGCGGGTCGGCATGATCGAACGATGCGGGCCTTCACCGTGGTGCTGCTCACGCTGGTGGGGTGCGGCGCCGAAGGCGGGATCGAAGCGAGCGACCCCGACGTCGGGGCGGACTCGGCGACGACCTCCGACACGAGCCCCGGTCTCGACACGAGCCCGGACGTGGCGAGCGAGACCGACGCCGCGGTGGACACCACGCCCGAGGCGCCGCCACCCCCGAAGGAGCTCGACCTCCACGTGGCGACCCTGTTCGACAACCCGGCCGACCTCGCCGACTGGCCGATCACGACCACCATCACGGCGCTCGAGTTCCAGTACAAGGGCGATGGCGTGCACGTGGAGTTCAGCAAGCGCGACGGTGCAGGGAGCTGGCCCGACGTGACGCCCCCTGGGTGGGACGGACCGCTCGAGTACACGCTGGGCTTCGCGGAGTACATCGACGGCAAGTGGTACGCGTCGGCGGCGATCCAGTACTGGCGCGGCCTCGAGGCGTCTGGCGGCAACGTCGCCGCCGACCTCGGCACCAAGGCGCAGTGCACGGCGTTCGGCTACGGCTCGACGTGTCAGGTGGCCAAGAACTGGTACTACGACGGCCGCTGGGGAAAGCTCGCGGGCTACCAGCCCAAGACCGGCGAGCTCATCGGCGTGTTCGTGGTCGGTGGCAACGTGCGTGGCGTCACCGACGGCAGCCAGTCGCCAGCCAAGGAGCGCTCCAACGTGGTGCTGGTCCCGATGCCCGGCTTCGAGGGCGCCAAGTACACGTTCTGAGGTCATCGCGACGGAGCGCGGCGCGGTCAGGCGGGGGCTTCGTCCGGGGACACGAGACCGTGGCGACGCCAGCCGACGCGCGCGAGCCAGGTGTGCGGCGCGTGGACCGGTGCGCCCTCGAGCGAGGCCGGTGAGACGCCACGGAAGCCGTCGAACCAGGGAGCCGAGGAGCACGGATCGAGCCGCGCCGCGGCGAGTCGCTGGTGCTTCGAGGCGTGGAACTGCGTTGCCACCCGGTGGCGTGTTCGACAAGCTCGAGGCCACGCTTCGAAAGCACGACGTCGACACGAATAACCTCGAGCGCAAACCGTTCGGTGTCAACGAGGCGCCGCGAAAGTCGCTTCCAGCACATCAACGACAGCGGGACCGTGCTGTTCTGCGAGGACAGGCTCCTGCTCAAAGGCGATCGCAGCAGGTCGTTCTCTTCGAGCCAAACACGCCGCTTGGAGTACCCAGCAGGACTACCACCCGTCTCACGTGGTCGAGGGCAACCTTCTTCTGATCGGCGGCGATCGCCCGAGGCGCGTTAAACTGCTGTTCGACGCGAAGCCGGGCGATACCTGGAGCGTCAGCTGTGGCATGCCCTACAGGTCGCGGCAAAGACGAATCGCGTGGTCGACATGGCCATGCAGGTCTCGGGCACCACCAAGCTCCTGGACCTGCACTGGGACCGTGTCGAGGCGCTAGTCGGCGACGCTGCGACGGCGGTCCCGGCGGAGCGAATTCGCGCGCGACATCGAAATACGTAGACTGCTAGCAGGAGCCCTTCGGATACGCAGCGGAGGTTTGGTGGCGCATCACGAAGTTGCAGAGCCGGCGGGCACATCTGGCACGGAGACGGCGTTCCATCGGCAGGATGGCTTCACGCCTTCGGAACGCGCACTCGACCGGGTGTGCAAGCGAGCCGTCCTGAGCCTCTGGAGCTACCTGAACGTCTTCACCGACCGGGGCCGCTCGGGGGCCAAGGGCGATGGCAAGGAGCTGTGCGACCTGCTCGTCATCTTCGGCGACGACGTTCTGATTTTCTCCGACAAGGAGTGCCATGTTCCGGGCGGTGCCACAAACGACGCCTGGGCGCGTTGGTACAAGCGCGCGATCGAGAAGTCGGTGAAACAGGTTCTCGGCGCCGAACGATGGCTTCGCGAACACCCCGACCGCGTCTTTCTCGACAGTCACTGTTCCGTTCGCTTTCCGCTTCCGTGGCCCGCGAACCCACGCTTCCACCGAATCGTCGTCGCGACGGGTGCTCGGGAGGCGTGCCTGCGCTTGACGGGATCCGAGGACATCGCGCTCACCTCCCGCGTCCTCGGCGACGGCCACACTGATGCGAACGCGACACCCTTCCTCATCGGAAGGCCGGACGCGCAGCGATTCGTGCACGTCTTCGACGAGAGGACACTATTCGCAGTTCTTGACCTGCTCGACACGGTCAGTGACCTTGTGCGGTACCTGAGCGCGAAGGAGTCACTAATTCACTCGGGACGTCTTGGGTACGCACGGGACGAACTCTGTCTGCTGGCCGTCTACCTCGCCACGGCTCCCGTGGATGACACTACGCGCGAGTTCCCTGGGACTCGCGAGAACGCGTCGGTCTTCATCGATCCGAACGCGTGGAGAGACCTGCAGGAGAACCCGAACTTTAGGCGCAAATTCGTCGCCGACCGAGGCAGCCACTTATGGGATGGTCTCATTGAGGAATTCTCAAAGAACCTACAGGCTGGACGTCTGCTGGGTCCCAACAACGGCGTGGCGGACACTGAGAGGCTCCTCCGGGCAATGGCGACGACCTCTCGCGTCGAACGTCGGCATCTTGCCAAAGCGCTGATCGACGCGCGCGAAATGGCGCGCGGCAAGCAGTTCGGCGCCCGAACCGTCGCTCGGGGCGGCGGGGGGAACGGCATCGTCTTCGCCTGCCTGGCCGTGACGAAGAAGGATGACGAATCGTACGCCGAATACCGGCGCTATCGGCAAGCGCTGCTGCTCAGCTATGCGAAGGTTACCGCTCTTCGGTTCCGCGCAGCAGGTCAGATCGTGGCAGTTGCCATCGATGCGGACGGGAGCAGGGGTGGTTCGGAGGACGCCGTTCTCTACGAGCCCGGCCAGTGGTCCAGCGAACTTGAAGCCGAGGTCCGACGCTTGGCCGTGAAACTGGGGCTGCAACCGTCACCACGCGTCACTGGACTGCGCGATCACGAGTTTCCAGCCACAATCGCGAGGTCGCCACTCGAGCACCGCAAGGAGAAGAATCGTCAGAAGCGACTTCGCCGAGCATCGCGGGGGAAGTAGCGATCACAACCTCGCCGGTTGCCCGTGACCGCGCGCCTGGAAGAGGTTGATCTGGGCCGTCGCATTCTGCCGTCGCCTACGGTGTGTACCTGGTGATGGACCCGAACCCCAGCCTCCAGTGCCGCTGCCGGACCTGCGGCGCTGCTCGGCCGCACCGGCCGTCTAGCACCATAAGTACCGGCGACCCCGCTGCCGCGCGGGAAGACGTCGGCCGACGTCGCGTCAATGAACCAGAACTGATGGAGCGTGCTTCGGACGCGCGACCATCGGTCAGGAAGCGCTCTCCAAGTGACGGCACGTCTTCGTGTCCAGGACATGGGTGGCAGTCGCGGCAACGAGGGTAGCCGGCAGCAAGCGAATACCCGTCGCTCACCTGGACCAGCGACGTGAGATCCTCGAAGGGCTCGACCTCGAGGCCGAGCTGGCGAACCCCTCCTGTGCGACGAAGGCGTTGACGTCGCTCAGCGCTGCTTGCGGCCGACGTTCTCGGCGCGGTCCACCGAGGGGCACAGCTCGCGGAGCGGGCACTCCTTGCAGTCGGGGCGCTGGGCGCTGCAGCGGCGCCGCCCGTGCCAGATGAGGAGGTGCGAGACGGCATCCCACTTCTCGCGCGGGACCTTCTTCATGAGATCCTGCTCGATCTCCTCGGGCTCGGTGTGCTTGGTCCAGGCGAGGCGCTGCGCGAGGCGCTGCACGTGGGTGTCGACCACCACGCCCTCGGGCGCCTTGAACCAGACGCCGAGCACGACGTTGGCGGTCTTGCGGCCGACGCCGGGCAGCACGACGAGATCCTCGAGGCGACCCGGCACCTCACCGCCGTGCCGCTCGACCAGGAGCTTCGAGAGCTCCACGATGCGCTTGGCCTTCTGGCGGAACATGCCCAGCGTGCCGACCAGCCGCTCCACGTCCTCGCCGTCGGCGGCCGCGAGCGCGCGCGCGTCGGGGTAGGCCGCGAACAGGGCCGGGGTGGCCTTGTTGACGCCGACATCGGTCGACTGCGCGGAGAGGACGGTCGCGACGAGCAGCTGGAACGCGTCCGCGTGGTCCAGCTCGCAGTGGGCGTCGGGGTAGGTGGCCTCGAGCCGCGCCAGCGTCGCGGGAACGTCGATCGCGACCTTCGCCCTAGGCGCCGCCTTGGCCTTCGGGGCCGCCGCCTTCGGGGCCGCCGCCTTCGGGGCCGCCGCCTTCGGGGCCGCCTTGGCCTTCGGGGCCGCCGCTGCCTTCGGCAGGACCTTCCGCTGCCCCTTCGTTGTCGGTGCCTTCGACTTGGGGGCCGCCTGAGTCTTTGCCGTCGCCATCGTCGTCCTCGTCTTCGTCGTCTTCGTCGTCTTCGTCGTCTTCGTCTTCGTCGTCTTCGTCGTCTTCGTCGTCTTCGTCGTCGTCGTCTTCGTCGTCGTCGTCGTCGTCGTCGTCGTCTTCGTCTTCGTCGTCGTCGTCGTCTTCGTCGTCGTCGTCTTCGTCTTCGTCGTCTTCGTCGTCTTCGTCGTCTTCGTCGTCTTCGTCGTCTTCGT
>CAZUZY010000229.1:0-13692 GCA_964624885.1 uncultured Polyangiales bacterium | reverse complement strand
AGGCCGGCGCGTTCGCGCTCGGCTGCCTCGAGGGCCGCGACGCGCTCGGCGCGCTGGAGCGCGTGGCGCACGCCTACGGCTGGACAGAAGACCCGGCGGTCGCGGCCGGCATCGCCGACGGCCTCAAGCTCGCGACCAACCCACTGCTCTCGGTCGTGCTCCGCGCGTGGCTCGCCCACCCGGCACCGCTCGTGCGCGCGACCGCGATCGACGTGCTCGGCTACCGCGGCCTGGCCTCGGCCGACGAGCTGCTCCGCTGCGCCGCCGACGTCCCCGTCGTGGCCGAAAAAGCGCTGCCTCCGCTCGGCCTGCTCTACCCGCGCGATCGCGAACGAGAGATCCAGGCGGTGCTGGACACGGCGCTCGCGAGCGAGAGCGTGCCGCTGCAAGAGGCGGCGTGGCACGCGATGATGCTCCTCGGCCACCCGCACGTGGCCCACGCGCTCCACCGCGCGGCTGGCGAGAAGGCCACCGAGAGCCGCGCCGTGATCCCCCTCGCGATCGTCAGCGACCTCGAGGACGTGCGCCACCTGTTCGCCACCGCGCAGAAGGCGCCGACCGAGCTCCTCGTGCTCGCGGTCGGCTGGGCGGGGCTTGCCGAGTCGGTACCCTGGCTCATCACGATGGTGGCCGGCAAGAAGAAGGAGCTGAAGGTCGCCGCGGCCAACGCCCTCGATCGCATCACCGGCGCGCAGCTCTACGACGAGATCGAGGTCGCGCCCGAGAAGCTCGACGTCGAAGACCCGCCCGAGCCGGAAATCGACCTCGGCGGGCCCAAGCCGCCGTCGCTGGCGCGCAAGGTCAGCGATCCACGCGACCTGCCCGGCGAGGGCGCGCCCGACGCGATGGAGCTGCCCACGACCGACGCCGACCGCTGGCGCGAGTACTGGCAGGAGCATCGCGAGCGCTACCACGCCGGCACCCGCTTCCGGCGGGGTCACCCCTACACCCCGCGCGTCACCCTCTGGGAGCTCGACGGCTGGCGCGTGACGCCGTTCGAGCGGCGCATGCTCCACCGCGAGATGGTGGTGCGCACCGGCGCGGCCGTGCGCTTCGACCCGTTCGACCTCGTCGCCGTGCAAGAGGCCGCGCTGCGGCAGATGGAGGCGCCGGCCAGCTCGGCGTCGAGCTACCCGGGCGGCTGGCACCGCGTGGCGCGCAAGGCGTAGCTCAGATTGCTTCCATCACGAGCGCGGTGCGCTCACCGCCGTCGCTGCCGGTCATGATGACCGCGAGCGGCGACGGCGCGAAATTGCGCGAGAAGCCCTCGGCGACCGTGACCATCAAGAGCGGGAGCGCCGCCGCCGCGAGCAGGCCCATGCGTTGCGCGGGTGTCTCGATGACGAAGGGCTGCCCCCATACCTCGTGGGTGCGGGTGAGCATCGCCTGCCACTCGTAGAGGCGGCGCATCTCGAACGTGCTGTCGGTCAGCATCCAACCGGCCGTACGCTTCTCGCCCACGAACCCCCGCGTCGCCGCGCGCACCGCCGCGGTGAGCCCCTTGGCCTCGTACGCGGAGACATCGTTGTCCGGGGTGGCCTCTTCGAAACCCGAGGCGATCGAGCCCACGCGACCGAGGGCCGGGAGATTGGCTCTTCGCGCCACGTCGGGCGCCATCAGCGCCACGAACGCCGCGCACTCGCCGGGGATGATCGCGTCGAGGTTGCTGACCGTGAACAGGCGCCCCTGGTCCTCGAGCCAGCGGATGCGGGCCGGGTCGTAGTCGGTGTGGGCACCACCGAAGATCAGCGCGTCGATCTCGAACCGCGACAGCGCGGTGATCGCGTCGGGCAAGACCTGTCCAGGCCCACCGGCGCCGCGCGCGACGACGGTGACCTTGGAGTGCGGGAACCGCGAGAGCACGTGCCGCTCGAACGCCGCGAGCAGCTCGCCGCCCGGGTTGGGACCCGACCAGCTGCTCTTCGGCGCGAGCTCCTCGTCGAGGGAGAGGACGACGCCGATGCGCAGGCGGTCGGCGAACGGCAAGAGCGGCGCCGCCGCCTCGTCGAACGCGGGGAGGGCCAGGTCGAGCACACGTGCGCTGCCGGTCTTCTCGGGATCGAGGGTGCCCTGCAGCCCGAACGTGACCGGTTCGCCCTGCTGATCCGCGAGCGGGGACCAGGTCATCGCCGGCATGCCGGTGCGCAACAGGAAGGCGGTCTGCAGCGCGGTGAGCCCGAACGGAGTGAACGCGCCGGTCCCGACGATCACGGACATCGGTCGACCATAAACGACCCCCCGAGGGAATTCATCCCTCCCGCGCGCCACGGCCGCGCCGTGCGGGCGCCACCGGACCGACTACAATGGTCGGATGCCGTCCGCTCGTGGCCTCGCCGGCGCGCTCGTCGTGCTCGGCACCGCGTTCGGGCTGGCCGCGGCCCCGAGCCCGGCCGTCGACCACGTGTGCGCGACCGACGAGGGCAAGGCCACCTGCCCGACCGGGCGCGTGCGGCTCTGCGCCAAGGACGGCACGCTCGCCGCGTGTGGTTGCCCGCCGGGGGCGAGCGCAGCCGCGAGCAAGTCGGCGTGCGTGGCCGACGGCAAGCCCGCCCCCCTCACCGGCTGCACGATCCCCGACGCCACGCTGGTCAAGCAGCTCGCCGCCGAGATCGACCTCGGCTCGCTCGAGCAGCCGCCGCTGCCCGACACCGGCCTCGAGAAGGCGCGGGCCGAGATCGCCGCCCTCGGCAAGAAGTCCGGCGTGAAGGCGGCCGATCTGCGGCGGCTCGGCGAGGCCTACGAGATCGTCGAGGCCGACGAGGCGAAGAGCCTCGCCACCCTCAAGGCGACCAAGGCCCTCGCCGAGGCGCGCGCGCGGAGAGATCGCGCGGTCGACGACGGGATCACCGCTCGTCGCGCGCTGGTCACCCAGTTCCCGGCCGATCCGAGCGTGCCTTCGGTGCGCGTCGCCCTCGCGCGCGCTCTGCTGCGCAAGGCCAGCTACGCGGGCTTCGGCCCCACGGTGGAGCCCGACCGAGCGGCCGCCAAGGAGCAGCTCGTCCTCACCGCCGCGCGCCCCGAGCTCGACGTGCCGCGCCGCGACGCCACGTTCGTGCTGCTCGCGCTCGCCGTGCGCGCCGCCGAGTGGAGCAAGGTGGTCGAGCTCGCCGAGACGGTGCGCAAGGCCACGGCGAGCAAGGCCGACGCCGACGACCCGCCGTTCGCCGCCGGAGCGGCGATCCGTGCGGCCCAGGCCAAGCTGGCCCTCGGTGATCTCGACGGCGGGAGGCACGCGCTCGACGAGGCGATCGGCGTGGCCGCGCCGTGCTTGCCGCGCCCGGAGTGCGTGACCGCGTCGGCGGCCGCGCGCAAGGTCGTCGCGGGTGTGTACGCCGCGCTCGGGCTGCCCGCGCGAACCCTCGCCCCGGTGCTGGTCAAGAGCGGCAACCTCCCGCGTCACGACCGCGTGCGCCCGCTCGTGAAGCTCGCGGTGCTCTACGGCGCCGTCGTCGCCCCCAAGTGCACCGCCGCCGCCGAGGAGGCGCGCGCCTGGGAGCAGGTCATCCCGTGAACACGCGGAAGAACTGGCGCGGCGCCCGCTTCTTGCGCACGCACCGGGTGCTCGCCGGCATGTAGCACACGCTGAAGCCCCGCCGGGGATGGCCGCTGCGGTTCTGGCCCGAGCGGTGCCACACGTGGTTGTGGATGAGGATCGCCTCGCCGGCGCGCGCGGGCACGGGGATCACGCGCGCCTCCGCGTCGCCCGCGCGGAGGATGTTCGCGGGGATCACGCCGCCGAGCGGGGTCGCGAGGCCGTCGACGTGGCTGCCGGGGACGATCTCCACGCAGCCGGCCTCGACGGGCGCGTCGTCGAGGGCGAACCAGATCTGCAGATCGGGGTCGCGGTCGACGCCCCAGAAGTTGCCGCCGTCCTGGTGGAACGGCAGGAACGTGCCGCCGTCGCGGCCTTTGGTCATCAGGATCGATCGGTAGAGCACCACGTCTTCGCCGATCCACCGGCGGACGAGCGGCTCGATCGTGGGGTGCGTGATCACGCCGCGGAACAGCGGGTCGAGCTCGAGCTTCTCGATCTTGCGGTAGTCGAGCGAGGGGCCGACGAAGCCGCGCCCGAGCTCGAGATCCTCGTAGCGTCCGCTCGCGGCGTCGTGCTGGAAGAAGAGCCCGGGGATCACCACCTCGCCGAGCATGATCGCGTCCGCGCGGGCGCGGAGGGCCGACAGCGTGGGCTCGTCGAGCACGGGCCCGAGGCGGGCGAAGCCCTGCGCGCGGTACTCGGCGAGCACGGCTTCGACGTCCATGGAGGCCTGTTAGTACCGGGGCGCCGTCGCGACCAGCGTGGTACCGATCGAGCATGCGCGCGTGGATGGTCGTGGGCCTGATGTCGTGTCACCGGGCCGAGGCGCCGCCCGCGCCGGGGGCCACCTCGGTGAGCGCGCATTCGAGCCCCTCGCCGAGCGCATCGACGTCTGCCTCGAGCAGCGCGAGCGCGCTCACGTGGACCACGCACCCCGCCGGACGTCTCGACGACGAGGGCCGGCTCTGCATGCCGAAGGCGACGGCCCAGGGCACCTGCGTCTCGCCCCTGCGCGACGCGGCGCTGTGTGCGCTGCCGGACTGCGAGCTCGTCACCCACGGGGCGCCTTCGAAGGCCGAGTGCTGCTTCGCGCAGCGGTTCCGGAGCACGCCCGCGCACCGCTGCGTGCTCGCCGCGGAGACGGAGCCTCCCCGCGACGAGGGCGGGTGCGGCAAGGCGAAGTGCACGGGGTGCGGCGCGCTCGACGCGAAGGAGACCGCGCGGGTGCGCGCGGTGGTGCCCAAGGCTTGTTGCTACGCGAGCCCCTGACCGGTTTGCATAGACTGTGCATGTATCGCACGCGGACGCGCGAGCCGGTCGAGGCGACGACCCGGAGCGATCGCGACCGCCGTTCGTGCCCCTGCAAACGCCAACTCGGCCAGCGCGACGCAAGCGTCCCTGGCCTATTGCCATCGGGAACATGCGCTAGACTCCGGGACGTGAGCGAGAAGGGCGAGTACAGCGCTGGCGGCAGTGCGATCCTCCGTCACGCGCCGGCCGACGATGGCTTCGTCCCCCCCGAACACGTCGACAGCGAGTGGCTCGAGGCGATCGAGGGCCACCTCACGCGACTGGTGGCACCCGCGCAGACCGTCTTGCACGAGATCGTCTCGCACCGGGT
Source organism: uncultured Polyangiales bacterium (assembly GCA_964624885.1). Lineage (GTDB taxonomy): Bacteria > Myxococcota_A > Polyangia > Polyangiales > JADJMO01 > JADJMO01. Next base: position 8,536 of record CAZUZY010000229.1, on the reverse strand, counting down.
ACACGTGGATGTCCACGTAGTGCCCCCCACGGCGGAGCGCCCCTATCACTTCCTCTTCACGACGGGCATGAGCACTCTGCCGATGAACCGACCGGCGGACGCGCCTGGGAGTGCCTACGCAGAACTCGCGGTCCTCTTGCCGCCCGACTGGAGACTCGGAACGAGCGGCGCGACCACGATTGACGCAGAGGAGCGCTGGTACTGGCCGATTCGCTGGCTGAAGTTCCTCGCGCGCTTCCCCCACGAATACCGCACGTGGCTGCACGCGACGCACACGATCCCGAACGGCGATCCGCCGGCCCCGTTCGACGCGAGCACGAAGCTGTGTGGAATGCTGTTGCTGCCGTCGTTGACCCTGCCTCGGGAGACCTGCACGATCCCCGTGCCAGGCGGCAAGACGGTCGACCTCTGGACGCTCTATCCGCTCCACGCCGATGAGATGGACTACAAGCTCCGCGTGGGCATGGATGGGCTGATCGATCGATTCGCCGAGGCGGGCGTGTCCGACATCCTCGACCCTGACCGTCCGAGCTGTCTGCGTAAGCCTCCGCGAAAGAAGTAGTTCGGGCTGTTCTGATCCGACACTCCTCAGCGCGCGTAGCGGGCGTCGGTGCCGTCGAGCTCCACCGCGAGCGAATCCACCTTCGCGCGGAGCTCCGGGTCGAGCGGTACGCACGCGGCGAGCGCGGCCTCGAGGTGCTCGAGCGAGGCCGGTCCGACGAGGATCGAGTCGACGCCCGCGTGCCCGGCGACGAAGCCGTAGGCGAGCTCGAGCAGGGATTTTCCGGCCTCGGCGGCCAGCTTCGCGTAGGCGTCCGCGCGCGCGGCCATGCCCGGCGTGGCGTAGCGGCGCTGGTACATGGCGTTCTTGGTGAAGCGAGCGCCCGTCGCCGTCGCGGTCGCGAGGAGCCCACCCGCGAGCGGGTTGTAGACCGTCGTGTGCACACGGTGACGCGCGGCGAAGCGGAAGTACTCGAGGTCGAGCTGCCGCACGAGCAGGTTGTAGATCTGCTGCGCCGAAAGAGGGCGCGGGGCCCCCCCGAGCGCGCCGGCGTGCGAGGCCTCGAGGATCTCCCACGCCGCATAGTTCGACATCCCGTACGCGCGAACTTTGCCCTGCTCGACGAGCCGCGCGACGGCGCCGAGGGTGTCGACGAGCGGCACCTCCGGGTCGGGCGCGTGCAGCCAGTAGAGGTCGACGTGATCGGTGCCGAGGTTCGCGAGGCTCTCGTCGATCGCGCGCGCGATTGCGGCGGGCGAGAGTCCCTCGGGCTTGCCTCCGCGACGCATGAGGCCGACCTTGGTGGCCACCAGCACCCGGTCGCGACCGAGGGCGCGGAGGGCCTTGCCGACGATGCGCTCCGAGGCGCCGTCGCCGTAGACATTGGCCGTGTCGAACAGCTCGAGCCCAGCGTCGAGCGCGCGCGCGGCGATGGCGAGCGAGGCGCGCTCGTCGGTGCGCTTGCCGAAGTTCATCGTGCCGAGGGCGAGCGCGGTGCGCCCAGCCTTCGGCGCGAGGTAGCGCGCGGGGTCGAGGGTCATTCGAGGAAGCCGAGCACGCCGCCGAGCAAGAGGATGAGCACGCCCATGAGGCTCTCGCCGGCGATGATGCCGGAGCTGATCGCGACCGTGTACTCCTCGGCCTGGCGCTCGTTCTTCTTGAACCACATCCACGCCATCAGCGCGCCGATGAACATCGAGATGCTGTTCCAGGCGGGGATGACGAGGGCGAGGCCCACGCCCATCGAGGAGGGGATCCACTTCTTGAACTTGGGGAACGCGAGCTCGAGCAGCGGCAGCACGAGGCCGATGATGGCGCCGACGAGCATGCCGTACTTGGCGGTGTAGTGGAGCTCGCCCCAGCCCTTGGAGAGCAGCTTGGCGACACCGGACCAGATCTGCGCGCTCGGCGCGGGGAACTTGTCGCTGCCGAGGACGTCGGGGGTGGGCACGAGCACGTAGAACATCGGCACCACCACGGCGGTGCCGACGATCGTGCCGGCGAGCTGCGCGAGGAACTGCTTGCGCGGGTTGGCGCCGAGCAGGTAGCCGCTCTTGAGGTCGGTGAGGAGGTCGGCCGCGCTGCCCGCGGCGCCCGCCGTGATGCTCGCCGCCATGAGGTTGGTCGTCACGCTGCCGCGGGCGAGGAAGCCGTAGGTCAGCTGGGTGATCTTGCCCATCGCGCCGATCGGCGTGGTGTCGGTCTCGCCGGTGGCGCGGCACGCGACGATGGCGAGGATGAACGAGAGGAGCACCGCGATGACCGTGAGGATCGGGGACATCCCGAAGGCCACCTTGCCGGTGATGGCGAGGCCGACGGTCGACACGAGGAGCCCGATCAAGAACCAGCTCGGCGGCACCTCCACGGCGTCCACGCGGGCCTCGGCCTTGGCGAGCGGGTCGTTCTCGTCGACGTGCTTCTTGGCGCTGAACGCGCCGCCGAGGCCCTTGAACGCGCGCAGCACGGTGCGCCACTGCAGCGCGAAGGTGAGCAGACCGCTCGTGACCATGAGCGCCGCGCCCGGCCACAGCGACCAGCTCACGATGCCGCGGTAGCCGAGCTTGACGATGCCGCCCTTGTTCATGATCCAGGGGGCGAGGAACGCATAGTTGACGATGCCGGCGACCACCATCGAGATGGTGGTGCGCAGGCCCATCAGCGCGCCGGCCGCGATCATGATGAGCGAGCCCTCGAAGCTGATGGTCCAGCCGAACGCGGGCTTGCCGGCGATGAGCAGCGTGGAGAATCCCTTGGCGCTGCCGCCGGCCTTGATGCCGCGCCACCACTCGGCGGGGTTCCACCAGAGGGCCGGGATCTCGACCATCGCGGGGAGCTTCGACCACTTGGTGACGGCCTTGAAGAACCCGCCGGCCTTCTCGCCGGGGTGCGCGTCGCGGAACCACGCGATGACCGCGCCGATCGCCGCCGCCCACCCGAGCGCGCGCGCCTTCTTGGCGGCCTCGTCGCCCTCGGCGTGCAGCGAGCGCAAGGTCTCCGCGGCCGCGATGCCGCTCGGGAACTTGAGCTTCTCGATGTTGATCATCTGGCGCTTCATCGGGATGGCCATGACCGTCCCGAGGATCGCGAGGAAGAAGGTCCACGCGGTGAGCGAGACCGCGCCCACGTGCTTGCCGTTGACGATGAGGTACGCCGCCATCGCCGACGTCATGACGCCGCCGGTGGAGTAGCCCGCCGACGACGCCGTCGACTGCATGCAGTTGTTCTCGAGGATCGACATCGGCGGCCCGAACAGCTTGGGCGCGAGCTTCACGAGGCCGGCGTAGATCGTGTACGAGAGGATGCAGGCGGTGATGGCGACGCCGAGCCCCCACCCGGTCTTGAGGCCGACATAGAGGTTCTGCAGCGAGAGCGCGCCGCCGAGGATCGAGCCCATGAGGATCGCCCGCGCCGTGGCCTGCTTGACGTGATCGCCCTGGTAGACGTTGTCGAGCCAGTCGAGCTCGATCGCGAGCGCCGCGTCGCCCGTGGGGGCGGGGCTCGGTTCGGGCTGATCTCCTGCGTCCTTCGGTTCGGCCTGCGAGCTCATGGAGGCGCGACCAGACGGCGGTTTTGGCCGGGAGACAAGCGGGTCGTAGGCCCCTCCGTTCGTGCTAGAGCAAAGGCGTGAGCGAAGATGGACCGGCCAAGGAGGCGCCCGCCGTCACCGGGGGCACCGAGGTCGCGAGCCCCATCGAGCACGAGCCGTCGGGCCCCCGTGAGGGCCCCCGTGAGGGCCCCCGCGAGGGCCCCCGCGATCGCGCGCTCGTCCTCGGCCCCGTCGACCAGGGCTTTGCCATCCTGCGTCAGCGCGCAGAGGACGCCCCGCTCGAGGCCGGGGTGGTCCGCCCCATGCGCGAGGGCGAGCCGATCCATGGCGAGCTCGTCAGCCTCTCGCGCCCCGAGCCCACCTCGCCAGTCCTCGACGTGAAGGTGCACTACGACGCGCGACCCAGGCCGCGCGCGACCGACACGCCGAGCCCGAGCGCGCTGCCCCACAAGGGCCCGGCGCGGGTCACCAGCGAGGCATTCCGCGAGGGCTGGGACGCCGTGTTCCGTCGCGGCGAGCCCAACTGATGGTCAGGGGCAGGCCACCACCTGCACCACGTAGTCGATCGGCTTGCTCGCGCCCTTCACGCTCACCGCGTACGACTTGCCGGCCTTCGCGGTCCAGCCCTTCGGCGTGATCTTGAGCGCGCTCGTGCTGCCGTAGCCGCTCGAGAGCGTCACCACGTCGACCGGCTGATCGACGCCCCCCTCGGTGACGGTCGCGGTGGTCGAGCCGCTGAACGAGATCGAGTCGCTCTGCACGGTCCACCCGGTGGTGTCGATCGACGAGTACGCCATCGGCGGCGCGAACGCCTCGAGGGGCACGATGCCCGCCGGCGGCCACGCGGTGAACTCCTTGCCCGCGCCGCCGCTGCCACCGATCACCTGGAGGCACGAGTAGCCGCTCGCGCCGCCGATCCCGATGGGGCCGAGGCTGTTGGAGAGGATCCAGCGCCGGTGCCCGATGGTCGTCGCGTTGCCGGGATCGACCATGTAGAGGTCGATCGACGAGACCGCGGGCGTGGGCGAGAGGTTGCTCTGCCCCGCGCTGCCGGCGCCCGCGCTCGTGTAGCACTTCCAGGTCGTCGGCGGCGTGTGGTTGATCGCGCCGTTGGCCTGCATCATCAGCGCACACGCCTGCGCCGATCCGTTGCGCGAGGGGTCGTCGGCGACCGCGGGGAGGCCCGCGAGCCAGCGGTAGAGGTTCACGAGCTTGAGGGTGTTGGCGCGGCCGGGGGCGCCGAGATCGCCGGGCGTGCAGGAGGCCACCGCGCCCGACCACGCGCCGTCGGCGAGCGAGGCGCGGTCGCCCTTCCAGCGCGCGCAGACCGCGTCGGTGCCCGTGGGTGGCCCGGTGTCGAGCGAGCCTGCGTCGGCGGGGCCGGTGTCGACGGGAGGCGTGGTGGTGTCGGGTGCGCTGCCCGTGTCGCCGGCATCGGGCGTGTCGGGCAGGGTCGAGTCGGCGCCCGCGTCGGCCGGCGGGGTCTCGCCGACCGCGTCCAAGGTGGCCGCGTCGTCGGTGCCCTCGTCGAGCCCGCCGACGTCGCCGGTGCACGCCGTGCAGAGCCCCCCCGCGAGCAGGGCCAAGGTCCAGGACCGCATGCGGTTCAGGGTAGCAGAGCCTTGCGGCCCGGCCGCGCTGCATGAAAGCCTCGGTTGGCTCGTCTGTCCGGCTGGAGGAACCATGCGACTGTCAGGTCTCACGCAGTGGCGAAGCGGTGCTCGAGGGGTCTCGGTCGGGGCGATGCTGGTGCTCGGCTCGCTGGTCGCGGTGACCGCCACGGCCCAGCCCTTGCCGCCGATCCCGCCCGATCTGGCCAAGCAGCTGCCGCCCGGGGTCAACATCCCCGGGCTCGGTGGCCCGGGTGGCACGGTGGTCGCGCCGACGGCCACCGCCGTGCCTGGCCTCCCCGCCAACATCGGCGCCCTCCCGCCGCCGGTGATGTCGCCCCAGCCGGGCGTCGCCGAGTGGACCGTCCTGGTCTACGCCGTCGCCGACAACGACCTCGAGGGCCCCATCCTCGACGACCTCGACGAGATGGAGCGCGTGGGCTCGGTCAAGGGCGTGAACGTGGTCATGGAGATCGACCGTTGGCGCCCGCCGCCCGGGTCGCCCATGGCCTCCCGCGACGACAAGACCAACGGCGACTGGGACACCGCCCGCCGCTACTTCATCACCCGCGACGACGGCAGCATCGTCATCAACAGCAAGCTCCTGTCCGACATGGGTGAGATCGACATGTCTCACCCGAAGGAGCTCAAGGACTTCATCGCGTGGGGCGTGAAGAACTTCCCCGCCAAGCGCTACGCGCTCGTGATGGAAGACCACGGCAACGCCTGGCTCGGCGGCTTCGTCGACGACAAGGCCCCGCCCGAGACCCACCCCATGATGATGACCCTGCCCGAGCTCCAGTCCGGGCTCGCGGCTGGTCTCAAGGAGGCGGGCCTCGCCAAGTTCGACCTGCTCGCCACCGACGCCTGCCTGATGGGCACCCTCGAGGTCGCCGACGCGATCGCCCCCTACGTGAAGTACTGGGCTGCGAGCGAGGAGCTGCAGCCGGGCGCCGGCTTCGAGTACACGCAAGCCCTCGCGCCGCTCGTGCAGAAGCCCGCCCTGATGGACGGCGCCGCGCTCGGCAAGTCGTTCGTCAACGCGATGCGCGTGAGCTACGGCCCGGGCGCCAAGGGCGGGCCCGATCCCACGGTCACGAGCGCGCTGTTCGACATGTCGAAGATCCCCGCGCTGCGGGCCGCGGTCGACACCATGGCCTCGCAGATCGCCGGCAACATGGACGCGAGCAAGCTCGGCATGGGCACCGCGGCCGAGTCCGCCGACACCTTCGGCCCGCGCACCGACCCGATCAACGGCCCGCGCGACGGCTTCGCCGATCTCGTGCAGGTCGCGGCGGTCATCCGCGAGATGACCACCGCCTCCAACGTGAAGGCCTCCGCGCAGTCGGTCATCACCGCGCTCGACGCCGCGCGCGTCGACAAGTTCAACGGCGACGACCGCATCAACGCCCGCGGGCTCTCGATCTGGCTGCCCCCGCCCGACAGCGTGAAGAAGCTCCTGCCGGCGTACCAGAAGACCCCGTTCGGCAAGACCAGCCCCTGGTCGACGGCGCTGCAGACCTACAGCAACGCCTTCTCGGTCGGCGCGGCCCCCAAGATCGCCAACATCCAGATCGGCAAGAACGCCGCCAACCCGTTCGGCGGCGAGCGCCCGGTCACCGCGACCGTCGACGGCGACATCAGCAACGTGATCATGATCGTCTCGCAGGACTTCCTCGGCAACAAGGTGCCGGTCGAGGTCGTGGGCATCACCGATCCCGCGCTGTTCAAGAAGCTCGCCGAGGGGCCGGGCGTCACCACCTGGAAGAAGACCGGCAACATGGTCTCCACCAAGTGGACCCCGATGTACGCCACCCTCAGCGGCAAGGGTGGCATCGAGTTCCCGCTCAGCGTGCACAAGTGGCGCTTCGACGCGACGAGCTTCGACACCGACGTCGGCCTGCGCATCCTCGGCGGCCCCGAGGAGACGGTCATGCTCCGCTTCTCGTTCGCCAAGGGCGTCACGGGCTACGCGGGCAGCAAGCTCCTCACCGGCTACTTCATCGACCAGGTGAAGGACCAGACCTTCTACACGCCGTTCACCCCCGCCAAGCTGCCGGCGGCCAAGGTGGCGTTCGAGCCGCGCTACCAGATTGTCGATCCGAGCGGCAAGAGCTCCACGCTCAAGCTGCCGCTCCAGGTGAAGTGGGACAAGGTCGAGGACCTCAAGGTGAACGTGCGGCCCATGCTGCCCGGCACCTACCAGATCACCATCATGGCCGAGGATTTCTCCGGCCACGTGGGCGTCGCCAAGGCCACCACTACGCTGCCGTGAACCGCACGATGGCCGTGCCGCGCCCGCCCCGTGAAGTGCTCGGCGTGGTCGGCCCGTGGCTCTTCGTCGCGGCCGCGCTCCTGCCGCTCACCTGGCTGTTCCCGCACTTCGACCTGACCGCGCCGCTCGCCCGCGTCGCGCTGTGGCTCTCGGATTCGGGCAAGTTCGGCATGCCGATCGTGTGCGCGCTCGCGGTCGCCCTGGTCGTGAGCCGGCCGGGTCTCTCCGCGCGCGCGCGGACGCAGGAGACGACAGCCATGGCGCTCGCCCTCGTGCTGTTCCTCGGCGTCGGCGCGTTCGTGAACGAGTACGTGGTCAAGCCACGCCTCAACAGCCCCCGCCCGAACATCGAGGAGCTCGCGAAGCTCGGGTTGCTCGACCTGAGCCCCGAGCGCTTCTACGCGCTGCAGGGCGAGCGCAGCGCCTACCTGCGTCGCGTGCTCGAGGCGGTGCCCGATCGCTTGCCGATGGCGGCCGCGATCCGCAACCACTGGATCGAGGAGACCGGCTTCTCGTTCCCCTCGGGTCACTCCACGGCGGCGATGCTGGTCGCGACGTTCTTCGCCTGCCTCGCGGTGTCGGTGGCGGAGGGGCGGCGCCGCGCGGCCCTGCTCGCGCTCCTGCCGTGGGCGGTGCTGATCTGCTTCGCGCGCCCCGTGCTGCGCGTGCACCGGCCGGTCGACGTGACGGTCGGCGGCCTGCAGGGGATCGCCCTCGGCCTCCTCGCGTACCTGTTCGTCCACGCGCTGCTCGCGCGCACGCGCCCGGCCGCCACGTCGCCCGCTGGCTGACGGGCTGGTCTTCGGGCGTCGCGAACGATGCAGGCGTCCACGAGCTCACGAGTGACTTCCTTCCAGGGCAAGGCCACCTCCTTGCCGTCACTGTCACCCATGTCCTTGGACTGGAAGCCGGGCCGTCACCCATCTGCCCGCACGAACCGTCACCCGTATCCGTACACCGGAACCGAGGACGAGAGGTGCTTGACATCGAGCGGCCACGATCTACGCTCAATCAAATGGCGAGGCCTCCCGTGCAGCTCGAGCTCGCGCGCACCGGTGGCTGGGGTGGGCGTCGTCGTGGCGCCGGCCGCCCCCGCGTCGCGC
>CAZUZY010000228.1:0-13759 GCA_964624885.1 uncultured Polyangiales bacterium | reverse complement strand
CGAAGAGGCGCGCGCCCACGCCGGCCTCGTTCGTCCCCGCGGCGCCGCCGGCGCGCTCGCCATGGCCGTGGATCGTCGGGGGCGTGGTCGTGGTGGGTGCGGTCGTCGCCGCGGTGCTGGTCCTCGGCGGCACGAAGCACGCGGCGAAAGGGGCCGCGGCCTCGACGAACTGCGCGAATTACAAGGGCTTCGTCCCCGCGGCCAAGGCCAAGGACCACGAGTGCGTGCGCTCGATGCTGATGCCGGTCGCGAACGCCGGCAAGCTGGGTCCTGCGCAGGCGAAGGCGCTCAAGAACGCGTGCGCGGCGCTCGGCGACACTGCGTGCAGCCAGAAGGCGACGTCCGCGCTCGAGGGGATGCCCGCCTCGGGCGACTGAGCCCGCGCCCCCTTCACTTCAGGGTCTTGCCGAGCCACTCCAGCATGTCTCCGTCGTGCGGTCGGGCCGTGATGACGACGCCCCCGGCACCCGTGAGGATGGTCTGCGGGCACCCCGGGTGCGTGCCGCGGAGCTCCTGTCGCCTGGATTCCTTGCCGTCCCGATCGACCACGGTGAGGCGGTAGTCCTTGCGCACGACGTCGAAGAAGTCCCCGCTCGAGTACGGTCCACAGGTGCCGATCTTCTCCGTGCGGACGACCTCGTCGGTGACGATCCACCGCACGTCACCCAGGGTCTCGGGCGCGCCCACGAACCAGAACCCGTCGAGCAGGGCGAGTCCGCCGGACGTGGCCTTCTGCGTCGGACGCAGGCCTTTCCGGGCCTGCTCCGCCCACGCCCACGCGATCGAGGCGAGCGGTAGCTTCGCGTCGGACACGGAGATCTTCGGCTCGAGGACCTGATCGTCGACCGTCATCCGCAGCCTCAGGTCGTGGGGGGGCAGGGGCGTGGTCGCCGTGGGGAGTCCGTCCTTCGGCTTCTTCCAGTCCTGCGCGACCTCCGCCACGCGGAGGGAGTCGAACCACCGCAGCACCGAGACGCGTGCCTTGACGGTCCCCTTGTCGTCGAACTTCACGCGGGCTCCGTCGATGGTCACCTCACCCCCCTCGGGGCCGATCAGCGACACCTCGAGATGCAGTTGCGTGTCCAGGGAGCAGCGCAGGCCGTCCTTGGTCACGCCGAGCAGGTCGGTGTGCAGGGTGACCTTCCACGCGCCCGTGTCGGCACACCCCGCGATCGAGAGGAACGGTCGGGGCGGGATGGTGACGGTGAGCTCCTGCTCGGCGACGGCGTTCGAGAGCGGCTTGCGGTACACGACGGAGCTGACGTGCACCGTGTAGGTCCCCGCCTGGGTCCTCCCGAGCGCGCTCTCGAGGGAGAGATGCCCGCCCGGTGGGGCGTCGACGGTGCGGTCGAAGTCACCCCGCGCGCCGTCGCCGTTGCGCGACGCGCGCACGTACACCGTCGCTCCCCCCTTGGTCTGGATGTCGAGGTGGAGCTTGTCGTCCTCGACCCGTGCCTTCGCCGAGATCGAGTTGCAGCCGGTGAGCCACAACGCCGCCGCGAGCCAGGTTCTGCGCATTCCCCACTCGTACGGCGCCGGCCTCCACCGAGCTTCCGCGGACGCGCCGATCGCGTACACGTTCCCGCGGCCGTCCTCGGGTGCAACCGCCTGGCGCGATCCCCGAAGGCGAGCTCGCGAAGGCGGGGCAGGATCGCCCCATGTCCTACCGAGTCCGTCGCCTCCTCGCCCCGCTCGTGGTCATGGCGGCGCTGGTGAGCCCGGTCGCGAGCAGCGGTTGCGGCAGCGAGTGTCACAAGTTCGAGCGACGCTGTCGGGGCAACCAGCTCGAGGTCTGTGAGGGCGACGAAGTGCAGCACTTCGTGAATCGAGGCTGTGGCGCGGACCACTGCGTCGTGCTGCCGGTCGACGCCGAGGGCCTCGCCCAGGCCACCTGCAGCACGACGGGCCGCCCCGACCCCCGCTGCGCGGGCGCGGACGGTCGCTTCTGCGCCGACGCGCAGGCGGTGATCGCCTGCTCCGGCGGGTACTCGGTCGAGCTGCCGCGCTGCGCGGCGGCCTGCGTGGACGCGCGCGACGACCTCGGCTCCGTGTCGTACGAGGCAGCCTTCTGCAGCCTCTCGACCGTGCCGGCCCCCGCCTGCCTCGGCGTTGCCGGCTCGACCTGTGACGGTCCGGACGTGGTCGAGTGCTTCCGTGGGCACATCCTCCGGCGCCTTCCGTGCGTGGCCTCGACCTGTCGGCGAGAACGCGACTCGGGGCGCGCCTACTGCACCACCGACCGACCCTGCGACGGCCCGTCCGAGACCCGCTGCGACGGGGCGAGGATGGCCGGGTGCGTCGAGGGTCACGTCGTCGACTGGCAGTGTCCGGCGGGGACGTCCTGCCGGCAGTACGCGACACCGGGCCCTTCTTCCGAGTGCTTCTGACTCTGCCAGGCGTGCGCCAGGGCCGTGATACCCTCGGGGAGATGAAGGCCGCAGCCAGCCGAGCGCGGTTGGTCGAGGCGCCCGTCGGACGATACCTCCGCGGGCGCGCCTGGGTGTTCGGCTGTCCCCGAGAAGGCCTCTTCACCACGCTCCTCGCGGGGCGCCCGGACGAGGAGGATCTCGTCGCGTTGGCCGACTGCTACCACCTGCCAGCGGCCAAGCAGCCCCACGACGTGCTGTTCGACGGGAGCCGCCTCACGGCCGTGGACGAGCGCGCCTTCGGTACGCTGCTGCAGCAGTTCCTCGACCGCGCTCGACCGCTGACCCGGTCGCTGCGCAGGGTCGCCTTCGTCCACGGCCACGGCGTGCCTGGGGCGCTGATGGCTGGATACGCGCAGGTGCTCCCCTTGCCGTGCGAGACCCGTCGCTTCGTGGACACCCGCGCGGCGCTGGCCTTCCTCAAGGCGTCGGCAGCGGTGACCGAGGAGGTCCTCGCGCTGGCCTCGTCGTTCGACTCCGACGTGGTCCTGATCCGGCTCGCAGCCCTGCTCGAGGAGCGCCTCGGGCTCTCGCTGGACGAGGCGGCCCGGGCGCTGGCCGTCGCCCCTCGTTCGCTGCAGCGGCGGCTGCGGGCGGCCGACACCACGTTCCAGCGCGAGCTCGATCGCGTCCGCATGGGGATCGCCACGCGCCGCATGATCGACTCGGACGCCCCGCTCACCACCATCGCGCTCGAGGTCGGCTTCGCGTCCCTGCAGTCGTTCAGCGACTGGTTCCGCTGCCAGACGAACGAGACCCCGAGCGGCTTTCGGAGCCGGGTCCGTCGCCCCGACGCGCCGCCCGGAACACGCTCGGCGCGATCCCCGTGACGCGGCGGAACATGCTCGAGAAGTGCTGCAGCGAGGCGCAGCCGACCTCGAGCGCGACGACGCTCAGCTTGGTGTCGCTGCCCGCGAGCAGTGACTGCGCCGCCCGGACGCGGGCGAGGTTCACCTCCTTGCGGAACGTGGTCCCCGAGCGCCGCAGCGACTCCTCGAGCGTCCGCGGCGAGAGCGACAGCGCGCGGGCGGCTTCGGCCAGCACGACCCGGCGCGGCCTTGCGAGCACGTAGGCGTGGAGGGCCTGGACGTGGCTCGGCGCCCCGCTCGCCTCGGCATAGGCCTCGCCGATCGCGTCGAGGAGCGCGGCTCCGTCGGTCCGACCCAGCCAGGAAAGCGCCTGGCTCGGCTCGTCGCAGAGGCGGGTGCGCTCTGGCGCGGCGCTCGGGGTCACGTCGTAGAAGCCGGTGACCAGGGCTCCGATCACCCCCGGCGGCCGGACGATGGCCTGCCGCACGATGTTGCTGGCGAAGGGGGTGGCGCGGGGACCGACGTAGGCCGCCAGCGCGACGAACGCCTCGGGGTCGACGCTCGTGAGCCGCGTGGTGTCGACGAACGCGCTGTGTCTCGGCGTGTGCTCCGGCAGCTCGACGGCGATGGCGTGCGTGAGGGCGACGATGTCGTCGGCCTCGGGCCGACCCCAGAACACGGTCCCGCACAGCGCTGGCTCGAAGGTGAAGTGGAGGCAGGCCTTGCCGGCCCAGTACCGCCCGAACGGCTGCGCGACATAGGCGTCGACGCTCCCCACGCGCTCCACCGCGGCAGGTTACCATGGCCCACGGTGGCTCCGGCGGAGGCGAGACCCGCGCCGGCGCCTGCTCGTGCTCGGGCGGGTGCGTCTGCCGGGACGGATCGACGGAGCTCAGCGTCGGTTCCAGCTCCCCCCGGCGAGCCAGTCCTGCACCACCGAGTCGAACACGTCCGGTGCCTCCGCGATCGCCGCGCGGAGGGCCTCGTCGCTGCAAGCGGAGGCCTCGGTGAGGCCGTCGTCGGACCGCACGACCACCAGGCCCCCGTGGGGCATCGAGTAGGTCAGGAACGAGCGGCCCCCACCGACCTGCACCGTGTAGCCCTCGCGGAGCGCCCCCACGACGTCGTCGAAGGTCGGCACGCGCTGCATCATCGCGGCGTGCGCCGCCGCCTGCTCCGCGTCGAACGCGACGCGGGCGGCGTGTCGGGTACGAGCCTGGGTCGCGAGCTTCTCGTCGACGAAGGCGCCGAGGTCGGTGAGCGCGTCGAGCGTGGCGATCTCCCGCGTGTGTCGGGTGTCACCCTCGAAGACGGTGACGGTCACGGACGCGGCCTCTTGACGCAGGTGGACCTCGCCGCGCGCGTCGTGCAGGACGGCCTCCTCGGGCCGCGGTTCCCCCACGAGACCGAGGTTCCAACCCGGTGACAGAGAGGCGATCACGTCGGCCATCGAGACGCTCGGCGGTGAGTCGGCGAGAGCCCTCTCGATCGTGGGCACCAGCGCACCAAGGTCTTCGCGCGAGCCGACCTGCCACGGCGTGCCGTGCGGGAGCCCCACCCGGTAGGAGGCACCATGGCGCCACACGAGGAGGACGCAGTGGCGCCCGCGGCGCACGCCGCACGTCGGGCTCTGCTCGATGTCGAAGGCGACCTCCCCGCCGATGGCCGCGGCGACCTCGCCGGCGAAGACGCCGATCTCCGTGGGGAGAGGCGTGGTCTCGCGCGTCGCCTCCGCGTAGTCCGCAGACACGGCGAAGGAGAAGGTGGCGCCGCATCGCCGACATCGCATGCGTCCGAAGTACTTCCCTCCGCCGTCGAGTCGCTCGAAGCCGCGCGGTGGGAAGGCGAGGTAGCGCCCCAGCGTGGGGCCTTCCCACTCCGCGCACGCGCACGGTGCCGGGGTGCGGAGCTCCCAGACGATGGCCCAGCGGAGCTCGAGCGCGGTGGGCACGCTCGAGAGGAACGCCCGGACGTAGCTCGCCGCCTCCTCGGCGGGACCTCGCGCAGGACCCGGGGGTGGCGCGACGAGGGCCTGGGCGACACGGGCGGCGTCCTCCCCCGAACCGGCGTGCTCGACGAAGCGCGCGGCGAGGGCGAGCGGGTCGCGGAGGTGGGGCTCGAGCAGCGCCGCGGCGGAGGCGACCTCGGTGGAGAAGATCGCGGACGTCTGCTCCACAGAGCCGTCGTCCCAGGTCTGCGCCGCGCCGTAGACGCCCTGGTCGATGTCGAGCGCTCTCCGCACGAGCACGTCGGGCTCGCCGGCGTGGAGGAGCTCGAGCTGCACGATGCTGGCGCTCCGCCGGCGCCGATCCTCGTACGCCATGGCGTCGAGCTCGTCCGGGTCCTTCGCGGGGACGAGCAGCAACGTGAGCGTCCGGGGCATCGAGCTTGCGAGGAGCATACGCCGCCCTGCTCAGAACCCTGGTTCGTCGGCCAGCGCCTCCGACAGCGGGCCGGGTGTGAAGGCGCACGAGAGGCTCCGGGTCGAGAGCACCGGCGGCCACACCTTGGTGTCCACGCGGTAGAGCGTGGCGTCGTCGAGGGCGTCCGGTCGCAGGACGGCCACGTGCTCGGCGCGGTGGCTGGGCTCGGTGGCGATCCAGGCGGCCAGGCAGGTCTTGTCGCCGGTGGTGCGCAGCACCGTGCCGTTCGTCGCGAGCACGACCGGGGAGATCTGCACGGGGTGTCGGGTGCCCCGCTGACCGAACGAGAGCGAGCGTGCTCCGTCCGGGTCGGCGCACTTGGGGGGAGGATCGTCGACGACGCGTGGGAGGGGCGCGAAGGTCGGCGGGTCGGCGGTGTCGGCGAGCGGGATGGCCGCCTCGAACGGCGCGGTGAGCGCGTCGCCCGGGTAGCTGATCTGGATCGCGGGCTTGTCGGCCCGCGCGATCGCCGAGAGGGTCACGGTGGCGCCGCCGCGATCCCAGAGCACCCAATGGCGCGGCGCGAGCTGCGCGGACGGCACCGGCCAGACGTCGACCGCGACCGCCTCGCCCGCGTAGATCGGGCGGAACGCGAAGGTCGATGCGCCCACCGTCCGCACCTCGAGGCCGGGCGCGTGGGGCAGCGTCGTGCCGTGCTGGCTCACCTTGCCGTCGGGGTCGAAGCGGTGGAGCGAAGACGCATTCGTCGGTGGATGGAGAAAGACCCGGTCGCCGTCGAGCCGCACCACACCGAGGTTCGGCAGGGAGCCCGGGAACTGGGGATCGTGCGCGACGCGCCACACCGCGAGGGCTGCCTTGGTGACCCGCCGCACCTTGCCGACGTCGTAGGCGTACCAGGCGAGCTCGACGTCGACCGGCGACAGCGGGCCGCCGCCCTTCTTGCGCTGGTAGCGGTAGCGGCCGGCCACGACGCCACTCGGCTGTGCGAGGGCGAAGGTCTGCGACCGATCCTCGAGGCCGTTCGGCGCCGCGCCGAGCAAGGGCAGGACCTGCGTCTTGCCCGCGCGGTCCACGAGCACCAGATCGTACCCGTCGTCCTTGCGGCGGCGGGGCCACGCGAAGCGCAGGCCCTTGCTCGGCTCGACGTTGTCGATCGTCGGGAGCGCTCCGAGCCCCGCGGGCTGCCAGTCGGAGGTCGGCGTGCACCGGAGGGGCGTCGCCCAGCGCTTCGCGGTCGGCGTCGGCGTCGGCAAGGCCGGCGCTGCGCCCTCCTGGTCCCAGCCGATGCGCAGCCCGCGGGTCGTCGTGCAGCCCCAGGCCGCGCACGCGGTCGGTTCGGCGCCGCTGGGTCGGGCGACGCGGGTGAAGGTCAGCCCGCCGTCGGCGGACTCGAAGGCCGTGCGGATCCCGGTGGCGAGGAGCCGGCGCCCGTGGCCCTCGACCATGGTGACGTCGTCCAAGGTGCGCTCGACGAAGGTCGCGCCGCCGTCGCTGCTCGTGTGGGCGAACAGCTTCTTCCCGTGGGTGACCGCGACCAGCAGGGTCGGTCCCTCGACGAACACGCGGGCGGTGGCGAGCTCGGGCACCTTGTCGATGCGCCCCACGAGGGTGGGCTTCTCGTCGTGCGGCGCCTGCCGTAACACCTCGAGGTCGCCCGACGACCCGCGGCGGAGCAGGACGAGCGCGCCGGTCGCGTCGACGGTCGCGCCTTCGACGGCGGGGAACGCGCGCAGCTCCTTGGCGCCCGGTGGGCGGACCCAGGACTCCTCGCAGGGCTTGTGGAGCGCGCCGACGTCGCGGTTGCAGGGCAGCACCAGGAGTCCCTTCGGGCCCAGCAACACCCGCTGGGGCGCGTCGGCGACGAGACCGTCTTCGACCAAGGTCTTGCCGGCGTCGTCGCTGCGGAACAGGCGCAGCCGCCGCTTCGCGCCGGACTCGGGCGAGAGCGTGACGCAGCCGAGCACGAGGGTCTCGTCGCGCGCGCCCGCGATCACGTCGAGGCAGCCGTCGAGGAGGGGCAGGGGGTACTTCCGACGCGGAGGCGGCACCACGTAGGTGGGCGCGACCTCGTCGACGACGAGCTCGTAGACGCCGGGCTTGTCCTTCCCGGGCGCCTCGAGCACGGCGTAGGCAACCCTGTCGGCGGCTGCGTGCGCGCGCGCGGCGACCGACGGCCAGCCGACGCTGGGGTCGGGGGACTTGGAGGTCGGGACGAGCTTGTCGCCTTGCAGCGCGGCCACGCCGACGACCTCCTGGGGCCCGCCGACGAGCGTGAGGCTGCCGTCCGCGCCGGTGTAGGGCTCGAGCGCCCCGCTGCCCGAGGTGGGGACGGCGACGAAGGTGGCGCCGTCGTCGTGGGTGACGAAGACGCCCTGCGGCATCGTGACGAGGAGGCCGTGCTCGCCGGACATCGCGATCGCGCTCGCGCGGCCCGGTGCGGGCAACGAGCGCTCGACGTAGGTCGCGCCGCCGTCGACCGAACGCAGCAGACGACCGTCGACCGTCACGAGGAGGATCGCCGTCCGTCCGGCGGCGGCGCGGCGGACCGCGTGCGGCGGTGCGCGGGTCTCGACGACGGGACCGAGCGGCGCCTTGGTGACGTACGCGGTGCCGGACAGGCCGACGGCCACGAGCCCGGTGCTGCCGACCAGCGACTCCGGCAACACCTCGGTGGCACCGATCGGAGGCTCACCCTTGGTCGCGAGCCAGCGCTCGCCGTCGCCGCCGAGCCACAGCTTCGCCTCGCCGGTCGGCACTGCGTGCGCCCACAGCGACCGCGGAGGCGTGAGCGCCCATCGCGCCGGGCGGGGCCAGGTCGGGGGCGGTGGCGCGGGCTTGGCCGTCTCGACGGTCTTCGGCGACGGCGCGGCCGGCGCGCACGCCCCGAGCAACACCAGGACCACCGCGAGTGGGCGAGAGCGAGCCATGCGGCCAACATATCCCACCGTCGCATTCACGAGCGCCCGTGAACGCATTCACGAGCGCCCGTGAACGCATTCACGAGCGCCCGTGAACGGTTCCTTGCTGTAGCGGCCGCCCGTGGAGGCGGCCGCCGTTCACTGCGCTCGCCTTCGGCTCGCTCCGTTCACTTGTTGCTGTAGCGGCCGCCCGTGGAGGCGGCCGCCGCTCACTGCGCTCCCCTTCGGCTCGCTCCGTTCACTTCTTCGGGCAGCCCTTCTTGTCGTCGCACTTGCACTTGATGTCGGCGAACTCGCCCGAGTTGGTGGTGCTCTTGGCGACCGTGTCGGCCGGGCACTGGAGCAGCTTGGTCACCACGTTCAGCTGGTCGAACGGCTTGCCGTCCGACTCCTTGAGCACGCAGGTCATCATCGTGCTCGAGGTCCCCTCCTTGACGCTCGAGTAGGTCTTCTTGTTGCCGCTCTTGGCGAGCTGGGCGACGCCGGCCTTGCACGCGTCGGCGGGCGTGTCGAAGACCTTGTCGACGCCACCGATCTTGTAGGCCGGGACCCCGTCCATCCAGTTGCCCGTCACGGTGGGCTTCACGTCCGGCGCCTTGGTGGTGGGCGCTCCGGGAGACGGACAGCCCTTCTTGTCGTCGCACTTGCACTTCATGTCGGCGAACTCGCCCGAGTTGGTGGTGCTCTTGGCGGTCGTGTCGGCGGGACACTCCAGGATCTTGGACACCACGTTCAGCTGCTCGAAGTCCTTGCCGTCGGACTCCTTGAGCATGCAGGTCATCATGGTGCTCGAGGTGCCCTCCTTCACGCTCGAGAAGGTCTTCTTGTTGCCGCTCTTGGCGAGCTGGGCGACGCCGGCCTTGCACGCGTCGGCGGGCGCATCGAAGACCTTGTCGACGCCGCCGATCTTGTAGGTGACCACCCCGTCCATCCACTTGCCGGTCAACGCGGGCTTGGCGTCGGGCTTGCCGACGGTCTTGCCCGGCGCGGGGCAGCCACCCTTGTCGTCGCACCGGCACTTGATGTCCGCGAAGTTGCCCGAGTTGTTGGTGCTCTTCGCGCTGGTGGTCGCGGGGCACTCGAGGACCTTGGTGATGATGTTGCTCTGCTCGAAGGGCTTGCCGTCGGACTCCTTGAGCATGCAGGTCATCATGGTGCTGGAGGTGCCCTCCTTCACGCTCACGAACGTCTTCTTGTTGCCGCTCTTGGCGAGCAGGGCGACGCCGGCCTTGCACGCCTCGGCCGGGTCGGTGAACGCCGTGTCGACGCCGCCGATCTTGTAGGTGACCTTGCCCTCCATCCACTTGCTGTCGGCTTCCACCGAGGAGGCGGCGAGGGTGGCGAGCGCGAAGACGACAACGGAGGAGGGCTGCTTCATGCGGGCCCGATAACACAGCCGTTCGTGCGACGCGGAACTGGTCCACGCCGGCTAGGTGACGAGGGGCCACGGAGCGACGTTTGGTCGTCGAAGGCTCTGGGTAGCTGGAACGGTTGACCCGATACGGCCATTTTGTCGGCTACACTCGACCCGTGGGCAAGCGGGTGGCCTTCGCAGCGTGGGCTCTGTCGTCGGGTGTCTTCGTCTTGGGCGCCTGCGCCTCGCTCGTGGGCTACGACGATCTGCGGCTCGTCGGAGGCGCTCCCGACACCACGGTCGAGGCCGAGGTGACCGCGCCCGCCGACATCGGCGACAGCGAGGGCGCGACCGACGCGGCGCCGGTCCTCGCGCATCCACCGGGCCGTCCGCTCGGCGAGGCCAAGCCCTCGGGCAAGGGCCAGACGCTGTGGTTCGCGGTGCGTCGCTACTGGCTCGGGAGCCAGAACGCGGCTCGGGTCCCGAGCGACGACGCGTGGCGCGCCTTCGGCTTCGACATCGATCACCGGTGCACGAGCCTCGAGGACTCCACGCTGAACATCCGCTCGTGCCTGCGGGTCGCCGGCGCCAAGGCGAGCGCGCTCACCGACGGTGACGGCTGTCGCGACAACAACTTCGGGCAACACGTGGTCGCGATGGTCAAGGTCGCGGCGCCGGACTTCGAGACCAAGCTCGAGAGCAACGTCCTCGCGGGACAGGCCACGCTGCTGCTCGCGCTCGACGACGTGGACGAGGGCGCCGACGACCCCTACGTGCCCGCGCGGCTCTACACCACCAACGCGACCTTGACGGCTCCGTCGTGGGACGAGACCGACGAGCGGGTGATCGCGTCGAACTCGGTCGTCGGCGACGCCCTGACCGCGCCGATCACCAGCTTCCCGCTCGGGTATCTCGTCGGCGACACGTGGGTCTCCGGGGAGCCCGCGTCGTTCTTCACCTTGATCCCGGTCGCCGAGAAACCGGCCCCCCTCCCGCTCCAGGGTGGCGTGGTGACCGTGCGGCTCGGTGCGGATCGAAAGGGCGGCACGCTCGGCATGCTGGCCGGTGGTGTGCGCCTCGTCGACCTCGAGCCGCTGCTCGCGCCGATCGCGATCGGCGCCGGGCTGTGCCCGGGCACGCCTTTCTACACGAGCGCCGTCGCCAGCGTGAAGACCTTCGCCGACCTCGTCGCGGGGGCGAAGTGGCTGCAGGACGAGGCGGTGACCTGCAACATGCTGAGCATCGGGGTCGGGCTCGACGTGGTGCGCGTCGCGCCGGCCACCAAGGTCGAGCCACCCCCGCCGCCCCGCGGGGACAAGTGCGGCGACGCGGGGTGAGGCTTGACCGCCGGCCCGTCGTGGCGGCCAATGCGCGCTCCGATGAAGCGCCCGTACCTCTTCCCGCTCGCGGTGCTGCTCGCCTGCGGACCCGCCAACACCCCGGTCCCGCCCGCGGCGGGCCCCTCTCCTTCGCACGAGGCCAAGCCCATGAAGCCCACCGAGGATCCGCACGCCAAGGCCGTCGAAGAGGTCGCGCGCCTGCGCAAGCTCGCCGCCGAGGACCCGCTGCTCGCGCCGTGGGGGGGCGCGTACGGGGGCGTGCCGCCGTGGGACAAGGCGCAGGCGGCGGGGTTCCCGAAGGCGTTCGAGGTGGGCCTCGCGCTCCTGCTCGCCGAGGTGGAGGTGATCGCGACCGACCCCGCGCCGCCCACGTTCGACAACACCATCCGGGCGCTCGAGGACGCGGGACGCCACGAGGGGCGCGCCGAGAACCTGTTCTCGGTGTTCACGGGCAACCTCGCCACCAAGGACGTGCAGGAGATCGATCGCGAGTGGTCCCCGAAGCAGGCCGCCGCCTACGACAAGATCACGTTCCACGTGGGCCTGTTCGCCCGCATCGCCGCCGTCCACGCGCAGCGCGCCGCGTTGCCCCCCGATCAGAAGCGGCTCGTCGAGCTCGTGCACGAGCAGCACGTGCGGGCCGGCGCCCGGCTGGACGCGGCCCAGAAGAAGCGCCTCGGGGAGATCAACCAGGAGCTCGCCGTCGCCTTCGCCGACTTCGGCAACAAGGTCCTCGCGGACGAGGACACCTGGATCGTGCTCGAGACCAAGGACGATCTCGCGGGGCTCCCCGCCTCGCTCGTCGACTCGCTCGCCGCCGCGGCCAAGGAGCGCGGGCTCACCGGCAAGTGGGCGGTGGTGAACACGCGCTCGAGCGTCGATCCGTTCCTGCAGAGCAGCAAGCGCCGCGATCTGCGCGAGAAGGTGTGGAAGGCGTTCAAGAAGCGTGGCGACAACGGCGACAAGAACGACACCAACGCCACCATCGTCCGCATCGTGCGCCTGCGCGCCGAGCGCGCGAAGCTCCTCGGCTACGCCTCGCACGCGCACTGGCGCATGTCCGACACCATGGCCATCGACCCGAAGAAGGCCGACGAGCTGATGAAGAAGGTGTGGGTCGGCGCCGCCGGCCGCGTCAAGGAGGAGGTCGCCGACATGGCCGTCCTCGCCAAGAAGGACAAGGTCGCGGCGATCGAGCCCTGGGACTACCTCCACTACGCCGAGAAGGTCCGCAAGCAGAAGTACGCCCTCGATCAGACCGAGATCGAGCCGTACTTCGAGCTCGGCAACATGATCGCGGCGGCGTTCTACATGGCCGAGCAGCTCTACGGCATCAGCTTCGTGGAGATCACCGGCAAGGTGCCCACGTTCCGCCCCGACGTGCGGGTGTGGGAGGTGAAGGACAAGGCCACCGGCGCCTACGTCGGCCTGTTCTACGGCGACTACTTCGCCCGCGCGCACAAGCGCTCGGGCGCGTGGGCCTCGACCCTCAAGGGCCACGAGAGCTTCACCGGCAAGGTGGTGACGCCGATCGTCTCCAACAACAACAACTTCGTCGCCGCGCCCGCTGGGCAACCCACGCTCATCTCGATGGACGACGCCCAGACGCTGTTCCACGAGTTCGGGCACGCGCTGCACGGGTTGCTCTCGGAGGTCGTGTGGCCGGGGCTCGCTTCGACGCCGCGCGACTTCGTCGAGTACCCCTCGCAGGTGCACGAGATGTGGGTGCTCACCCGGCCGATCCTCGACCGCTTCGCCAAGCACGCCAAGACGGGCAAGGCGATGCCACAGGCGCTGGTCACCAAGATCCTCGCCGCCGGACGGTTCAACCAGGGCTACGCCACCACGGAGTACCTCACGGCCGCGATCGTCGACATGGAGCTCCACAGCAAGGCCTGGGGGCCGGACGACAAGCTCGATCCCGGCGCGTTCGAGCGCGACACGCTGAAGGCGCTGGGGGCCCCGAAGGAGGTCGCGCTGCGGCACCGCCTGCCGCAGTTCAACCACCTGTTCACGAGCGACGCGTACTCGGCCGGGTACTACAGCTACCTGTGGTCGGAGGTGATGGACGCCGACACTCGCCAGGCGTTCGCGGAGGCGGGCGACGTGTTCCACAAGCCGACCGCGGACAAGCTCCGCAAGTACATCCTCGCGCCCGGCAACTCGACGGACCGTGCGGAGGCCTACCGGCTGTTCCGCGGCCGCGACCCGGACGTGAAGGCGCTGCTCGAGAAGCGCGGCTTCCCGACGAAGTGACCGGGGCGCATGCCGATCCTGCCCAAGGAGCGTGACCCCCGACTCGTCACCGTGCGGCGGGGCGGCACGCTCACCGACGAGCACCATCGTCTGCTCGCTGCGTGGGCCCTCGCGTGCGCCGAGCACGTGTTGCCCCTGTTCGAAGCCGCGTGCCCCGACGATCCGCGGCCGCGAGAGGCGCTCGCCGTCGGTCACGCCTGGATCGCCGGCGCAGCCCGGATGCGCGAGGCGCACGCCGCCGCGTTCACGGCGAACGCGGCCGCCCGCGGGCT
>CAZUZY010000227.1:0-13829 GCA_964624885.1 uncultured Polyangiales bacterium | reverse complement strand
GGCGCAGGGGGCCGCGTGAGGCGCGCAGGGTCGCTCGCGCTCACGCTCGCGCTCGTCGCGTGTGGCCGCCGCAACACGACCGGCACCCCGGCGCCGGCCGCCTCGAGCGCCCCCGTGGCCACGCCGTCCGCCTTCGATCCGAAGCCCGCGCGGGTCGGCGCCGATCTGCGGAGAGAGGCGCTGGTGCCGGTCGCGATGTCCGTGTCGACCGACGTGCGCGCGCGTCGCGCCGCCACCCGGGCCCTCGCGCAGATCGGCGACGTCACCGTGGTCGAGCGCCTCGGCAAGGCGCTCTCCGACGAGGACCCCGAGGTGGTGGCGTGGGCCGGCTACGGCCTCGGCGTGCCCTGCGACGCCGACCCGGATCTCGGTCGCGACACCCGTGCCAAGCTGGTCGCCGCGCTCTCGGCGCGGGCGCTCTCGCTCGAGGGAACGAAGGTCGAGGGCGCGCTCGACCCCTTCGCCGGGATCGCGTTCGGGCTCGGTCGGTGCGGGGGGATCGAGGCCTCGCGCGCGCTCGTGCGCTGGCTCGAGAGCGGCGTGGTCGGCCGGGCGGAGGCCGCCGCGTTCGCGCTCGGCGCGATCGCGCAGCACGATCGCGGCCTCGAGGACGACGTGGCCAGCGCGCTGGTCGCCGCGGCACGAGGGGGCAAGCGCCCGGCTCTCGACGCGGCGCTCTTCGCCTTCGGCCGGGGGGACTGGAGCGGGCGGCCGCCCACGCCGGGGCTCGCCGAGGTCGCGCGCCTGCGGATCGCCGCGGGGCCTTCTCCCCTCCGGCCGCTGGCCATCCGTGCGCTGGGTCGCGCCGCCGGCGCCAAGGTCGAGGACCTGCGGGGCCTCGTGTCCGACGCCGCCACGCCGCCGGTCGATCTCGTCGAGGGCCTCCGCGCGCTGCACCGCCTGGGGGAGGCCGGCGATGCTGCCATTGCTGCCTTCGCCACCCGCGCGGCGCCGCTCGACGCCGCGTCCACGGCGGCCCTCTCCAAGGCGAGCTTCGGCCCGCTGCGCGTCGCCCTCGAGCTGCTGTCGGATCGCGCCGCCGACAAGAACCCGACCGTGCAGACCAGCCTGCGGGCGTTCTTGCCGTCTCCGCTGCCGCCCATCCCTGCGGGCACCTCCGCGCCGCTCGCGCGTCGGCTCGCCACCGTGCGCTGCCTCGCCGCGTCCGCGCTGCACGCCGGGCACCCAGGCGACCCCGAGGTCGTGCGCTGCGCGGCCCACGACGCCTCGCTGCCCGCACCGCTGCGGGCCGAGCTCGATCGCCTGCGCGACCGCACCCGCCTCGCCACGCTCGACCGCGGGGAGATCACGGGCGACAAGCGCGACCTGCTCGTCAAGCTGGCGAACGACGGCCCGCCCTCCCAGCGGGAGCTGGCGCTCGAGCTGTTCGCTCACCACCCGGAGACCGAGGAGGCGCCCGAGGTCCTCGAGCGCGCGCTCGGCGCGAAGGCCCTCGGCGTGGTCGCGGCGGCGGCCCAAGCCATCGCCGATCGACCCAGCCTCGCGGGCAGACCCCCGTCGAAGAAGGACGGGGAGGGCACGGACGCGAAGGAGCCCAAGGACGCGAAGGAGCCCAAGGACGCGAAGGAGCCTGCGAAGGGCAAGGACGCGGGCGTCGAGGCGACCGCAGCGCCACCGCCCAAGGCCGACCCGCGGGTGCTGGGTGCGCTCGACGGCGCGCTCTCCCGGCCCTTCGAGGAGGCGGACGCGGAGGTCGCGGTCGCCCTGGCCGGCGCGGTGGGGGCACTCCGGCACGCACCGGGCCGAGGCTTCCTCACCCGGCTCTGTGGCGACCGCTCCCCCGCCCTCCGTCGAGCGGCGCGTAACGCGCTGCGGGCGCTCGACGGCGCCAAGGCCGCGCCGGCGTGCAGCGCGGTCGGTGCGACGACCACCGCGAGCCCGCTGCTCGACGGCAAGCTCGAGCCCCACACCGTCGAGCTCGTGACCGAGGTGGGGACGCTGACCCTCGCGCTCGACCCGAAGTACGCCCCCGTCGCCGCGGCGCGTGTCGCCGAGCTCGCGGGGGGTGGCTTCTACGACGGGACCGTCGTGCACCGGGTGGTGCCCGGCTTCGTCGTGCAGCTCGGCGACCCCGGCGGCGACGGCTACGGCGGCGCCCACTCCGCGCTGCGCTGCGAGACCGCGCCGGTGCCGTTCGCCAAGGGCGCGATCGGCATCGCGCTGGCCGGTCGCGACACGGGCTCGTCGCAGTTCTTCGTCATGCTGGGTCGCGCGCCGCACCTCGAGGGCAGCTACGCGTGGATCGGCGAGGCCAGCGGCCCCTGGGAGCTGGTCGCCGAGGGGGACGTCGTCCTCAGCGCCCGCGTGAAGTGACCGTAGGGAACAGCGACCGCACCAGCCACAAGTGACCGGAGCGTGAGCTCGGCTCACGGCAGGCGGTAGACGACCTCGGGGCGCATCCGGCCGAGGGTCGCGAGCCGGTGGCGCATGCCGAGCAACGCGTCGAGAAGCCCCGCGGGGGTGGCGCGCGGCGCCTGCAGCAGCCGCTCGATGGCGGCGCGGGCGCTCGCCGGGTGGACGAGGACGCCGGGCAGGAGACACGCGCCCTCCGGCGACGGGACGACGAACGCGTCGAGGCGCTCACCCTCCGAGTGCGCCTGGCGCAGCGATGCGTGCGCGGAGTCGGCGCGGGAGAGCCGGAAGACGGCGCCGCTCACCAGGCACTCGAGGTCGACGTCTTCTCCGGCGTCGATCACGGCGTAGAGCCCGCGGTGCGCGCGGGAGAGGGCGCCGATCACCGCGCCGGGCTCGACGAGGGCGGCGAGCACCTCGCGGTCGGTCAGCACCCGGTCCCAGAGCGCCGCGGCCCGCTCCTCGTAGAACGAATCGTCGGGCGAATAGGCGCCCGCCGCGGCCTCGAACGCCGCGCGCACGCGGGCGACGTCGGCCGTGCGGTCGGCGGCGCGCTGGACCAAGAGGTCGTACGCCGCGGCCATCGAGGGGGTCACGCGCGAGAGGCTAGCGCTTGACGGCTCGGGCGCCGCCTCCTAGTCGAAGATCACTGCGATGATCGGACGAGAGACGATCGATCGCATCCGGAGCCGGGTCGACATCGTCGCCGTGGTGAGCGAGACGGTGAAGCTCACCCAGCGCGGGCGCTCGTGGACGGGGCTGTGCCCGTTCCACCAGGAGAAGTCGCCGAGCTTCACGGTGTCCCCGGAGCGAGGCCTGTTCCACTGCTTCGGCTGCAAGACCTCGGGCGACGTCTTCAAGTTCGTCGAGCTCTCCGAGGGCCTCTCGTTCATCGAGGTGCTCAAGAAGCTCGCCGAGCGCGCGGGGGTCGAGATCGAGGACGAGCGCGGCGACCACGACCGCGCCTCCGAGCAGCGCGCCCGCAAGGCCAAGGACGACCTCTACGGCATCAACGCCATCGCCGCCGAGTACTTCGGTCGCATGCTGCGCGACCACCCGCTGGCCGGCCAGGCGCGCGACGAGCTGGCCCGGCGGGGACTGCCCGTGGACGGTCCGGTCGTCGAAGCCTTCGGCATCGGGTACGCGCCCCACGGCTGGGACGGCCTCGCCGTGCACCTGCAGCGGCAAGGGGTCTCCCCGGCGCAGGCCGAGCACGTGGGGCTGCTCGCGCCGCGGTCGAGCGGCAGCGGCTACTACGACGCGTTCCGCCACCGGCTGCTCGTGGCGATCAAGGACGTGCAGGGCCGGGTCGTGGCGTTCAGCGGTCGCACGCTCCCGAACCCGCCCGGGGTCGCCGACGACGGCAAGGGACCTCCCCCGAAGTACGTCAATTCGCGCGAGTCGCCGATCTACGCCAAGGGACACACCCTGTTCGGCCTCTACCAGGCGCGGGCGGCGATCCGCACGGCGCAGGAGGCGGTACTCGTGGAGGGCAACTTCGACCTCGTGGCGATGCACGCGCGGGGCATCGAGAACGTGGTCGCGCCGATGGGCACGGCGTTCACCGAGGACCAGGCGCGGCTGCTGCGGCGGTTCACGCAGAACGTGGTGCTGTTGTTCGATTCCGATGCCGCTGGACGGAAGGCGACCTGGGCGGCGCGAGACACGTGCAAGACCGTGGGCCTCGTCGCGCGCGCGGCGCGGCTCGGCGAAGGCAAGGACCCGGACGACTTCCTCCGCAGCAAAGGCGTGGAGCCGATGCGCGCGGTGCTGAGCAACGCCCGCTCGCTCGACGAGGTCCTCGTGCGTGATGCGTGCGCGGCGCTGTCTCGCAGCTCGGATCTCTCTGCCAAGAAGCGGGCCCTCGAGGTGGTGCGACCGCTGCTGGCCGAGCAGGAGCCGGCCTTCCGCGAGATCCTCGTCCGGCGCATCGCCGCCGACCTCGACCTCGACGTGGGCGCGCTGTGGCGGACGCTCCGTGGTGACATCACCCACGTGCCTGAACGCGCGTCCCGCTCGGGCGCGTCGCCGGGCTCCAGCGGCGGCAACACCGAGGAGGAACGGCTCTCAAAAGCGATCGGCGAAGCCCTCTTCTCTTGTCCTGACGTGCTAGACGAACCGGATGTGCAAGATTGTCTTGCACTCGTGGCCGGCGACTGGACCTTCGCCATCGCCGCGCTCCGGGAGGAAGCACGCACTGCCAGGGAGGAACGCCGACCTTTGGACGCCGCATCGCTCATCGCGCGCGTGCCCGCCTCGATCCAGGACCTCGCCTCGGCCAGCCTCGTCGCCGAGGAAGACCCCGCCGCGGTGCGTCGCATCGTCCGGAGGTCTGCCGTGCTGCTCCAGAACCTCGTCGCCGAGGCCCGCTACGCCGAGCTCGCTCGCGAGATCGAGCGCGCCGAATCCCAGGGTGATCACGACCGCGCCATGACGCTCACGATGGAGAAACTCACGACCGAACGGGCCCTCCGCAAGGCCCGCCTCGAGGCCGCCAAGGAGGACGGCGGATGAGGGCGAGGTGGCCCGACGGCACCGCGCTGGCCTCGGAGACCTCCCGGCACGAGGTTTGTCCACCCCCGCCCACGAACGAACCGCCTCAACGAAGTTGGCCGCCCGCGCGCCGCTGTGCTCGCGTTCGCGGCTGCCCCTGGAAAAGCCCTCCCGGCGCGCATCCGTCGACGACCACGTTCTCGACGGCCCCGCGACCCGGAAGAGGCTCCCGACCCGCGCGAAACAGCGCACGAACGATCCCTCGACTCTCCGACCCCCGGCGAGGACTCACCCGATGAAGCAGAAGACCGCGAGCAAGGATGGCGTGCAGCAGCTGATCGACTTGGGCAAGTCGAAAGGCTACCTGACCTACGAAGAGGTCAACGACGCCCTCCCCTCGAACGTCGTGAGCGCGGACCAGATCGACGACGTGATGTCGATGCTGGGCGACGAGGACATCGAGATCGTCGACGCGGCGACCCAGGTGAAGATCGCTCCCAAGCGGCTCGCCGACGCCGAGAGCGAAGAGAAGAAGGTCATCGTCCACGTCGAACGCGAGGACACCGAGGACGATTCCCTCTACTCCCGCTCGAACGACCCGGTCCGCATGTACCTGCGGAAGATGGGCAGCGTCGCGCTGCTCACCCGCGAGGGCGAGGTCGAGATCGCCAAGCGCATCGAGGACGGCGAGCACCGCGTGCTCGACGCCATCCTCTCGTCGCCGATCGCCGTGCGCGAGATCGTCGACCTCGGCGAGAAGCTCAAGAAGGGCAAGATCCGGGTCAAGGAGCTGATCCGCGACGCCGAAGAGGACAACGAGAACTTCGACGAAGAAGAGGCCGATCGCAAGATCATCAAGGCCATCGACAAGGTGAAGCGCCTCGACACCAAGGCCACCACCTTGCGCGCCTCGCACCAGGCGGGGGAGATCGGCAAGCGTGAGCTCAACGATCAGCTCGCCGGCGTGAAGGCCGAGATGGTCGAGACGCTCCAGGAGATGCGCCTCAACAAGAAGACGATCGACAAGGTCGTCGCCAAGCTCAAGAGCGTCATCCAGCGCGTGGAGCGCGCGGGTGCCCACGCGACCGAGCTCGAGCGCAAGACCGGCGTGCCGCTCGAGGAGATCAAGAAGATGGTGCGCGAGTCGCGCGGCAACCGCGTGATGGAGCGCAAGTTCGCCAAGCGCCTCGAGATGAGCATCGAGGACTTCGAGCAGATCGACGCCACGCTGCGCACCGCGGCCAAGAACCTGAAGGCGGTCGAGGAGGAGCTGCAGGTCGACCTGCTCGAGCTCCGCGCGACCTACCACGAGATCCGCGAGGGCGAGCGCTCGGCCGAGAAGGCCAAGGCGGAGCTCGTCGAGGCCAACCTGCGCCTCGTGGTGAGCATCGCCAAGAAGTACACGAACCGCGGCCTGCAGTTCCTCGACCTGATCCAGGAGGGGAACATCGGCCTGATGAAGGCCGTCGACAAGTTCGAGTACAAGCGCGGCTACAAGTTCAGCACCTACGCCACGTGGTGGATCCGGCAGGCCATCACCCGCGCGATCGCCGATCAGGCGCGCACCATCCGCATCCCGGTGCACATGATCGAGACGATCAACAAGCTGATCCGCACCTCGCGGTACCTCGTCCAGGAGTTCGGCCGCGAGCCGACGCCGGAGGAGATCGCCGAGAAGATGGAGCTCCCGCTCGACAAGGTCCGCAAGGTCCTCAAGATCGCCAAGGAGCCCATCTCGCTCGAGACCCCGATCGGCGAGGAGGAGGATTCGCACCTCGGCGACTTCATCGAGGACAAGTCGGTGGTCTCGCCCTCGGAGGCGGTCATCAACATGAACCTCGCGGAGCAGACCCGCCGGGTGCTCAAGTCGCTGACGCCGCGCGAGGAGAAGGTCCTGCGCATGCGCTTCGGGATCGGCGAGAAGTCGGACCACACGCTCGAGGAGGTGGGTCAGGACTTCGAGGTCACCCGCGAGCGCATTCGGCAGATCGAGGCGAAGGCGCTGCGGAAGCTGCGGCACCCGAGTCGGAGCAAGCAGCTCAAGTCGTTCATCGAGAGCTGATCCCGGGGAGGACGCCGCGCGCGGGGGGTGGTGGGCACCTCGGTCGCGCGCGGGCCGCCTGGTCCCGATACGACCGGTCGTGCGGAGGCGGCCCGCTTGGGTGGTCGCTTCGCTCCCGACCCAGCGCCCGAGGTACCCACCACCCCCCTGGGGCGCGCGGCTTGCTCCTCGTTGGTGGGTCTCAGGAACCATCTCGGGCTCGAGAGGGCGGACGGGTGCTGCGTGGGGCGTGGCTTGCCTCGAGGGTGGGGTGCGGGGTCTCGGGAAGCGGCTTCGCTCGGAGCACCCTCCGCTCGTGCGCGGCCGGCTTCGTGGGTCTCGGCAGCGCCTTGGTTCGCTCGATCGGTGTCCTCGAGGGTGGGTTGCAGCCCGGGGCCCCCCGTCAGATGCTGCCAGTTACTGCCAGGCGCTGGATCGGTGCCGGCGATGCTGCCGATTGCTGACAGCGTCCACGGACTCAGAACGAGATGCCGCCAGTTGCTGTCAAGCGTCGCTCGCCGAGGGGCGCGACCTCGCCGCCGAGGTCGACCGGGCCCACGCGGGCGCTGAGGCCGAGGCCGAGCACGTAGTGGTGATCGTCGCCGACGGTGGGACCACCCGGCACGAAGACCGGACCTCCGAAGGCGCGGGCCAGCAGGTAGGGCGTGACGGGGCCGAAGCTGCGACCAGCAGCGACGCCCGCGCGCAGGTCGAAGGCGCGGAGGGTGCCGGCGCTCGTGTGCACCGAGGAGGCGGACAGCGAGAGCGTGCCGAGGAGGAAGATGCCGGTGGAGGCGTGGGCGAGCAGGCGCTTGCTCGCGCTGAGGCCCGCGAGGAGGCCGCGCTCGAGGGCGAGGCGGGACTCGGAGGAAGTGCCCACGTCACGCACGAGGGTGCCGGAGAGGACGGAGCCGAGCACCAGCTGGTAGGTCTGGTCGTCGCGCCGCACCTCGACGCTGGAGGCGAACGAGGTGGACGAGAGCGCGAAGGCGCCACCGTCGAGGGTGGTCTCGAAGGCGGAGACGGAGGCACCGAAGCGCGCGCGGGGGGCGACGGCGTGGTCGCGGCCGTCGCAGGTGGTGACCAGGCCCGTCGGACCGACGGGGGGCGCGACGCCTCAGGCCTCGGCGCGACGGATCGGGGCGACGAGGACACCGAGACCGAGGGCGAACGCAGCGGCGATCAGACGGGGCGACATGTGCCTTCGATGCAGGTGGAGGACAGTCCGACGCAGTCGCCCTCGGTGGTGCACTTCTTCAGGCAGCGGCCGGCGAGTCCGCTGGGGACCGGCGTGAGACCGAGGCCGAGGGCGACGCACGTGGTCCCCGGGACGCAGCCGTCGCCACCCCCCGTGACGCACGCGATCGTGCAGTAGCCGGCCTTGGTCGAGGCGCCGCTCGTGCACACGCAGACGGCGCCCTCGTCGGCGCGGCACGGGGTGAGGGGGGTCCGGGCGTAGTCGCCGAGCTTGCCGACGCAGAGACCGGTCTCGCGCTGGCACAGACCCGCGGCGCAGGCACCCACGCAGCCGCCGAAGCAGTAGCCGTCGGCGCCCGAGACGGGCACGCAGGCGACGCCGGCGAGGCAGCCGAGCGCGGGCCCACCGGCCGCGAACGTGCACCGCGGCCGACAGGTGAGCGCGCCGCCTTCGCTCATGCAGATCCCGAGGCCCTCGAGGCAAGGATCGAGCGCCTTGTCGCAGCCGCGGTTGGAGGCGCAGAACCGCGTGGGATCGCGGGTGGTGCAGAAGCGGTCGCCCTCGCCGAGCGGGTCGCACTCGTCGTCGGTGGCGCAGGTGGTTCCGAACGCGCCGCTGCCGGCCTCGGCCGGCGGCTTGGCCTCCGGGCCCACGTCGCGCGGGGCGGTGTCGAGGCCGACGTCCGAGGGCGTGCCCACGTCGTCGACCGTCCGACCCTCCTCGGTGGCGCACGCGGTCAGCGAGGCCGCGAACGCGAGCGCGGTCAGCGACGCCCTCACCCGAGCAACGCCCGGAAGCGAATGGGCTGCGCCACGTTCTTGACCTGCGCGCTCCGCTCCTCGCCGAACTGGAACTCGTGCCGCGGAGGGAGCTGCTCGATGGCCTCGGCCATCACCAGGATCTCGTCGCGCTTGGCCGTCGACTGCAGGCGAGCGGTGTTGTTCATGCCGCTCGAGAAGCCGGTGAAGTTCTGGTTCGGACCGAACGTGCCGACGAACAGCGGCGCCAGGTGCACGCCGATGGTGACGGCGAGGCCCTCGGCCCGCAGGGGCTCGAAGCCGTCTTGCTACGGGAACGCGGTGGTCATCGCGCGAATGGCCTTGGCCCAGTGCAGCGCCGCGACCAGGCGATCGCCCGGGGACGTGTCGTAGAACGGCGGGCCGAACAGGGCGATGACGCAGTCGCCGACCATCTTGTCGAACACGCCGCCGTGCTCCCACACGAGGTCGACCGCCTGGGCGCTCCAGTGCTCGACGAGCTTGGCGACCGCGCTCGGCGTGCGCAGGATCTGCTCGCTGATCCGGGTGAAGCCGGCGATGTCCACGTAGGCGATGGCGACGGTCTGCTCGTGGGGCGCGAGGAAGCGCGCCTCGTAGTCGTCGTGCGAGAGGAGGCGCGCCACGTCTTGCTGGCGGAAGCTCGCGGCGAGGCGTCGCCACTCCTTGTTGAAGTCGACGACGCGCTGGCGGATGAAGCCCGAGAACCCCGCCAGCAGCTCGCGATCGTAGGTGTTGAACTGGCCGCTCTTGCTGGTGGCGATGACCTTGCCCACGCGCACCGAGTTGGTGACGCCGCTGATGAGCACCTCTTCCTGGGCGCCGACGAACCCGTAGCGCTCGAGGAACGCGCTGCTCCGCCCGTAGAGCCACTCCCGCGCCGCGGCGCGGAGCTCGTCGCCGTTCTCGACCTCGCCGCTCATGGTGTCGATCACGAGCGTGGGGCCGTGGAACAGCTGCACGTGCAGCGTGCTCGCGCTGTCCTCCTGGGCCACGTAGACCAGCAGCATGCGGTCGAGCGGCGTCGCGCGGGCGAGGCAGGCCACCGCCTGCCTGAGGCCCTCGGAGAGCACGCGGTGCCGGAGGGCGTCGGCGAGCTCCATCATCACGCGGTGCTTCTCGCGCGCGGCCTTGATCGAGAACAGGAAGTTGTCGAGCTCCTCGCAGGCGATGTCGAGGAGGGCGCGCAGGTGCTCCGGGTCTTCGGCCTCGAAGCTGCTCGCCGGCACCACGAGGCCCGCCCGACCGAACCACTCGCCCGCGACGTCGAGGGGGATCGCGACCACGAGATCGTCACCGATCCGCTCGGTGATCTCCTGCCGCTCGGCGTCGCTCGTGCGCGCCTGCAGGTTGTCCCAGTCGGGGATGGCGAGCTCCTTGGGCGTGCGGAACACGCTGAGGGCCAGGTCCTCGTCGTAGCTCTGCACGAAGGCACCCCGGGCGCCGCAGAGGTCGCAGATGCGGGGCAACATGCCGCGCATGACCTCGGCCAGGCTGCGCCGCGCGAGGAGTCCTTCTTCGATGATGTCGTCCACGAGCCCCCGCAGCTCGAGGAGCTGCCGCAGCTTGTGCGGATCCTCCACGCTGGCGCTCTTGTCGTCCGGCCTGGCCATGGCCACATCATAGTGCGATGCCCGACTCCCTGCGCGCCGGCCGGTGGTCGCTGGAGAGCCGCCTCGGGGAGGGCAGCCAGGGCACCACGTGGGCGGCGGTGGGGCCTGACGGACGGTCGGTCGCGGTCAAGCGGTTCGACGTCCGGGGGGCGCGCGCCTGGAAGGACGTCGAGCTGGCCGAACGCGAGGCCCGGGTCCTCGCGCAGCTCTCGCATCCGAGTCTCCCCGCCTACGTGGAGCACTTCGAGGAGGACGGCGCGCTCTTCCTCGTCATGGAGAAGATCGAGGGCGAGAGCCTCGCGGCCCTGCGCAAGAGGGGCGGCTCGCTCTCGCGGGCCGAGGTGCTCCGGTTCCTGTCCGACGCGAGCGACCTCCTCGACTATCTGCACGGGCGCGCGCCGCCGGTCATCCACCGGGATCTCAAGCCGGGCAACGTGCTGCGCAGGCCCGACGGCTCCTACGCGTTCGTCGACTTCGGCGCCGTCCGCGACCGGATGCGGCCCGAGGGGGGGAGCACCGTCGTCGGCACGTTCGGGTACATGGCGCCGGAGCAGTTCCAGGGCCGCGCGCTCCCCGCCTCCGACGTCTACGCCATCGGCGCCACGGCGCTCACGCTCCTCACCGGCGTCGAGCCCGAGGCCCAGCCCCACAAGGGCCTGGCCATCGACGTGCGCACCGCGCTCGGCCCGCGGGCAGACGCACCGCTGATCGAGCTTCTCTCGCGCATGCTCGAGCCCGATCCGGAGAAGCGCCCGAGCCGCATCCGACCGCTGCTCGAGGGCCTACGCGAGCCCGCTGCGCACGTGAACCCGCCACCGCCCGTCGCGGAGGCGCGACGCAGCGGCGGTCTTCTCGAGGAGATCGGCCAGAAGATCGGCCAGGAGATCGAGCGCGAGATCGGCGAGCGCCTCTCGCGTCATGGGGACGAGGCCCAGCGGTTCCGCGAGAAGACCGAGCAGTGGCTGGACAAGGCCGCGCGTCAGGTCGAGCGCAAGGTCGAGCGGCGACGCGAGCGCGAGCAGCGCCGGGCCGAACGCGAGCAACGCCGCGCGGAGCGGGACCTGCGCCGAGCCCCTTCGCCCACCGACGAGGCCGAGCGGGAGGCCGCCCGGGCCACCCGGGCCGCCCAGCGCGCGCGCGAGTGGAGCTCCCCTCCGCCCCCGTGGATCGGTGGGTTCGTCGGCTTCCACGCGCTCCAGATCGTCCGGGTGGTCCTGCTGCTCGTGCTCCTGATCATCCCGACGGCGGTGCTCTCGGTGATGGGGCTCCGCAAGGCCGTGATCGCGGTGCGGGACTGGCATCGCGAGGTGGTCGACGCCGAGCTGCAGGCCGCGCAGCGGTGGCTGCGGGGCGGCTACGTGCCGGCGCGCGCCGAGGAGCGGTCGGGCCGCGAAGAGCCACGGGTGCGCGTTCGTGAGGTCCCGCCGGATCCGCTGCGGGTCGTGCCGACCGACGACGACCGAGCCGCCGAGACCGCCGAAGACGACACCGCGACCCCTGCGGCGGCGAAGCGTCGGCGGAAGGTGTAGGATGCCCGCCCGTCGATGGTGGCCCAACCGAACGAGGAGGAGCTGGCGCTGCTCACGGCTGTCGAGCGCACGTCGTTCCAGCTCGGGGATTTCGTCAACCGTCGGCTGCCGAAGGTCGCCCAGCGCTGGAACGCGGCGTTCATGGGGGCCACGATCTGGACCTGCGGCGGCAACCGGCTGCGGGTGCACGGGCTCGAGCGCATCGCGCACCTGACCAAGGAGGACCGGCTCCTCGTCGTCGCGAACCATCGCTCGTACTTCGACTTCTTCGTCATCAGCGCGGTCATCTTCTGGCGCACGCAGCTCTCGCGCCGGATCCTGTTCCCGGTCCGCTCGACCTTCTTCTACGACCATCCGCTCGGCCCGCTGGTCAACGCGTCGATGAGCGCGATGGCGATGTTCCCGCCGATCCTGCGCGACCGCGACCGCGCGGCGTGGAACCAGTACAGCCTGCAGCGCTGCGTCGACGAGCTCGCGATCCCGGGCACGGTGCTCGGGTTCCACCCCGAGGGCACGCGCAACAAGAGCGACGATCCGTACGCGCTCCTGTCGGCGAAGCCGGGCGTCGGGAAGGTGGCGCTCGAGATGAAGGAGGGCGCGCACGTGATCCCGTTCTTCGTGCTCGGGATGGCCAACGACCTCGCGCGCGAGACCCGGTACAACTGGCTCGCGCCCGCGCAACACCCCATCGACGTCGTGGTCGGTGCGCCGCTCGATCTCCGGGATCTGCGCGCCGCCGGCAGCCACCCGCACACCCACCGTGCCGCCGCCGAGCGCTGTCTCGCCGCGATACGGGCGCTCGCGGACGAGCAGCGTCGGCTCTGAGAACGGCGCTCAGTTCCCGCCGAAGTTCTGGGTCCAGTACTGCTTGAACTTGGCGCTCGGCGACTCGTAGTACCCCACGCCGAGGTGCTGGAACTTGGGGTTCATGATGTTCGAGCAGTGGCCCGGGCTCTTGAGCCAGCCCTCGACCACCGCGTTGGCGCCGACGTAGCCGGCGGCGATGTTCTCGCCGGTCATCGAGCCCGGCGCGTCCACCCACCCCGCGGCCTTCATCCGATCGATCGGGTCGCGACCCTCGGGCGTGGTGTGGTTGAAGTAGTTGCGATCGGCCATGTCCTTGCTGTGGGCGCGGGCCGAGGCCTGGAGGGCGCCGTGGGGCGCGAGCGGCCCCGCCGGCCCGTAGCTCGTGGTGCCGCAGACGGCGCCCTTCGCGCGGGCCTGGTTCACGAGGGTGAGGGTGTCGGCCTCGAGCTTCGCCCAGGCGGGCGGGAACGAGCCGATCGGCGGGGGCGGGGGCGTGATCGTCGGCGAGGCCGTCGCCGTGGGCGTCGGCGTTGCCGTGGGCGTCGGCGCTGGACCCGGACCCCCCGGGAACGGGAACGGGAACATGCTCGGGATGCCCTGCGGGAGGGGCATCCCCGCGGGCACGGGCATCGGCGGCATGTTCCATTCGGGGGGGAACACGAGGCCCGTCGGCGTCAGCGCGGGCCCGAGCTGGGGGACGGTGGGCGGTGTCGCCGCCGGGGGTGCGGTCGCCGAAGGCGCGGCGCTCGGCATCGGCTGCTCGGGCGGCGGGGTGTACGTCTCCATCTTCCGCGGCTGACAGGCGAGCCACGCGGCGAGGACCGGCGAGAGACACACGGGCGCGAAGCGCGCCCATCGCGCGAGGGGTGACCGAGCCATGCGCGGAGCTTACCCCGCGGCGGGTCTACCGGCAGGTCATGTCGATGGCCGCCTTGGCCTTCGTCTCGTCGACGACGAAGGTGGCGGCGGCGGCCTGCGCCGCGGCGGCCGCGGCCGGCT
>CAZUZY010000226.1:0-13908 GCA_964624885.1 uncultured Polyangiales bacterium | reverse complement strand
GAGGCTGCCCGCGGCGACCGGCCAGAGGTGGCGCTCGACGGCCTCACCGTCGCGCGCGAACACCTTCTCGCCCGGCTTCACCACCGCGAAGTACCGGGACTTGGCGGGGCCGGTGAGGGTGGTCTCGGGGTGCAGCACCACGTGCTCGAGGGTCCACGGGGTCTTGTTCTCGAGCGCGAGGCGCGGGCCGCTGCCCTCGAGCACGATCCCGCCGGGCACCTCTTTCTCGCCCTCGGAAGCGAGCACGATGGTCTCCCAGGGGTGGGCGCGCACGCCGCGCACCGCGACGGTGCCCTTGTCGAGCTCGATGGCGGCGCTCTCCTGGAACGGCTCGACCACGTGGACGGTGTCGATGGGGCGCTTGCCGGCGAGCACGATGGTGCCTGGATCCGAGACGAAATAGGCGTCGAGCGCGGTGGCCTGACCCGCGGTGGCGCCGCCCGCCACGTCGACCACGGTGAGCCGACGGATGCGCCCGCGGATGCCCTTGCCGGCCTTGCCGATGCCGACCAGCGACAGGAACAGGACCAGCGCGATGAGTGGCGTGGTGCGGAGCACGCTCAGCGGCCGCCCGAGCCGGCGCGCCCGGGCGAAGCCGACCGGCCCGACGAGGAGCGCGTACCCGAGGACGAGCAACGCCGCGAGGCCGAGCGCCGGTCGGAAGCCATGGTTCGGGTCGAGCAGCTTGCGCACGCGATCGTCGTCGTAGAAGCGCACCCCCGCGCCGACCGGGCCCGAGGCGATCGCCGGCCGGCGGGAGAGCCCGGAGCCCCACAGTGCCTGCAAGGCCGCCGCGCTCTTCGGATCGGGCTTGCCCTTGGCCCACGGATCCCGCCGCAGGAGCCACGCCTGGCCGATGCCGACCCGCGCGTAGTCGCCGTCGTCGCCGCCCTTGCTGAGGTCGCCCCGCGTGAGCGAGTCGCCGGCGAAGGTCATGGGCGAGGTGCCGGTCATGCGCACGCCCGTGCCGAACAGCTTCTCGAGGTTCGGCGCGCGGAGGTCTTCTTCGCGCACGACCGAGACCGCGAGCAGACCGCCGGCGCGGACCCACCCGACGAGCGCGTCGAGGGGGCGGCCCGAGAGGCGAGAGAGGATGTCGCTCGGCACCACGACGAGCACCGCGCCCGACCAGCCGGCGACGACGTCGGGCAGGATCGGATCGCCGGACTCCTTGGCGAACTGCACCGTGACGACGTCGATGGTCGGTCGCACGTACGGTATGGTCGGCGTGACCGGGTGGGTCGGCCCGGCCTTGGGGTGTGGGTGGTGTTTGTGGGTCGGCGGGGGTGGATAGACGCCCTCTTCGGGCTCCTTGTCCTTCTCGTCCGGGGCGCCGTCGAGCAGCTTCTTGCCGAACGCGTCCTTGCCCTGGATCTCGACCAGCGTGGCCACGCCCTCGAAGGGACGCGCCACACCGAGCGGGTGGCTCGCGACCTCGCCGTCGACCTGCGTGCGCAGGATCGCCTGCGGCGCGGCGCCGGGCTGGAGGAAGAACGGCAGGACCAGGCGCGCCGACTCTCCCGCGGCGAGGGACACGGGGACCCGCAGCGTGGGGCGCTCGTGGGTGGGGTCGAACGAGGTCTCGATGAGGACCTCGCCGCGGAACGACGGGCCGCCCGCGTTCTCGAGCGAGACCACGGCCTCGTTCCAGCCGACGATCCAGGGCGCGTCGCGCCCCTGCACGTGCGCGACCTCGAGCCGTGGCGTCGCAGCGGCCTCGAACGCGACCGACGAGACGACGAGCCCAGCGAGGGCAGCCGTGATCGACGCGCGGGTGCGGAGGCGGCGGATCACTGCGAGATGGTATCAAGGGCTGCCGCAGCCGCCACACATCGATTTCACTTTCGCGGTGGCCTTCTGCACCTTGGCCTGGGCGTCGCCGCAGCGCTTGGGCTCCGAGCTCTTCGACAGCGCGCACAGGTGATCGGCGGCGTTCTTGAGGGAGTCGAGGGCCTTGCACATGGCGGGACAGCCCGACGCTCCGACGAAGGCCTTGTCGGCGTCGTCGAACTGCGCTTGCGCGACGCCGACCGTCGACGGCCCGGGGACGGGCGTCGGCTTGACCCCCGGCGGGGAGGTCGTCGTGGGAGGGGCGGTGGGGGTGACGGGGGGTGGGGGTTGGACCGGCGTCGCGGTCGGCTTCTTGGGAACGTCGACCCCGGGGGGTGTGTTCCCGGTGCCTCCCGCGGACGGGTCGGGCGTGACCGTCGGGGGCGGCGGCGGCTCCTTGTACGGCTCGGGGAGCGAGGTCCCCGTCTTCGAGTCGGTGGCCGGAGCGCCCATGCTCGCCGGCGCGGCCTCGTTCTTCTTGGTGGCGGTGACGGGCTCGCGGGGCGCGGACTTCTGCGCCGCGCACGCGCCGATCGCGAGCACGGAGCCCGCGACGCTCGCCCGCAGCAGCCGCTTCACGGCCCGCACCCTCCACACGTGGACTTCACCTTGGCCTCCGCGCTCGCCACCTTCTCCTTGGCGCCGTCGCAACGCTTCTTCTCGTCGTCGCCGCCGTCCTTGGTGAGCGCGCAGAGGTGGTCGGTCGCC
Organism: uncultured Polyangiales bacterium; assembly: GCA_964624885.1. Lineage (GTDB taxonomy): Bacteria > Myxococcota_A > Polyangia > Polyangiales > JADJMO01 > JADJMO01. The sequence goes on along the minus strand of CAZUZY010000226.1, from coordinate 11,370 downwards.
TTGCGCATCGACGCGAGCGCCTTGCACATCGCCGCGCAGTCCCCCGCCGCCGACAGCTGCGACTCGGCGGCCGCGAAATCCTCGTCGGCCTGCCGGAGCTCGGTCTTGGCGGGCTCCGGGCCCTCGTGGATCGCCGCGTCGGGCGTGGCGCCACCCGTGTGTGCTGGCGCAGCGCCGCCGCCGCACCCGACGCCGGAGCAGACCAGGATCGCGAGCCCGCCACCGAAGACGTGGCGCCCGATCTGGCTCGAGCTGCGCTGTCCGATCACTTCTTCCCTCCGCCGGTGCCTTGCTTGTCGATGAACTCGAAGTTGATCGTGACGGCCTCCTCGAAGGCCTTCTTGGCGGCCTCGGCGGCGGCCTTGGCGCCGGCGACGTCGCCCTTGGCGGCGAGCGCCTTGGAGCGCCGCTCCTCGACGAGCCCCCGCACCTCGAGCAGGTGGCCACGATAATAAGAGACCTGCTTGGCGAGGACGAGGCCGGCGTCGACGTCCTTGCTGGCGCCGTCGAAGTCGCCCTCCTTGGAGCGCAGATCCCCGAGGCGAGCGAAGGTGTCGGCGAGCACCTCGTCGATCTCGACCGCGACGCGCGGCCGCTTGGACGCGAGCAGGCGCTCGAGCGCGGCGATGGCCTGCTTGGGATCGTTGGCGTCCTCGGCGAGGTCGGCCTCGTGGTGGAGGCTGCGGGCCGCGGAGAGCCAGGCGAGCAGCACGTCGTCGACCGGCGCGGCCGAGGCGGACGCCGACCCGTTGGGGCGCACGTTGCTGTCGGGGGCAGGCTGCTTGGCGCACGCGGCGAGCACGAGCAGCCAGACGAACGGGAGGAGGCGCCGATTCATCGCACCCCCCACTTGGCGAAGCGATTCCCACGCAGATCGCGCTCGCGCGCCACCGCGATGGTGTCGATGCGCTTGCTGGTCTCGCCGGTCTGCGGGAACTGTCCCTCGAACAAGGAGCTCGTCGGCCGCGAGACCTGGAGCGGCACCGCGGGGCCGGCGGCCACGCCAGGGGCGGGAGCTCGGTCCTGGGCGCTCGACACGAACAGGGCCACCGCGGCCGCCGCGGCGAGGCCCGCGAACGGCACGAGGATGCTGCGCAGCGGCGACGGCTTGGGCACGACGCGGTCGAGGATCCGGCGGTGCGCGAGGGCGTCGATGGGGCGTGGATCGAGCGCGAGCTTGAGCGCGCGCGCCAGCTCGGCGTCGGGGGTGTCGGGGGCGCGGCCCTCGAGCGCCTCGCGCAGGGCCTCGGCGGCCGCGAGCTCTTCGGGGGTCGGCTCCTCGTCGAGGGCGCCCGTCTCCGACTCGTCGGGCGGTAGTTCGTGCTCAGTCATCGTCCCCTCGCAGGGCCTTGCGGAGCGCCGCCATGGCCCGATGGAGTATCACGTCGAAGGTCGCGGGGGTCGCCCCGAGGGCCTTGGCCACCTCCTCCCGCGGGCGCTCCTCGAGCACCCGCAAGCGAATGGCCTCCGCATAACGCGGGTTGATGCGCGCGAGCGCCTCCTCGACCTTGGCCTTGGCGCGACGCGACTCCTCGGCCTCGAGGTAGGTCGTGTCCGTGCTGGCGACGTCGCGCTGCTGGTCGGCCTCGCGCGTGAGCTCGTCCACGTCGAAGGGGGTCTCGCGCTTGCGGGCGCGGAGCTGATCGATGGCGACGTGGAAGGCGATCGTACGCAGCCACGGCCAGATGCCCGCGGGGTGCCACTCGTAACGCGGGAGGGTGGCGACCACCTTGGCGTACGTGTCCGCGAGCGCGTCGCGGGCGCGGGCCTCGTCGCCGAGCCGCGGCAGGAGCACGGCGCGGTACAGGATCGGGCCGTACTTCTCGAGGAGGGGACGCAGCGCGGCGTGGTCGCCCTCCTTCGCGCGCACGACGAGCCGCCGCTCGTGCTCGAGTTCGGCGGCGCGCGGATCCACGCAGCGCAGCATACCCATGCCGAACAGCGGCTGGGGAAGCGCGAACGTGAGCGGCAGAGCGGCCTCCATGTCCGGAGAACGAGGGCGCCCGCCGAACCTTACGGTCACGAACGACGGCCCCCCGTCCACGTGGCTTTTCGGCCAGATCGCGGGATTCTCGGCGACCCGCGACAGGTCCGTCGAACAGCGGTACGGATCCCCACATGCGGTTCCTCTTCGCCAGCCTGGTGGCCGTCTCCCTCCTCTCTGGTTGCAAGGAGGAGCCGCCGCCCCCGCCAGCGCCCGCCGCCCCGGCGCCGAAGACCCCGATCCAGCCGTCGTCGAGCGAGTTCGGGCTCAAGGCCCAGCAGGTGGCGACGACGATCCTGCCGCTCGGCGCGGCCTCCGCGGCGTCGGCCAGCGCCGGTTCCGCCTCCGCCGGGTCTGCCTCCGCGAGCGCGTCGGCCCCCGTCAAGAAGTGACCGGAGCGAGCCGCAGGCGAGCGCAGGGAACAGCGGCCGCCTCCACGGGCGGCCGCTCCGGTCAAGAAGTAGCGAGCGCCTCGAGGCGGCGGCGCACGGCGTGCCCGGTGGCCTCGTCGTCTTCCTCGGCGTCGACGGGCACCCCGTCCACCTCGACGCGAGGCGGTCCCTCGACGACGGTCACCGCCACGAGGCCGGCCTGCGCGACGGCGACCACGGCGCTGGGGTCGACGACCGCGGTCAGGGAGCCCGCGTCGAACAGCACGCGCTCGATGGTGAAGGCCCGCCGCGCGGCCGCTTGCCGGTCGGGCTCCGAGACCACGACCGTCGCACCCCGCTGACCGAAGCGCGCGAGCCGCTCGGCCCGCCCCACCTGCGAGCGGCGCTCCCGGACCGTCCCCTTCGCCTCGGAGGTGGAGCCCCGGATCATGCCCGCGGCGACGGTGTGGCCCTCGAGCGAGTCGACGAGCACGAACGCGCCCGTGCTGCGGCTCTCGAGGTAGGGGTCGCAGTAGAGCGGTGCGTGGAGGCGCACCACCACGCGCCCCACGTCGTTCAGCACCAGGGTCTCGGCAGGCCGCTCGGAGAGATCGCCGGGATCGACCACGTGCGCGACCGCCTCGATCTCCGCGCGCACGAGCCGCGTCGTGTGCTTGAGCAGGTAGGTGCGGTCCCGCGCGAGGGGCCGCTCGGAGAGCCACACGAGGTGCGCGTCGAGCCGGTCGGCGACCTCGGGCGGCGCGTCGATCGCGACCAGCATGTCGCCGCGACTGAGATCGATCTCGTCCTCGAGGCGCAGCGTGACGCTCATCGGCGCGAACGCCTCCTCGAGGCTCCCCTCGAGCGTGTCGATCGCGGCGATCCGGGTGCGGCGTCCGGAGGGCAGCGCGAGCACCTCGTCGCCGGGCCGCACCGTGCCGCGGGCGAGCTGCCCGGCGAACCCGCGGTAGTCGAGGCTCGGGCGCACGACGTACTGCACGGGGAACCGCAGCGGCGCTTCCGGCGTCGTCGACGGCAAGGCGACCGTCTCGAGGAACCCGAGCACGGTCGGGCCGTCCCACCACGGCGTGCGCGCGCTGCGGTCGACGACGTTGTCGCCACGGAGCGCGCTGATCGGGATCGCCGTGACCGAGCTGAACCCGAGCCGGCGCGCGAGCTCCGTCATCTCGTCGCGGATCGCCGCGAACACCCCGAGCTCGAAGCCACGCAGGTCCATCTTGTTCACGCAGACCAGGAGGTGCGGGATGCCGAGCAGGCTCGCGAGGAACGCGTGGCGACGCGACTGCGCGAGCACGCCGAGGCGCGCGTCGACCAGGATGACCGCGACGTCGGCGGTCGAGGCGCCGGTCGCCATGTTGCGCGTGTACTGCACGTGCCCTGGCGTGTCGGCGATGATGAACTTGCGCCGCGCCGTGGAGAAGTAGCGGTAGGCGACGTCGATGGTGATCCCCTGCTCGCGCTCGGCCGCGAGGCCGTCGGTGAACAGCGAGAAGTCGAGGGTGGCGGCCGACCCGTCCCCGCGGGTCGCGCCGCGGCTCTCCGAGGCCCGCTGCACCGCCGAGAGCTGGTCTTCGTAGACCGCGTGGGCGTCGTGGAGGAGCCGCCCGATGAGGGTGGACTTGCCGTCGTCCACCGAGCCGACCGCCACGAACCGCAGGAGCTCCTTGTGCTCGTGCGCGTGCAGGTAGGCCTCGACGTCGGCGGCGATCCGGGCGCGCTCGGCCGCGTGGCTCATCAGAAATACCCCTCGCGCTTCTTGGTCTCCATCGAGGCCTCCTCGTCGTGGTCGATGAGGCGGCCCTGCCGCTCGCTGTCCCGCGCGAGCAGCATCTCCTGGATGATGGCGGGGAGCGTGGTCGCCTCGCTCCGCACCGCGCCCGAGAGCGGGTAGCAGCCGAGCGTGCGGAAGCGCACCTTCTCGACGCGCGGGGTCTCGCCCGGCAGGAGGCGCAGGCGCTCGTCGTCGACCATGATGAGCGCGCCGTCCCGCTCCACCACCGGCCGCGGCGCCGCGAAGTAGAGGGGCACGATGGGGATCCGCTCGAGCCACACGTACTGCCAGACGTCGAGCTCGGTCCAGTTCGACAGCGGGAACGCGCGGATGCTCTCGCCGCGGCGGATGCGCCCGTTGTAGAGGTTCCACAGCTCCGGGCGCTGGTTCTTCGGGTCCCACTGGCCGTGCGCGTCCCGGAAGCTGTAGATGCGCTCCTTGGCCCGCGACTTCTCCTCGTCGCGGCGCGCCCCGCCGAACGCGGCGTCGAACCCGTGTTGGCGCAGCGCCTCGAGCAGCGCGTGCGTCTTCATGATCTGGGTGTAGCGGTTGCTGCCGTGGTCGAACGGGTTGATGCCCTCGGCGAGCGCGCGTTCGTTCTTGTGGACGATGAGCCGGAACCCGAGGGCGCGCTGGGTCTCCTCCCGGAACCGGTACATGGCCTGGAACTTCCAGGTCGTGTCCACGTGCAGGAGCGGGAACGGCAGCGGTCCGGGCGCGAAGGCCTTCTGCGCCAGCCGCAGCATGACCGAGGAATCCTTGCCGATGGAGTAGAGCATCACCGGGCGGTCGAACTCGGCGACCACCTCGCGCAGGATGTGGATGCTCTCGGCCTCGAGCTGCCGGAGGTGGGTGAGGCGGTGGGGAGCCACGGTGGTCACGATAGCAGAACCTTGTCTATCATGACGAAGGCTGCTCGGCCAGCGCGCCCGAGCGATCAGCGCGGCGCGCCGCAGTGGGGGCAGGCGAGCGCGTGCCCCATCGCCTTGCCGCAGGCCCGGCAGGTCTCGGCCTTGCTGTCCGGGCGGGGGATGGGGGGCGGCGGCGTCTTCTTGCGGAGCGGCGCCGCGTAGTTGCCGAGCGCCTCCAGCAGGTTGGGGCTCGAGCTCTCGGCGGGCACCACCCGGAACGAGGTGCTGTCGTCGCCGTCCGGCTCGTCCATGCCCATGATGACGATCTCCGGCGCCGACTCGTCGATCGGGCTGCGCACGATGCGCGCCTTGGGGGCGGTGGCCGGCGTGTAGCCGTGGGCGGGGAACATCGGCTCGCCCGGGGGGGGGACGAGGTCGACCACCAGCGCCGCCAGGTTGTCCGGGGCGCCGCCCTCGTTGCAGGTGTCGATGAGCGCGCGCACCGCCTCGTCCGGGGTCTTGCACACCCGGAGGAGGTCGCTGATGGTCTGGTCGTCGAGGCAGCCGGTGATCCCGTCCGAGCAGAGCAGGTACCGATCGCCGGGGCGGGTGGGCAGGAAGCGCATGGAGACCCGCAGCGGATCGCCCATGCCCACCGCGCGGGTGATCACGTTCTTGGGCAGCTTGCGGATCACCGCGTCGTCGAGGTCGGGGCGCAGCTCGAGGATGTCGTTGGCGAGCGAGTGGTCCTCGGTGAGCTGCTCGAGCGCCGCGTCGCGCAGGCGGTAGCACCGGCTGTCGCCGACGTGCGCGAGGTCGAGCCGGGTGGCGTCGGGGGAGAACGCGAGGGCCACCAGCGTGGTGCCCATGCCCTGGTAGGTGTTGCGGGATCGCGCGACCTCGATCACCTCGCGATTGGCGGACTGCACCGCGCGCGAGAGCCGACGCGCCGACCACGACATCCCGAGCTCGCCGAGCGGCGGCATGGTCTTGGAGACCGGCGCGGTGGACTCGAAGTGGTGCGCCACGCTGGCGATGGCCAGCATGCTCGCGACGTTGCCCGCGTTCTGCCCGCCCGCGCCGTCGGCGACCAGGTAGAGGCCGAGGTCGGGGCGCACGAGCACCGCGTCCTCGTTGTGCAGGCGGACCTTGCCGGCGTCGGTGGCGCCGGCGGCCGAGATGCGAGGGTTGCGCTGGAGTTCGGTCACCCCGGCGAGGATACGCGCGTCAGCGGTAGACCAGCAACGAGGAGACCTCGCCGGCGAGCTTCTGGCGCCCGGCCAGGAAGGCCAGCTCGATCACGAAGGCGTAGCCGACGACCTCACCACCTTGACTGGAGGCCAGCGCCGCGGCCGCCGCGGCGGTGCCGCCGGTGGCGAGCAGGTCGTCCACGACGAGCACCCGCGCGCCCGTGGCGAGCGACCCGACGTGCATCTCGAGGTGCCCCTCGCCGTACTCGAGCGCGTAGGACACCCGGTCGGTCTTCCAGGGCAATTTCCCTGGTTTGCGCACCGGCACGAACGCCGCGTTGAGCTTGGCCGCGAGCGCCGCGCCGAAGATGAACCCCCGGGACTCGATGGCCACGACGGTGTCGATCCGACGGTCGACCCAGGCCACGTGCATGGCGTCGAGGATGGTGTGGAGGGCACGCGGGTTGCCGAGGAGGGGGGTGATGTCCTTGAAGACGATCCCGGGCTTGGGGAAGTCCGGGACGTCCCGGACCAGACCCCGGAGGTAGGCGTCGCGGTCGAGCGTGAGGGGCATGCGGCGAACGAGTCTAGACGCCGGACGCTCCCCGTTCGACACCCCTCGACGGTCGGAGGTGGCCGGCTCGCAACCCACCCCCGTCTTTCGGCATCTCGCCCAGGCTCCCTCGTCGGGCCCCCCCGGTCCAGTCCGGCTCCCCCATGCGCAGGCTCAAGAATCCCCTCTTCCCCGCCGCCTCCTCCCTCCGGGCCAAGGTCCTCGGGCTCTGCACCGGCGTCGCCCTCCTCGCGGCGCCCGTTCCGGCGCGCGCGGTCGACTGCGACGTCAAGGCGTCCACCTGCCTCGACTCCGATGCGCTGTGGCCGGTCGCGGGAGACTCCACCTTCTTCTCGCTCGGCGCGGGGCGCACGCTGCAGAAGGGCCGCTTCGGCTTCGGGATCGCCACCTCGTGGCAGAAGGACCCGATCCTCTTCCGCACGAGCCCCAACGGGCCCGCGGGGTCGGTCGAGATCGAGGGCGTCGGCCACCAGATCGTCGGCGCGCTGCTGTTCTCGTACGGCCTCCTCGACAAGCTCGAGGTCACCATGGTGGCCCCGCTCACGTTCTACCAGGACGGCGTCGGGGTCTCGGCCAAGGACGGCAAGACCGACTCCATCACCAGCAACGGCGTGCGCTCGGTCCGCCTCGGCGCGGCCTACTCGCTCGTCTCCCTGCCGCGGGTCGGCGACGTGCGAGGGGTCGGGGTGGTCGCCCGCCTCGACTTCGCGCTGCCCACCGGCGACCGCGACGCCTACGCGAGCGAGTCGAGCGTGGCCGTCGCGCCGTCGATCGCCGTGGAGAACCGGCTCGGGCCGTTCGTCTTCGGCGCCAACCTCGGCGCGCGCCTGCGCAAGCAGGTGACCCTGCTCGACACGAACTTCGGCTCGCAGCTCGTGCTCGGCGTCGGCGCATCGTTCACCGTCGACCGCGCCCACGCGCTCTCGTTCGGGGCCGAGGCGTTCTCGCTGCCGTCGCTCGTCGACCACGGCGCCTCGCCCGCGCAGTGGCTGGTCGGCGCGCGCTGGAGCGAGCTGCTCGGGGGCGATCTCTCGATCCACCTCGGCGGCGGTGGCAGCCTGCGCGGCTCCGGCAACGCCCAGCTCACCGACCCGCGCTACCGCTTCGTGCTCGACCTCCGCTACGCGCCGAGCGGCCACGACCAGGACGGCGACGGCATCCCCGACGCGCTCGACAAGTGCCCGAACGACCCCGAGGACAAGGACGGCTTCGAGGACGAGGACGGCTGCCCCGACAAGGACAACGACCAGGACGGCATCCCCGACGCCAAGGACAAGTGCCCGAACGAGGCCGAGGACAAGGACGGCTTCGAGGACGACGACGGCTGCCCCGAGCCGGATCGCGACGGCGACGGCATCAAGGACAAGGTCGACAAGTGCCCTGATCAGCCCGAGGACAAGAACGGCTACCAGGACGACGACGGCTGCCCCGAGGGCGGCCCGCCGAAGGCGCCCCCGATGCAGTGCGCGGACGGCACCTTCGCCAAGCCCGGCGAGAAGTGCGACAGCGACAAGGACGGCAAGACCGACGACGTCGACGTCTGCCCGCTCGTGGCCGAGGACTACGACGGCATCATGGACGACGACGGCTGCCCCGAGAAGGACGCCGACGAGGACGGCGTGGGCGACGCGGTCGACAAGTGCCCGCTCGAGCCCGAGACCATCGACGGCAAGGACGACGACGACGGCTGCCCCGAGCCGGGCGCCCACAGCAAGGTCACCTTCGCCTCGGGCGCGATCGAGGTCGAGGGTGGGCTCGCGTTCGCCCCCGGCTCTTCGGTCGTGACCAAGCCGATGAAGGCGCAGATCGCCATGATCGCCCAGCGCCTGCAGGGGCTCGTCGACCGTGGCGTCGAGAAGATCGTGATCGAGGGCTGGGCCGACAAGGCCGGCGAGAGCCCCGCGAACGAGAAGCTCGCCACGGCGCGCGCCGAGGCCATCGGCAAGGCGCTCGAGGCCGCTGGCATCCCCGCCGGCCTCGTGAAGGCCAAGCCGGGCGATCTCGGCGACCCGCCCGCCAAGGGCAAGCCCAACTATCTCGTGACGGTCCGCACCAAGCGCAAGGCGCCGCTCACCGGCAAGCCCAAGGAGCCCTGAGGGCCAGGTCAGCGAGACGCTACTTGGTGCACGAGGCGGGGTCGCGGACACGGCAGACGCCCGCGATGCAGACGGCCGTCGGCAGGCAGTTGGGGCCGGAGGCGAGATCGCCCGCGGTGGTCTTGCAGGCCTCGCCGTCCTTCGCGGCAGGCTTACAGGTGCCGAGCAGCTTGGCCTTGGCGATGTCCAGCCCGTCGCAGAAGCCGGACTTCTCGCACAGGGTGATGTCGCTCACCTTGAGGCCGGCCATGTGCAGGCCACACTCCTTGCCTTCGCCGACCAGCAGGAGCTTCTCGCACTTCTTGCCGATGCAGACGATCCCCTTGCGGAGGTCGCACGAGAGACCCCCCTTGTCGTCGCACGCGTCGCCGAGGTTCTGCGCCTGCGCGGCGCACTTGCCCGAGGCGCAGTCGAGGAACGCGCCGCAGGGGTGGCCGGCGTCGCAGGTCGCGCCCACGCCCGAAGGCTTCACGCACTTGCCGTCGTTGCAGTGCAGCCCGACGGGGCAGTCGTTGCCGACGCACGCGGCACCCTCGGCGGGCTTCGGTCCGCACGTGCCGCAGGTGACCACGGACTCGTCGATGGCGCAGAAGCCGGTCTTGCACTGGCTGTCGTCGCCACACCCCTTGCCGTCGTCGATCAGGCCGGGGGGCGGCACGCACTCGGCGGTCTGCCCGCCCTCGAACAGAGCCTGGCAGTCGAGCCCCGGCACCGACGCCACGCACTTGGTGAGGAAGGCCGCGGTGAAGCCCGTGTTGGGCGCGGTCACGGTGCGCTTGCACGCCTCCTGGAAGCGCGTCTTGCACGTCGCGAGATCGCCGTAGCCGAGCTGCACGTAGATGCCGGCGCAGCCCTGCGCCTTGTTGCAGAAGCTCTCGGCGTAGGACGCGCACTGCTCCTCCGGGGTGGCCGTGGGCGTGGACGACTCGCTGCTGCTCGAGCACCCGAACCAGAACGCAGCGAAGGTCACGACGACGGTGGCGGTGGCGGCGAAGCGCATGATGTCCTCCCTTGTGAGCCTGGCGATCGTACCCATCCAGCAACTCTCGTGCTGCGCCAGGACCCAGCCGTGTGGAGACTATCGTGAACGCAGGGCTCCGGGGCGACCGTGCCGCCCCTTCACACGCGCACCCTGTACGCATACGACCGACCCATGGACTCCGTGCGTCATCTCATCGTGGGCGCGGGCGTGAGCGGGCTCGCCACCGCCGCGGCCCTAGAGGACCCTGACTACCTCGTGCTCGAGGCCGACCGGGAGATCGGCGGGTACTGCAAGACCGTCGTACGCGACGGGTTCGTCTGGGACTACTCGGGGCACTTCTTCCACTTCAAGCGGCCCGAGATCGAGCAGTGGCTCCGCGACCGGATGCCCGGCCAGCGGATCCGCACCGTGGAGAAGAAGTCGTTCATCGCCTACGGCGGGCGCTGGCTCGACTTCCCGTTCCAGAAGAACATCCACCAGCTCCCGCAGGACGAGTTCATCGAGTGCCTGCACGACCTCTACTTCGCGCGCGCCCCCGGCCAGCCGCCGGCGAAGGAGGGCAACTTCAAGGAGATGCTCTATGCCCGCTTCGGCCGCGGCATCGCCGAGAAGTTCCTCATCCCCTACAACGAGAAGCTCTACGCCACCGACCTCGCGACGCTCGACCGCGACGCCATGGGGCGCTTCTTCCCGCACGCCGACCTGACCGACATCGTGCGCAACATGAAGGTCGCCGACAACGCGAGCTACAACGCCACGTTCACCTACCCCGAGGGCGGCGCCATCGAGTACGTGCGCGCCCTCGCGAGCGCCGTCGACCCGGCGAAGATCGTCCTCGGCGAGCGCCTGCTCGGCATCGACCTCCGGGCGAGGGTCGCGCGCACCGATCGCCGCGAGCTCCGCTTCGAGAAGCTGGTGTCGTCGGCGCCGTTCGACAAGCTGGTGCGCATGACCGGGCTGCCCCACGACCCGAGCGTGTTCACCTGGAACAAGGTGCTCGTGTTCAACCTGGGCTTCGACAAGAAGGGCCCGAAGAACGTGCACTGGGTGTACTACCCGAACCGGGCGCGCAGCTTCTATCGGCTCGGGTTCTACGACAACATCTTCGACACCGATCGCCTGAGCCTCTACGTCGAGCTCGGCTACCCGAAGGACGCCGTCGTCGACGAGGCGGTCATCGCGGCGGCCAAGGCCCGCGTGCTCGGGGACCTGCGGGCGGAGGGGGTCATCGACAGCCATGCACTGGTGGCCGATCACCACGTGGTCATGGACCCGGCCTACGTGCACATCACCCAGGGTTCGCTCGCCGAGCACGCGCGCCTCTCGCGGAAGCTGCGTGCCCACGGCGTGTTCTCGATCGGGCGCTACGGTGGGTGGACCTACTGCAGCATCGAGGACAACATCGTCGAGGCGCGCGCGCTGGCCGCCGACCTCGCGGTCTAGCCCGTCGAGCTCCCCGGCTGGATCAGCGTCGGCGCCGCCGCGCGAGGGCGGCGCCGAGGGCGAGGAGGGCGAACGGCGCGGCCGGGG
>CAZUZY010000225.1:0-13945 GCA_964624885.1 uncultured Polyangiales bacterium | reverse complement strand
GCCCCCCCACCCCGACGAGTTCCTCCCGCCGCCGGCCCCGAGCGGCTCCACGTCCGCCTCGGCCGTCGCCTCCGCCAAGCCGGAGACCGTGCCCTCGACCCTCGCGCCGCTCGACGGAGGCCCCTGATGAAACGCACCCTCACCTCGCTCGCCCTGTTCGTCGGCGCGCTCGCCATCAGCGGCGATGCGAGCGCGTTCACCCACGTGGTGCGCAAGGGCGAGACGCTCGCCTCGATCGCCAAGACCTTCTACGGCCGCACCGATCTCGAGTACGTGCTGGTGGGCGCCAACGCCCTCGACGCGCAGGGCGGCAGCATGATCGCTGCGGGCATGCGGCTCGAGGTGCCGACTGTCGGACACCAGCGCACGGCCCTCGGCGACACCTGGGGCATGCTCGCCGACCGCTACCTCGGGGACGCCAAGCAGGCCGCGGTGCTCGCCGAGGCCAACGGCACCCACCCCTGGCTGCCGCCCGATCCGGGGAGCGAGATCGTCATCCCCTACGTGCTGCGCCACTACGCGTCGGCCAACGAGACCATCTTCGATCTCTCGCAGCGCTACCTCGGCGACAAGATGCTGGCCTGGAAGCTGGTCATCTTCAACGACCTCAAGGGCAACGACATCAAGCGCGGAGACGTCGTGCTGGTGCCGCTCGAGTCGCTCGTGCTCACGCCGGACGGCGAGCAGAAGGCCAAGGAGGAGTCGGGGCTCGCCCTCGGCGGGCTCGGGGGCGGCAAGGCGCGCGACCACCAGAAGGAGATCGAGGCCAAGCTGACCACCTTGCAACAGCAAGTCGTGGAGGGCCGGTGGGTCGAGGCCGTGGGGCTCGGCAACCGCCTGCTCGGGATCGGCGACGCCACCCGCAGCCAGCTCGCCCGCATCGGCAAGCTCACCGCGACGGCCTACGTGGCGCTCGACGCGACCGGCGCCGCCATCGAGGCGTGCCGCCACTACCTCGACAACGCCAACGTCGTCCACCTCGAGCCCGAGACCACCTCGCCCAAGCTCCGCGCCGTCTGCGGCCGGAAGTGAGGCCGACCGCGACCCGGCGACCCGGGCGACTGGGTAGGTAGAGGGGCGCACCCGGGTGGGGTCGCTCCCGCGGCGAAATCCACCCTGGCGCGCCTCGATGGCTGTGACTAGTGTCCGATGCATGACGGACAAGAAAGCCCGCCCGGAGGAAGAGATCGTGTTCGGGGACGATTTGCCCGTCCTGCCGATCCGCAACGCCGTTCTGTTCCCGGGCGCGGTCGCGCCGTTCGACGTGGGCCGCGAGAAGAGCGTCGCGCTCGTCGAGGACGTCGACAACCTCGGCGCCCCCGTCATCGCCATCTTCGCGCAGCGCGACTCCTCGACCGACGACCCCGGCCAGGACGACCTCTACGTCCACGGCTGCGCGGCGCGCGTGCTCAAGGCGCTCAAGCACTCGTCCGGCAACTACTCGCTCATCCTGCAGGGCATCTGCCGCATCAAGCTCGAGCGCATCCACCAGACGGCGCCCTACCTCAAGGCCAAGATCGCTCGCCTCGAGGAGGCCTCGAGCAACGAGGTCGAGGCCGAGGCGCTCGCCATGAGCCTGCGCGACATCGCGAAGCAGGTCATCCAGCTGATGCCCGAGCTGCCCCGCGAGGCGGGCTCGCTCATCGACAGCATCCAGGCGCCCGGCGCCCTGGCCGACCTCGTCGCCGCCAACCTCGACGCCCAGATCGAGGAGAAGGCCAAGATCATCGAGTGCACCGAGGTGAACGAGCGCATCCGCATGGTGCTGCGCCTGCTCACTCGCCAGCTCGAGGTCCTCCGGATGCGCGAGCGCATCAACTCCCAGATCAAGGAGGACATGGGCAAGAACCAGCGGGAGTACGTCCTGCGCCAGCAGCTCAAGGCCATCAAGGAGGAGCTCGGCGAGGACGACGGCGACCAGGGCGATCTCGACGGCATCGAGGAGCGCATCGTCAAGGCGCAGCTCCCCACCGAGGCCGAGACCGTCGCCAAGAAGCAGCTCAAGCGCCTGCGCAGCATGCAGGTGGGCAGCGCCGAGTACACGGTCGTCCGCACCTACCTCGACTGGATCCTCGACATCCCCTGGCACGTCTCCACGCAGGACGTGATGGACATCCAGGCCGTGCGCAAGATCCTCGACGAGGACCACTACGGCCTCGAGAAGGTCAAGAAGCGCATCCTCGAGTACCTGGCCGTCCGCAAGCTCAAGCAGGACAAGAAGGGCCCGATCCTGTGCTTGCTCGGGCCGCCCGGCGTCGGCAAGACCAGCCTCGGTCGCTCGATCGCCCGCGCGCTCGGCCGCAAGTTCCACCGCATCTCGCTCGGTGGCGTGCACGACGAGGCCGCCATCCGCGGCCACCGCCGCACGTACGTGGGCGCCCTCCCCGGCCAGCTCATCCAGGGCATGAAGAAGGCGGGCACCATCAACCCGGTGTTCATGCTCGACGAGGTCGACAAGATCGGCCACGACTTCCGCGGCGACCCGGCGGCGGCCCTCCTCGAGGTGCTCGACCCGGAGCAGAACCACACCTTCGTCGACCACTACGTCGAGATCCCCTACGACCTCTCGCACGTGATGTTCATCGCCACGGCGAACATCGCCGATCCGATCCCGGCGCCGCTCCGCGACCGCATGGAGATCCTCGAGATCCCCGGCTACACGCGCCGCGAGAAGCTCGCCATCGCGCGCCAGCACCTCGTGCCCAAGCAGATCGAGGAGCACGGCATCCCCAACGTGAAGGACCCGGTCACGGGCGCCGCGCCCAAGCCCGGTCAGAAGGCGACCTCGCTCCTCGAGATCACCGACGACGCGCTCGAGAACATCATCGACGTCTACACCCGCGAGGCCGGCGTCCGCTCGCTCGAGCGCCGCGTGGCCGACGTGATCCGTGGCGTCGCGGTGAAGGTCGCCGAGGGCGATCTCACCCCGCGCAAGGTCGAGCAGCTCGACGACCTCCACGAGTACCTGGGCGCGCCCAAGTACACCTCCGAGGTCGCGGAGCGCACCGAGGACTGCGGCGTCGCCACCGGCCTCGCCTGGACCAGCGTCGGCGGCGAGATCCTCTTCATCGAGGCCACCACCATGCACGGGTCGGGCAAGCTCCAGCTCACCGGGCAGCTCGGCGACGTGATGAAGGAGTCCGCGCAGACCGCGCTCTCGTTCGTGCGCTCGCGCGCCGAGCAGTACGGCATCGCCAAGGACTTCCTCGACAAGCGCGACCTGCACATCCACATCCCCGCGGGCGCCATGCCCAAGGACGGCCCCTCGGCCGGTGTCACCATGCTCACCTCGCTGGTGTCGCTGCTCACGGGCATCCGCGTGCGCCACGACGTCGCGATGACCGGTGAGATCACCCTGCGCGGCCGCGTGCTCCCCATCGGCGGCCTCAAGGAGAAGGTCCTCGCCGCCCACCGCGCCGGCATCAAGCGCATCATCGCCCCCGAGCGCAACAAGCGCGATCTCGAGGAGGTGCCCAAGGAGGTGCAGGACGTCGTCGAGTTCTGCTGGGTCGCCAAGATGGATCAGGTGCTCGAGCTCGCCCTCGACTCGATGCCGAAGCCGATCGAGAAGACCGAGCCCGAGGCCGCGCCCTCGCCGAACTGAGCGTCTGCGTCGTCGTGAGCGCTGCCTGCCCGTCAGGCAGCGCTCCGTCGTTTTTGCGTCGGGTCGTTTGCGTCGGGTCGTTTTGTGGCTTCACGGCCCCCGATCGGTGCGAAGCGTGTTTCGCACTTGTTTTTTCGGGCGATCGGCGAGGTGCGTCATCCCACTAGATGCACCGGTTCCCTCTTCCGCACCAGACTGTCCGTGGTAGGCGATCGCGCGTGACGGTCGACAAGCCCAACTCGAGCACGCCCAAGAAGCCACGCCGCACGCAGGAAGAGCGCTCGGCCACCACCAAGCACGCGCTGCTCGAGGCCACGCTGACCTGCCTCGACGAGCTCGGCTACGCGGCCACGAGCACGACCGAGATCGCCGAGCGCGCCGGCGTCTCGCGCGGCGCCCAGCTGCACCACTACCCCACCAAGGCGGAGCTCGTGGCGAGCGCGGTGGAGTACATCTTCCAGAAGCGGCTCGACGAGTTCCGCGCGAGCTTCGCCGCGCTGCCCGCGGATGCCGATCGCACCACCGCCGCCGTCGAGCTCCTGTGGAGGATGACCAGCGGGCCGGCATTCCACGCCTGGCTCGAGCTGCTCGTCGCCTCGCGCACCGACCCCACCCTCCGCGAGTCGATGACCAGCATCAGCGCGCGGTTCTGGGCCGGTGTGCGCGGCGCGTTCCACGAGGCGTTCCCGCACCTCGCCGGCGTGCCCGCGGTCGACAACGCGCCGTGGTTCACCCTCGCGGTCATGCAGGGCCTCGCGCTCGAGCGCATCGTGCTCGGCGACGACCCCCGCATCGACCTCGGCCTCGCGATCGTCAAGGGGCTCGGCCAGAAGACCCTCACGCCGCGCGTGTAGCGACCGTCCGCGCGCGTGCCTACGATGCTCCGATGAGCGTCCTCGGCAAGCTGGTCGAACTCCTGTCGCTCGAGCGCATCGAGCAGAACCTGTTCCGCGGGCAGAGCCAGGATCTCGGCTGGGGCACGGTGTTCGGCGGCCAGGTGCTCGGGCAGGCGCTCTCGGCCGCCACCCAGACCGTCCCGACCGACCGGCCGGTGCACTCGCTGCACGCCTATTTCCTGCGCCCTGGCGACGTGAACCGACCCATCGTCTACGACGTGGACCGCATCCGCGACGGCAGCTCGTTCACGACGAGGCGGGTGGTGGCGGTGCAGGGTGGCGAGGCGATCTTCAACCTCGCGGCGTCGTTCCAGCAGGTCGAGGAGGGCTTCGATCACCAGGACGAGATGCCCGTGGTCCCCCCACCCGAGACCCTGCCCACCGATGGCGAGCGCATGCGCGCCCAGGCCGAGCGGATCCCCACCGTGCTGCGGGAGCGGCTGTTCGCGGGAGAGCGGCCCTTCGAGATCCGCTCCGTGCAGGGCACCGACGATCCCATCCTGCCCTCCGCGCTGCCGCCCGAGCGCGCGGTGTGGTTCCGCACCGTGGAGCGGCTCCCCGACGATCCGGCGATCCACCGCGCGCTCCTCGCCTACGCCTCCGACTACGCGTTCCTCGGCACCGCGCTGTTCCCGCACCAGGTCACCTGGCTGTCGCCCGGGATGCAGGTCGCGAGCCTCGACCACGTGCTCTGGTTCCACGCGCCGAGCCTGCGCGTCGACGAGTGGTTGCTCCACGTGATCGACAGCCCCCGCGCCGTGGGGTCCCGCGGCCTCGTGCGGGGCCGCGTGTTCTCGGCCGACGGCCGCCTCGTGGCCTCCACGGCCCAGGAGGGGTTGATGCGGCAGCGCGTGCGCCCGGCGGGCTAGGCCACGGCGGTCCGCGGGGAGGCGAGCCGCAGCTCGATGCGCATGATGGTGCCGCCCCCTTCGCGCGGGCCCGCCTCGATGGTGCCCCCCATCTCGGTGACCAGCCGGCGACAGAGGAACAGGCCGAGGCCGTGCCCGTCGGCGCGTCCGGTGCGGAACGGGGCGAACAGCTGGCCGATCAGGGAGGGAGGGATCCCCGGACCGTCGTCCTCGATGGTGAGGACCACGTGCTCTTGCTCCCCCCCGAGGCGGCCCCGGATCCACACATGCCCTCGGCCCGCCCCCTCCTCGATGGCCTGGGCGGCGTTGGTCAGGAGGTTGAGGAGCACCTGTCCGAGCTTCATGGCGTCGGCCGCCACCGGTGGCAGCGGGGCGATGTCCCGCTCGACGACGGCCACGCCACGCAGGCGCGACGCGGCGAGGCCGACCACCGACTCCACCGTGAGCGCGACGTCCGTGGTGGGCGTCGGTCCGGGTCGGTGCGGTCGGGCGAGCGCCAGCATCTCGCGCACGAGGAGGGTGATGCGATCGACGCCGACGGCAGCGGTGCGGATCTCCTCGAGCACCTGGAAGGCGAGGCGCTGATCAAGGTCTCCGT
This sequence comes from uncultured Polyangiales bacterium, assembly GCA_964624885.1. Classification (GTDB taxonomy): domain Bacteria; phylum Myxococcota_A; class Polyangia; order Polyangiales; family JADJMO01; genus JADJMO01. The sequence continues at coordinate 7,978 of CAZUZY010000225.1, read as the reverse complement.
GGCTCACGGCCGCCTCGAGCTGGTGGAGCGCGCCGTTGAGGCTCGCCTGCACGAAGGTCAGCGGGTTGTTGATCTCGTGGGCGATCCCGGCCGCCATGGTCCCGAGGCTGGCCAGGCGATCGGCATGCATGAGGCTGGCCTCGAGCGCGCGGGTCTCGGTGACGTCCTCGCCGAAGAACACGTAGCGCTCCTCGCCGTCTTCGTCGGGGAGCGGCGCCACCCGGCCCACCAGCGTGCGCGGCCCGCCCGCGAACTCGTAGCTCACCTCGAACGGGATCGAGCGGTTGGCCGCCCGCGCCCGGCGGAAGCGCGAGAGCGCGCGCTGCACCTCGTCGGGGGCCACCCCGATCTCACGATCCGAGCGGCCGCGCAGGGCCTCCACCGGGATGCCCAGGAGCTCGCCCGTCTTGGGGTTGTCCGCGAGGTGCACGAGGTCCTCGCCGCGCACCGCGCGGAGGCCGATCGCGATGGGGGCGTTGTCGAACAGCCCCTGCACGAGCGCTTGCAGCCGCTGGACCTGTTGCTCGCGGTCGCGCAGGTCGGTCACGTCGAGGTTCACCCCGGCCGTGCCGAGGATCGCCCCTCCGGCGTCGGTCACCGGCGCGATGAAGTTGATCAACGTGCGACGCCGCCCGTCGAGCACGTAGTCCACCTCACCGCGGACGATCTCTCCCGCCATCGCGCGGTCGTTGTTGGAGCGCCAGATGGCGATGATCTCGGGGCTCCCGCCGGCGTCCTCGGGCTTGGAGCCGACGAGGCCCGGCCAGCGCTCCACCGCGAACGGGTTGGCGTAGACGCAGACCTGCTCGCGGTCGCGCAGCCACAGGTCGAACGGAAGGGCGTCGACGAGCGCGCGCAGCACCTCGAAGCCGTCCGCCGTCACGCGTTCCGTGCCCCCCACGCGGCCATCCTATCCCGCTCTGCGCCGTCGTGCGCCTCGTCGTAGGCTAGGCGGGAGCGGGCCCGGTCTGGGCCGCGATTTCGCGGTAGACGGCGAGCGTGTCCTCGGCAGTGTGCCGCCACTGGTAGATCTGGGCGCGCACGAGACCCCTGGCCCGCAGATCGGCGGCCAGCGCGGGATCGCCGGCGACCCGCTGCAGCGCGGCCGCGATCTCGTCCACCTCGTGGGGGTCGACGAGCAGCGCGGCGTCGCCCGCCACCTCGGGCATCGACGAGACGTTCGAGGTGACCACCGGCAGTCCGCTCCCGAGCGCCTCGCACGGCGGGTTGCCGAACCCCTCCTCGAACGAGGGGTGGCAGAGGCAGGTGGCGCCCCAGAACAGCGCCTGCAGCTCGGCCTGCGGCACGTTCTTGAGGAAGTGCACGCGCCCCTCGAGACCCTCCTCGCGGATCAGATCGAGCAAGCGAGAGCCCTGCCCGAGCCGCTGCACGAGCGCGAGGTGCATGCTCGGCTCCTCGTCGAACGCGCGAGAGAAGGCGCGGATCACGCCCTCGTGGTTCTTGTAGCCGGCGTACTGGCCGACCGTGAGCACGTAGCGCGCCGCGCCGGGCACCCACTTCTCCCGCGCTGCCTTCGCCGCGGCGTGATCGTCGGCCGACGCCGCGGGGCGCCAGCCGTCGGCCACCCCGAAATGCATGACCCGGGTGCGCGCGGAGGCCGACGGATCCAGCTTGCCGATCTCGCGCTTGCTCGCGTCGCTGATGGTGTGGATGCGGAGCGCGTCGCGCAGCGTGCGGCGGATGCCGTGCTGGAAGAAGAGGGTCTCCACCGCGCCCCAGGGCCCCGGCTTGCGACAGCGCTCGGGGTGGGTCATCCACATCACGTCGCACAGCGTGATCATCGCGGGGACGGGCAGGCCCGCGGGCAGGATGTTGAACGTGCCGTGGTAGAGCGACACCCCGCGGAAATCGACCACCTTGGGCAGGAGCCACATGGTCTCGGGGCCGTTCGGGTCGTAGGGCACCACCACCTCGTGCACGTTGGGCGCGAGCGAGAGCCTCGCCGGCGCGAGCGGGTGCTTGAGCAGGAGGAAGTGGAGGTCGGGCGCGAGGCGCGGCAGGTGCTCGACCAGCCCCTCCACGTAGGGGCCGATCCCGCTCGGGCGCTCACGGATGTACCGGCAGTCGAGGGCGATCATCGCTGTTCGCGGACACCAGCGCGGCGATCGAGGAGGATCAAGATCGCCGGCAACACCACCAGCGCCGCGAGGATGCAGGTGAGCTCGCCGAGCACCGCCGCGAGGCCGAACGACTTGACGGCGTTGTTGATGGAGCGCATCAGCACGACGTAGCCGAGGGAGGTGGTGAGGCTGCAGAGCACCACCGCGCCGCCGGTCTCGCGCACGGTGTGGATGACGCTGCCGGGCCCGTCGAGGCGCCAGCGGTTCACCACGTTGATCGCGTAGTCCACGCCGATGCCGAAGGTGATCGGCACCGCGATGAAGTTCAGGAAGTTGAGCTTCATCTTGAAGAAGTAGAAGGCGCCCCCCATCCAGGCGATGCCCATGGCGAGCGCGAGCACGACGAGCACCGCGGCGCGCTTGCCCTTCGGGCCGCGGGTGAACGCGACGGCCACGACGAGCGCCGTGCCGAGGAACGACAGCACGATGGCCTTGGGGGACTCCTCCCAGACGCCCGCGAGCATGTCGGCGAAGATGACCGCCCGACCGCTCCCGACGATGGTCTCGCCGCTCGGCAGCTTGGTCTCGCGGTAGGCGTCCGCCCAGATCTTGAGATACCGCGCGTCGCGGACGCTGCGGCCGTCGGTCGGCGCGATGTACACGATGCGGCCGCGGGTGCCGTCCTTCTCGGTGAAGGGGCGCGCCACGCGCTCCGGCAGGTCGGTCACCCCGTAGGGCGCGATGTCGGCCGGCGGCAGGAACGGCTCCATCTCCTTCCAGTCCGCGTCGGTGATCTTGCCGAGCTCGCGGATGCGATCGACCCGCTTGCGCATGGCCTTGAGCAGCACGACCTTCTCGGCCTGCTGGTCGGGCACCAGGTCGAAGATCGACACCGCCTTCTCGAACGGCTTCTGCCCGGGGGGGGCCGCGTCGCGCCGCGCGTGCAGGATGGTCACGAGCGGCTTCACCTGCTCGATCTTGTCGACCATGATGGCCATGCCGTCGGGGCCGGTCCGTCCGGTGAGCGGCACGACGAGGTCGCCGAGCTTGCTCGCCGCCGAGGGCTGGCCGCGGTCCTCGTTCTCGAGGCGCCACAGCTCGTACTCCATCGGGTCGTTGCGGACGTAGCGGTAGGAGGCCCAGCCGGCCCACGCGGTGAAGACGACGCCGACCACGGCGACCAGCGCCGGAGCGCGGCGGGCGAACCAGGCGAACGGCGCGCCGTACGGGATGCCCGCGTCGATGCGGGTCTGGATGCGCCCGAGGAGGGTGTTCGGGTGCTCGCCGTGGGTGGGCGCGACGCGCTCGAACACCACGAGGAGCGGGATCATGAACAGGTAGTTGGCGAGCCAGCAGAGCAGCATGCCGTAGCCGCCGATGGCGCCGAAGTCGCGGAAGCCGCGGAAGTCGGTGGTGGCGAGGCTCACGTATCCGACGCCCGCGGCGGCCGCGACGGTGAGGGTCGGGCGCCAGGTGTCCCGGTAGGCGACGGTGACCGCGTCGTGCAGGCTCGCGCCCTCGCGGCGCGCCTCGTTGTACCGCGCGCGCAGGAGGATGCCGTAGTTGAGCCCGTTGCCGAACACGATCGAGACGAGGAAGCCGCTCGCGGTGTTGAGGTGGCCGATCACGAGCCGCGTGAGCGCGAAGCACCACAGCACGCCGACGCCGATCGAGAGCCCCATCGCGACGACCGCGCGGATGCGCAAGAAGAACAGGAAGTCGACGAGCAGGATGAGCCCGATGCCGGCCGCGCCCACGCTCGCCAGGTCTTCCTTCACCTGGCCGTACTGCTCGGCGCCGGTGATGAGGTCGCCCGTGTAGCCGACGGTGACGCCCGGCGGGAGCACCTTGCCGACCGCGCCCTCCACCTTGGCGCGCAGGGCCTTGGTGCGCTCGAGATCGCCGACGTTGACCGGGGTGCGGATGACCGTGACGAGCCGCGTCCCCTCCTTGTTCATGTAGTAGCCGTCGAGGTACGGCGGCCCTTCGGCGGCGCCCTTCGACTTGTCGACGCCGAGCTCCTTCTCGATCGTGGCGCGGGTGATGGGCTCGGGCACTTCGCCGGTGAGGCTGCCGTGGACCTCGTAGTCGTAGCGGTCCTCGATCTTGTCGTGCAGCTCCTGGATCTTCTGCAGCGAGAGGAACAGCGCGCGCCGCTTGCCGAGGAACTCCTGCTCCGCCTTGACGTTGTTCTCGACGGTGCCGACCCAGTCGGTGCCGAGGCCGCGCAGCTCGACCACGGCGGCATCGCCGAACTTCTGCAGGGCAAGCTTGTCGTTGCCCTCGGCGACCACCACCAGCGTGGACACCCCGGCCGTGCGCCCGCCGACCCGCTGCAGCTCCTTCACGCTCGGCTTGTTGTCGGGCAGGAGCGACTCGAACCCCGTGTGCAGCTCGAGCTTGCGCGCGAGGAACACGGAGGGGATGGTCAGCAGGAGCCCGAGCAGGAGGACGAGCCAGGGACGCTCGACCTGCAGTCGGATGAAGCGCGCGAGAAAGCCAAGCGGTGCCCCAGCGTCGCGCGGGGTCGGGTCGGACATGCGCGGCTACGGGTAGCACGAGTCGGTCCAACTCGAACCGTCCGCGGCGGGTCTGCGCCGCGGAGAGCACGTCCCGTGGGAAGTCGCTTCCCTGCGGGTCCCTTCGGCCGGTCGATCACGCCAGCGCGGCGCGTCAACTCTGCCGTACCGTCGGGCGGCGCCGACGGTCGGGACCTGTGCCTCCGTTGCGCCAGGACGACACCCACAGCCGGCCCGACCGTGAAGAAAACATCACGGTGGAAACTCGCCTCCGGGAGCCGTCCCCGGCATCCTAGCGATTGTACGGGGTTCGCCCGTCGGCCCCGTGCCCGGTACGCCCGTTGCAAGACTCCTGGGCGTAACCCCTCTGGAGGTTTCCCATGTCCCGCTGGATCGCCCGTTCTGCTGCCGCCGCCGCCCTCGCTTCCGTGTTCGTCTTCGGCGCGGCCTTCGCCGTCGCTGGCGACGCCTACGCGCCGCCGACGACCGACGCCCAGGCGGTCCAGCTCTACAAGGCCGGCAAGGACGTGAAGTCGAACTTCGAGCACCCCACCGCCAAGGTGAAGTGGGGCCGCGCCTCGATCTTCGTCAACGCGCCGATGAAGGACGTGAAGGCCGCCATCACCGACTACGGCAACTGGTCGACCTTCATCACCAAGTTCCAGAAGAGCAAGGTCCTCAAGAAGGACGGCTCGGGCTCCGAGGTCTACCTCCAGCTCCCGATCATGAAGGGCGCCGCCACCATCTGGGCCGTCGAGAAGTTCTCCGCGCCGGTCGCCGAGGGCAAGGGCGAGAAGATCGTCGGCACGATGGTCAAGGGCAACGTCGACGACCTGCAGGCCATCTGGCACTACCGCCCCGTCGACGAGAACCACACCGTCATCACGCTCGAGATCTACACCTCTCCCAAGGTCAGCGCGCCCGCCACGCTGATCCTCAAGGAGATGGAGGACGCCTGCGGCGAGGGTGTGCTCGGGGTGCGCGCCCGCGCCGAGGCCAGCGTCGCCGTCGCGAAGAAGAACTGAGGTTCTCGCTCTCGCCAGCTCACCCGTGCCCGCCCACGAACCACTCGAGGGCGGGCACGATGGCGTCCAGGGTCGGCCGGGGATCCGCCGGGTTGAACCAGGCGAAGGGGTCGGCGAGCGTGCGGGGGGCCGCGAGCGAAGCACCGCCGCGCGAACACTCGACGAGGAGCGCGTCGGCGCCGTAGGCGTCGCAGAGGTGGTCGAGCTCCATGCCGTGGGCGAACGCGCCGGGGACCCAGCGCGACGACTGCAGGACCTCGTAGCGCGCGTGCATGCGGTCCCGGACGGCGCGGGCGAGGGTTCGTAGGCGATCGATCGAGACGGGCGGGGCCCAGCGACCGCCGTAGGCGTGGAGGATCTTGTTGCCGACGCTGTGCAGCGAGAGCGCGCGGTCCACCACCGCGCCGCCCGCGACCTCCCGGTCGATGCGCGCGACGACCGCGTCGATCTCGGGCTCCGAGCGCGCGCGGGGCCCGGGGTTCCACACGGGGACCCACCGGTCGAGGAGCCGGGACGCCCGGAAGTGGGTGGGGAAGTTGCGGTTGAGGTCGACGCCGCGGGCGTTGCCGCGCCGGAAGCGACGCCGGCCCGCGAGCCGATCGCGCTCGACCGCGCAGTAGCCGTCGACGTTGACCAGCGGGAAGAAGACGACCCGACGATCGACGGGGCCGGTCTCGCGGAGGCGCGCGAGCAGAGCGAGCCCGACCTCGACGCCGATCCACTCGAGCGCGTGGATGCCCGCGAGGACGACGGTGACACGCCGGGCGTCCGCCGGGCCGAGGGTGACCGCGTACAGCGGACGTCCTTCGGACGAGTGTCCGATCACCTCGCAGGCATCCCGCCCGACGAAGGCCTGCACGGCGTGGTGGCTGCGGTAGGGCGCGAGCACGTCCATGACGCCGTTCTAGACACGTTGCGTCATCATCGCCAGCCCAAGAAAAGGGCCCTTGTCAAGAAACCTACATACGAGTACATAAGCGCTCATGTACTCCATTGGCCGACTCGGGCTGGCTGTCGTGGTGCTCGCGGGCTGCGCGCTGAACGGCCCGGTGGACGAGGACGAGGCCACCTCCGAGTCGAACGGCACCGAGGAGCTGAACGTCGGGAGCGTCGAGGGCGCCGAGACGGCGAGCTGGGGCGCGGCCACCAGCTGCAAGCCGATCCCCGCGGTCGAGACCCTGAAGTCTCCCGAGATCGTCGTGTCGCTCGACGGCCTCACGCTCCACCTCCGCGACCGCGCCGGCACCTACGACCGCGTGTTCCCGGTCGGCGTCGGCGCGATCGACGGCGGCAAGTCCAAGACCCCCGTCGGCAAGTTCTACACGGGCGCAACGACCGCCGAGGTGAAGGACGGCGGGTGGGGCTACTACTACCCCTGCAAGATCTGGTGGACCGACCCGGACACGGGCAAGGCGTCGCCGGTGTTCGCGGGGCTGCCGTTCATCCGCCTCGCGGGGCCGCCCTCCGCGGGCTACGCGCTGCACGGTCCGATCGACGGGTTCACCGCGCCGACCGGCGGCAGCCTGCGTCGTGGCTACGTCTCGCACGGCTGCGTGCGCATGGCCTCGGCCGACATCCTCGAGGTGTTCGCGCGCATCCGCGGCAAGTCCAAGGTGCCCGTCCGCATCCAGCAGGAGGTCGAGCGCGACACGGCCGGTGTGGCGGTCGACCTCGCGGCCAAGTGGATCGGCAGCGAGTGCAAGGCCGACGCGGACTGCAACTACGCCGGCGGCAAGTGCAGCCTCGGCGCGACCGGCGTCGGCACGTGCACCCTGCCCTGCACCCGCACCTGCCCGGACCGCGCGGGCGAGGTGCCCACGTTCTGCGCGAGCAACGGCCAGTGCGTGCCCCAGGCCTCCACGACCTGGAACGACGGCTGCGACCGCTACGCCGGCCGGCTCACCGCCAAGAGCACCGTCCGCCCCGACAAGAGCGCGACCGCGTCCGTCTGCGCGCCCTGAGGCGCGGAACTCCGCGCGAGGCCCGCTGTCCCATCGAGGATGCAGGCCTACCGCGAGGCGGAGCTCGACGAGAGGGCCGGGCACACGGTGCTCTCGGGGGCGCTGTCGGTCTTGCTCGCGCTGTTGCTCGCGGGGGTCGCGGCGCTCGAGCTCGCGGCGGCGCTCGACGCGCCGTTCTGCCAGTGGCGCTTCGTGGGCCGGGACGTGTGCGACGCCGTCTATCAGAGCGACGCGGGGTTCGTCTGGTTCCGCCTCTGTCGCGAGCTCGCCGAGTTCCCCGGCGCCACTGTGTTCGCGGTCCTCGGGGTCGGCGTCGCGTGGGCCCTCGCCCAGCCCGCGACCGTGCACGTGGACGAGCGCACGCGGAGCGTCGTCGCGCGCACGCGGCGCTG
>CAZUZY010000224.1:0-13963 GCA_964624885.1 uncultured Polyangiales bacterium | reverse complement strand
CGACGGCGCGGTCGGCGAGGCTCGGGGCCGGCGGCGGCGCCTGCGAGGCCCGCGTGCGCTCGGTCTTGTCGAGCGGCACGACGTTCTTCGGGGGCGGGCCGAGGCTCGGCACGGTACCGCCCGCGGCCGCGCCCCACAGCACCGGCGACTGCGCGTCGATGACCAGGACGTCGCTCGCGCTGGCCCGCTCGGCCAGCCACGACAGCGCCGCGTGCAGCGAGCGGCTCGGCGGCTCCACGAGGCCACCGTCGACGGCGCCGAGCACCTCGCGGAACGAGTCGACCAGCATCTCGAGGCGCCGCGCCCGCGCGTCGCGGTCGTCGATGTCGGTGCCGAAGGTGACGTACACCTTGCGACCGTTGGGGAGCGGGTGATCGATCCAGGTGTGCGCGAGCGCGGGGGTGACCGCCTCGGGCAGCACGAAGACGTTCTCGGCGGCGAGCTCGCGACGGAGCAGCTCGACGATGCGTTCGAAGCCACGGACGTCGGTCATGGGACGATCTCCACGGTGAGGGTGTGCGCGCCCGCGCCAGCGCACTCGAGCGAGAGGTCTCCCCGCGCATCGGGCGTCGCGGTGAGCGCGATCCCATCGCAGGTGGCCCGGAGGGAGCCCGGCAGGTCCTCGGGCAAGGGGACGTGGACCACGGTGGGCCCCTTGATCCGGGCGTCGCCGACCAGCTCCGCGGTGAAGCGGCGCGTGGCGGCGTCCCAGGCGAAGCGCTGGGGCCAGGCGCCGAACAGGCGGGGCAGCACGCGCGCGAACGGCTTGCGGATCGCCGGGCGTTCGGTCCACCCCGTGGCGCTCTTGTCCCAGAAACCCCAGGAGCCCTCGCTCGACTCCTTCCACACCCAGAACGCGGAGGAAGCCTGGAACTCGTCCTGCAGCGCGAGCTGCATGCCGACGTAGTCGGTGAAGCGCGCGTGCGGGTCGTAGCCGTACTCGCCGACGAACAGCGGCGCGCGGTAGCCCTGGGCCTCGAGGCGCGCCGACTCGTTCGAGGGGCGGAGCGTGTCGAGGGTGAAGTCGTTGCGGCAGGCGAGGTCGCACCCGGTGGTGAACACCTTGGTGTAGACGTGCGGCGCGTAGACCACGCCGGGCAGCGAGAGCGGCGCGCTCGGCGGGCTCACCTTGTCGAACAGGTTCCGGATCCCGGGCGATTCCACGTAGATCAGCCGACCCGGGTCGACCTTGCGGATGGCGGCCCCCACCTGCTCGTAGAACGGGCGGAGCTGCGCCTCGCTCGCCACCGGCTCGTTGTAGAGATCGATGCCGACCACCGTCGCGTCGCCCGCCACCCTCTTGGCAACCGCCGCGGCCATCGCCGCGAACCGCGCGCGCAGCTTGGCCCCGGTGGCGTCGGCCGGGTCGAAGAACGTGGTGAACGCGCGCTGCACCTGCGTGCTCGTGATGCGCGACGAGAGATCGGTGAGCGGGCCCTCGAGGAGCTTGTCCGGAGGCGGCTGGATCGCCCAGAGCGGCGCGCCGTCCTGGCCGACGTACTTCGAGTAGGCGTCCTGGTGGAAGTCGAGGAGCACGCGCACGTCGGCCCGCTTGGCGGCGGCGACGAAGGCCACCACCTGGTCGAGGTAGGCGGCGGCGTAGGTGGGCGGGTCGGTGTCGTCCGGCTCGATCCCGCTCCAGCTGAGCGGCAGGCGCACGAGGTCGAACCCGATGCGGCGCATGCGGACGAGCTCTTCGTCGGGCAGCGTGGGCACCTCCATGAGCGGCACCTTGCCCGGCCCCAGATCGACGTCGAACAGGCCGGCCACGCGCGCGTTGATGCCGCGGTGGATGACCACCCGGCCTTGCGCGTCGACGACGTGGCCGCAGCGCGTGGAGTAGGGCGCGAGCGGCGCCGCGGCCTCGTCGCACGGGCTCGGCACCACGACGGGCGGCTCGGAGCTCGACGAGCACCCGACGAGCGCGAGGATCAGCGAGAGGGAGGCGCGCACGTTCACACCACCGGGCAGCGCAGCGTGCCGATCCCGGAGACGGAGATCTCGAGGAGGTCACCGGCGAGCAGCGGCCCCACGCCCTCGGGCGTGCCGGTCGAGATCACGTCGCCTGGCTCGAGGGTCATCACGGCGCTCACGTACGCGATGAGGGCGGCGACCGGAAAGATCATGTCGCGCGTATGGCCGTGCTGGCGCAGGACCCCGCCCACGCGGCAGGTGATCTCGACGTCGGTCGGATCGAGCACGGTCTCGATCCACGGCCCCGCGGGGCAGAAGGTGTCGAACCCCTTGGCCCGGGTGAACTGCACGTCCTTGCGCTGCAGGTCGCGCGCGGTGACGTCGCAGAGGACGGTGTACCCGAGCACGTGGGAGAGGGCGTCCGCGGCGGGCACCTGCTTGCAGCGGCGGCCGATGACCACGCCGAGCTCGGCCTCGTGCTCCACCCGCTGCGAGGCCTCGGGGCGCACGACGGCCTGGCCGGGACCGATCAGCGCGCTCGGCGGCTTGAGGAACAGGAGCGGCTCGGACGGCACCTCGTGCCCGAGCTCCTTGGCGTGTGCGGCGTAGTTGCGCCCGATGCAGACGATCTTGGTCGGGGCGATCGGCGCGAGCAGGTCGGCCTCCGCGAAGCCCCGCACGACCTCCGCGGTGGCCCGGCCGCCGTGCCAGGGGGCCGCGTCGAGGACCGTGGCGTCGGCTCCGTCGAGCTCGACGAAGGCGGTGCGGTCCGGCCCGAGGGCGAGGCTTCCGTAGCGCATCGGCTCTCGATAGACACGGAGCGGCCGCGCGCCTACCCCATGGGGGATGGCTTCGGGCACCGGCAAGAAACGCGGCGTGGCCAAGGGCGCTCGGCCGGCATCGACGGCGGGCGAAGGGCAGAAGGCCAAGGCGCCCCGCGCGTCGTCGATCCTCGAGGGCGCGACGACCGACCAGTCCGAGCGGTCCACCGAGGCCGGCGCGCCGGCGACCCTGTCGGTCACCACGCTGGCGCAGCTCGCCTTCGCGCTCGTCGCGGGCCTCACCGTCTATGCCTTCGTCATGATGGCGCGCCACGCCGAGGCTCGGCACTCGTGCGAGCCGCTCGTGCAGCTGCGCCCCAACTACCTCGGCGCCGACAAGCTCGCCCCCGACTTCGACCTCGAGGACGGCAAGGGCGGCCGCATCCGGCTCGCCGACCACCGCGGCAAGGTCATCATCCTGCACTTCTGGACCAAGACCTGCGCGCCCTGCCTCGAGGAGCTCCCGCGCCTCGCCCGCTTCGCCGAGACGATCAAGAACCGCAAGGACGTGGCGCTCATCACGGTGACGATCGACGACGGCCCCGAGGCCATCAAGAACGTGCTGCTCGCCTCGTTCCCCGACGGTTCGCCCCCGAACTTCATCATCGCCTACGATCGCGAGAACGCGATCGTGCGCGGCAAGTACGGCACGAAGCTGTTCCCCGAGACCTGGCTCATCGACGACACCGGGGTCATCCGCGCCCGCTTCGACGGCGAGCCGCACAGCGGCGAGGGCTGCGACAGCGCGTGGAACGGCGCGCTCCTGCTCTCGGCGATCGACTCGCTCAAGGGTCCGGTGAAGTGCGATCTCGTGCTGGACCCGAAGCTCGACCCGAACCCCGAGCACCGCATCGCGCAGTGTCGCCACGAGTAGGGGTCGCCACGAGTAGAGTAGGGGTCGCCACGAGTAGCGGTCGCCACGAGGTGGGTGGCTGCTGTGGACTGCCGGCACGGGAGCAGATGAGCAGCATCTGGCGCGCCGCGTCAGCCGGTCTCGGGGAGAAGCGACCCATTTTTCCTGACCACCCGCCGGAGTTCCAAGGAGGACGGGCCGTCGGTGGTCCGAGCTGGGGGACGGCGCTACCTTGATCAGACGACGAGAGGTGGGTGGATGGGCACGAGCTCGAGCGGCTCAACGTCACCGCGGTCCGAGGGCCACGAGGGCGAGAGTGGACGAAAGGTGTTCCGGCTCCGGCTTCCGACGACGGTGGCGCGCGCACGCGCCAGCGCCGCGCGCTTCGTCGGTCTGACGACCCTGCTCGGCGCGGTCGCCGGCCTCGGCCTCGCGTGGATGGTCCGGGTGCGGATCGCGCCGCTGGTGGGGCTCGGCGCGTTGCTCGCCTTGCTCGCGGCGATCCTCCAGCTCCGCTCCGAGCGTCGCCTGTTCGCCCGGCTCGCGGCCACCGCACCGCGCATGGAGCTCGAGGACGCGGGCCTCGTGCTCGACGCCGACGGCGCGCGCACCACCATCCTCGGCCCCGACGTGCGCTACGGCCTTTCGCTGCTGTCGAGCCCGGCGCGCGACCTCATCGTCCTCGCGGTCACCCACCGCGACGGGGTCGAGTACCTCGGCGGCCGCGGGCCCACCGGCTCGCGCCACGCCGACCTGCTCGCCCACACCATCACCATCCCCGAGAGCGACCTGCCGCTGCTCGACGACACGCGCACGTTCGACGAGGCCGACGTGCTCCTCGATCTGTGCGTGGCGCTGGACGCCCGCTCGCCGGGCTCGCTCGAGCGGGTGTTCCTCTCCGACGTCGGCATGGCGGACGTCGTGGTCGACGACGAGCACCTGCGCGCCGGCCAGCTCGACTTCGACCTGCGGGCGCCGCTGCGGTTCCGCACGTTCGCGTTCCAGGAGGGCACGATGCTCGGTGCCCACGGGTTCCAGGCCACGCAGGTGCGACAGGGCGAGCACGAGGTGGTCCTCGTGGCGCTCGCGTCGGCGTCGGAGCTCGCCTCGGCCGCCCTCCTCGAGCGGCGCGACGGGCCCATGGCGCTCGACAGCGTGCGCCGCGCCCTCGGCCGCGATCTGCGCCTCGCGCAGGGCCTCGTGGAGATGCCCCCGCCGCGCGGCCAGCGCGTGGCGATCGATCGGCTGTTCATGCCCCGGCTCCGGGTCGCGCTCGATCGCGCGCCGACCGCCCTCGAGGCCGCGGTGCCCGAGCGGATCGCCACGCCGCTCGACGGCATGGAGCGGCTGCGCTCGTCGTCGCCCGACGTGCGCTAGTCGCTTGACGGGCCGCGGGGGCGAGGCGAGCACCGAGGGGTGCGCATCCTCCCCATCGAAGGCAACACCCAGCGGCTCGACGGTGGCGCGATGTACGGCAACGCGCCGCGCATGCTCTGGCAGGACTGGTCACCCCCCGACGACAGGCACCGCATCGACCTCGCGTGCCGCGCGATGCTGCTCGAGACCGACGACGGAGGCTCGGGCAAGCGCCGCATCCTCTTCGAGGCCGGCATCGGCGTGTTCTTCGAGCCCAAGCTCCGCGAGCGGTTCGGCGTCGTCGAGGATCGCCACGTGCTGCTCGACAACCTGGCCGCGCACGGCATCCGACCCGACGACATCGACGCGGTCGTGCTCTCGCACCTGCACTTCGATCACGCGGGCGGGCTCCTCTCGGCCCACGGCGACGGTCCCCCGCGGCTCGTGTTCGGGCGCGCCAAGCACTACGTGGGGGCTGCGCACTGGGCGCGCGCCAAGGCGCCACACCCCCGCGACAAGGCCTCGTTCATCCCCGTGCTGCACGAGCTCCTCGAGGCGTCGGGGCGCCTGTGCCTCGTGGGTGACGACGGCGCGAGTGACCTCGCCCCGCTCGTGCGCTTCCGCTTCTCGCACGGCCACACCCCGGGATTGATGCTGGCCGAGCTCGCGCTCGCCGACGGACCGCTGGTGTTCGCCGCCGACCTCGTCCCCGGCGTGCCGTGGGTGCACGTGCCGATCACCATGGGCTACGACCGCAACGCGGAGCTGCTCATCGACGAGAAGCGCGCGCTCTACGAGGCGCTCGTGCCCGCGCACGGCAAGCTGTTCTTCACCCACGACCCGAAGACTGCCTGCGGGGCGCTGCGACTCGACGGCCAGAGGTACAAGGCCGACCCCGTCGACTGCGCCACCCTGCGCTGAGAAGCGCTGCCCGAAGTGTTGCGGCGCAATGTCGCTGAATCGCTGCAGTCCAGGCCGAGGATCGTGACCTGTCGTTGACGGGTCCGCGCGCAACCCATGGGAATCACATGCTGGCGCGGAACCTGCTCGGCGACGGGCCCATGACCCGTACCCTCTCCGCTTCGGCCCTGCTCTTCGCCCTCGGCGCCCTCGGCAGCGCCTGTTCGAGCAACTCGGACTCCACCAGCGAGGCCTGCTCGACCTACGTCACCGCGCTGCGCGCCTACAACGAACGTTGCAGCTCGAGCTCGTCTCTCTCCGCCTCGCGGTGGGTCGAGCTGGAGGCCCGCTACAAGCTCGCCTGCGACCGGAACCTGTCGCTCCCCGGCACCGGGGTCAACGACCTGTTCATCAACAAGTGCGCCGAAGCGACGAAGACCGCCGCGTGTGGAGGCTCCATCCCCGAGTGCACCACGCCGCCGGGCAAGCTCGCCGACGGCACCGCATGCTCCGCCAGCGACCAGTGTCTCAGCACCTACTGCGACACCACGACCTCGACGACCGGGTGTGGCACGTGCGGCAAGACCATCGCTCTCGGCGGGGCGTGCACCGGCACCGGCACCGACCGCTGCGTGCGGGGCTCGAACTGCGTCGGCGGTACCTGCACCGCGCCCACCTACGGGGCGGTCGGCGCGGCCTGCGACTCGACCAAGGCGCTCTACTGCGCCAACGGCCTCACCTGCGACACCACCAGCAAGACCTGCAAGACCCTCCCCGGCGTGGGCGAGGCGTGCCCGAGCTACGTCTGCGCGACCGGCCTCACCTGCGACTTCACCGCCAAGACCTGCTACGCGCCGACCAAGGTCGCGGCCGGTCAGCCCTGTGGTGGGACGACCAAGAACGTCTGCGACGCGGGCCTCACCTGCAAGAGCAACGTCTGCGCGATCATCACCTGGGTGAAGCCGGGCGGCGACTGCAGTGCAGCCGGCACCCAGTGCGAGCACGGCAGCTGCCTCACCACCACCACCAAGCTCTGCCCGAAGCTGATCCCCGACGGCGGCGCGTGCACGTCGGGCAAGCCGGAGGACGGCGTCTGCGACGACCTCGCGAGCTGCGTGAACGGCAAGTGCCTGCTTTCGGGCACCAACCGCTGCGGCTGAGGCGCCGGAGCGCGCGGGCGTGGGAGGACCACGCCCGTCCGCTCACCAGATCTCGCAGCGGTTCTTCTCCGCCTTGACCATCTTCGCGGCGGGCTTGCACTGGAACGCGCTGGCGAACTCCTTCACGTTCACCAGCGGCCCGTTGACGCGGAACTCGGCCGGCGAGTGCGGGTCGGTCTTCACGCGGACGACCAGCATCTGCGGCCGCGCGTTCTGGCACCAGCCCTGCGCGAAGCCGAGGAAGAACTGCTGGTCCTCGGTGAAGCCGTTCACCGTGGCGTCGGGCTGGCCCTTGCGGGCCTCCTTGAACGCCGCGTAGGCGAGCTTCACGCCGCCCAGATCGGCGAGGTTCTCGCCAAGGGTGAGCTTGCCCTTCACGAAGACCGGCTTGTCGTTCTCCTTCACCGGCGAGTAGCCGTCGTACTGCTTGATCAAGCAGCCGGCGCGCTTCTCGAACTCGCCCCCGACCTTCTTCGACCACCAGTCCTTGAGGTTGCCGTCGCCGTCGAACTGCCGGCCCTCGTCGTCGAAGCCGTGGGTGAGCTCGTGGCCCATCACCATGCCGATGCCGCCGAAGTTGGTGGCCAGCGTGGCGCGCTTGTCGAAGAACGGCGCCTGCAGGATCCCCGCCGGGAACACCATCTCGTTCATGTTGGCGTCGTAGTAGGCGTTGACCTGGTGCGGGGTCATGTACCACTCGTTGCGGTCGAGCGGCTTGCCGATCTTGGCGACCTGCCGCGCGAACTCGAAGGCGTCGGCGGCGAGCGCGTTGCTCGCGTGCACGTGGCCCACCGTGAGCGCCGAGTAGTCGCGGAACTTGTCGGGGTAGCCGATCTTGTTGCCGATCTTGGAGAGCTTCTCCTGCGCCTTCTTGCGGGTCGCGGCGTCCATCCACGGCAGCGTCTCGAGGTTGCGCTGCATGGCCTTCTCGATCTCGACCACCATGTCGCGGGTGGTCTTCTTGCCGTCCTCGCCGAAGGTGTCCCGCACGAACGAGCGGCCGAGCGACTCGCCGATCGCGTGATCGACGGCCGAGATGCAGCGCTTCCAGCGGGGCAGCTGCGCCTTGGCGCCGGTGAGGTGGGTGCTCGTGAAGCGGAACGACTCGTCGACGAACGCCTTCGGCAGGGTGGGCGAGCGCTCGTGGATCAGCTGCCACGCGAGGTAGGCGCGCCAGGCCTCCACCGGCTGCTTCTGCAGCGCCTTCTCGAGACCCTCGACGAACTTGGGCTGCAGCACGTTGATCGGCGCTTCGGCGCCGACGCCGAGCTTGGCGAAGAACGCGGCGAACCCGAAGGTCGGCGCGAGCTTGCCGACCGCCGCGATGTTCATCTTGTGGTAGACCTTCTTGGGCTCGCGGCGGTCCTCGCGCACCATCGAGGCGGAGGCCAGCGCGGTCTCGAACTTCATGATCGCCGCCGCCTCGTCGGCGCGGCCGGCGAGCTTGAGCATGGCGCCCACGTGCTCCACGTAGGCCGTGCGGATCTCGTCGGCCTTCGCGCCCTTGTCGAAGTAGTAGTCGCGGTCGGGCAGGCCGAGGCCGCCCTGCTCGAGCTGACCGATGACCTGGGTCGCGTCGCCGAAGTCCTGGCCCGAGCCGAACCCGAAGAGCGGCCCGTAGCCGAGCGCCCACAGCTGGGCGAGCGCCGGTCCCACGTCCTTCTTGTCCTTGATGCCGTCGACGATCTGGAGCGCGGGGGCGAGCGGCGCGAGGCCGGCCTTCTCGACGCCGTTCTCGTCCATGCAGGTGCCGTAGAAGTCGGCGAGCTTCTTGGCGTCGACGTCACCCGCGTTCTTGCCGGCGACGTAGCCCTCGAGCGTGGTCTTGAGCCGCTGCTCGTTGCGCTCGTCGATCTCGGAGAAGCTACGGGTCCACGACGAGCGGTCGTCGGGGATCGGCGTCGCCTTCTTCCAGCCGCCGCAGGCGTAGGCGTAGAAGTCCTCGCAGGGGTCGACCGACTTGTCGAGCGCGGCCTCGTCGACGGCGATCGGCGCCATCGACACCGGGGTGCTCGGGATGATCTTCGGCTTCTGGTCGGGCTCGGGCGGCGGCGCGACCGCGATGGGGGTCTCGGGGATCTTGCCCGGGCTCGCGCTGCAGGCGGCGAGGACTCCGAGGACGAAGGGGGCGAGCGCGCGGGTCGACATGGGCCGGCAGGGTCGACAGTGAGAGGCGCGCCGTCAAGGGTCAGGGGTTGCCACCTCGCCGCCGGCGGAGGAGCAACGACCCGACGGCGAGCAGGCCAGCGATGGGGAGGCCGCCGCGGAACGGCTGTCCGCGACCCGGCGTCTCGCAACCGCACGCCTCGTCCGGCAAGGTCGAGCCACTGGCTGCGTCGGTGCCCGTGCTCGCGGTGTCGCTCGGGATCGTGTCGGCCGCGGACCCGGAGTCGCTCTCCGTGCCGGTGTCGGTGGTGGTTCCCGTGTCGGAGACGCTCGAGTCGGTCGTGGAGGTGTCGGCGGCGTCGGCGCCGCCGTCCCCGCCGTCGGCGCCCGTGTCCGCCGTGCCCGTGTCCGCCGTGCCCGTGTCCAGCACACCTGTGTCCGCCGTGCCTGTGTCCAGCACGCCGGTGTCCGCCGTGCCCGTGTCCATCACGCCGGTGTCCGTGGCGCCCGTGTCGGCGGGCCCCGTGTCGCCGGGGCCGGCATCGGGGCACCCCGAGGCTCGACAGGTCTTGCCCGCTCCGCAGTCCACGCACGTGCCGGCGCTGCACTCGTTGGTGGCCGCGCAGCCCACGCCCTCGCCCTTCTTCGCCGCACACGCGGTGCCTGCGCAGTAGGCGGTGGCCACGCAGTCGGTGTCGAGCGTGCAGGTGGTCTTGCAAGTGGTCGCGCCGCAGGCGTAGAGCCCGCACGTGGTGGTGGAGGTGCTGCAGGTGCCAGCGCCGTTGCAGGCGCCGGTGGTCGCCCCGCCCGGCAGGGCGCAGGAGGCGGCGCACGCCACGCCGGCCTTGGCGTTCACGCGGCAGGCGCCGGCACCGTCGCACAGTCCGTCGGCCTTGCAGTCGGCGGGATAGCCCGGGCTGGCGGCGCAGTCCGAGTCCGGATCGGTGTCGACAGCGACGTTGCCGCAGACCCCGTTGGCGCCGCTGCCCTTCTTGGTCGCGGTGCACGCTCGACAGGCTCCGGTGCAGGCGGTGTCACAGCACACCCCGTCCACGCAGAACCCGCTCGGACATCCCGCGGTGGTCAGGCAGGCGTCGCCCTGGTTGAGGGCGAACACCTTCAGCACGTAGAGATCCTGCACGCCTCCCAGGGTGGTGTCGAAGGCCGCCTTGGTGAAGGCGTCGGTCGAGTCGGTGTATCCGCCGATGTAGAGGTTGCCCGCGCTGTCGAGACCGAAGCGCTTGCCGCTGTAGTCGGCGTCGCTGCCGCCGCCCAGGAACGAGGACCAGAGGATCGCCCCGACCCCGCCGCCCGGGTTCACCTTCAGCAGGGTGGCCTCGGCCACCGCGAAGGTCGAGTCGAAGGCGCTCACCAGGGGGAAGTCCGGGGAGGTGGTGTGCCCGAGCACGTAGAGCGAGGTGCCGTCGTGGCGGAGCGCGTCCACGTAGTCGAAGCCGCTGCCGCCGAGGTACGACGACCAGGCGACGGTCGCGGGCGTCGCGGTCCCCTTGATCTTGACCAGGAACGCCTCGTTGGCACCACCGAGCGTGCTGTCGAAGGGCGACGTGAGCGCGAAGTCCGACGAGGTGGTCGAGCCGCCGACGTAGACGTCTCCCGCGCCGTCGACGGCGATGGCGTTGGCCGAGTCGGAGCCTGCGCCGCCGAGGTAGGTGGACCAGGTCAGCGACCCCGTGCCGCCCCCGCTCGCCATCTTGAACACGACCGCGTCGCCGCCGCCGGCTGCGAAGGTGGTGTCGAACGCGTTCACGGTCGGGAAGCCACCGGTCTCGGTCACACCGGCGACGTAGACCGCGCTCCCGTCGGCGGTCACCGAGTTCGCGTAGTCGTTGCCGGCACCGCCGACGAACGTGGACCAGAGGAGGCCGGTCGAGCCGCCGGCGGCGGCCACCTTGGCGACGTAGATGTCGGCGTTGCCGTTCTGGGACGCGTCGTACGCGCCGACCGTGGGGAAGTCGGACGAGAGCGTGTGCCCGACCACGTAGAGGCTCGTCCCCGCGGGATCGAGGGCCAGGTGGTAGCCCCGATCGTCGCCGCTCCCCCCGAGGTACGACGACCAGCTCAGGGTGCCGGTCGTCGTCAGCTTGGCGACCACCGCGTCGAAGCCCCCACCGCTGAAGGTCGCGCGGAAGGCGTTGAGGGTCGGGAAGCCACCCGTGGAGTTGGAGCCGGCGAGGTAGGCGTTGCCCGCGGAGTCGACCGCGACGCCTCCCTCGAGGTCGTTGTTGGCGCTGCCGAGGTAAGTGGCCCACTGCAGCACGCCAGCGCTGCTGATCTTGGTGAGGACGAGGTCGATGCCGCCGTTGGCGGTGCTGTCGTAGGCGCCGCTCGCGGGGAAGTCCGTCGAGAGCGACACGCCGCCGACGTACACGTTTCCGCTCCCGTCGACGTCGGCCCCGGAGTCACCGGTCTCGCCGACCGAGCCTCCGAGGTAGGTCGCCCAGCCGATGCTCGGGTCCACGACGAGGGGCCGACGACCGTCCCACCCGTCGACGGCCACCGACACCCGCGTCCCGTCCACGAGGAATCGCGCCGGGAGCGGCCGCTGCACCGTCCCGTCCACCTCGAACACGCGAAGACCGACCACCCGCAGCGTGCCGAGATCGGTCACGAGGTCCAGGGCCTGTCCCTGATCGGTGGCCGACACCGAGCGCGCGCCGCTCCACGCGAGGACCACGCTGGAGGGATCGGCGCCCGGCGAGACCACGTACCGGTAGCTGAACCCGAGGGCCGAAGGCTCCGCGACCAGATCGACGCCGGGGTAGAGCTCCTCCCAGGCGAGCCGACCGAAGGTGGGGAGGCTCGTCGCCCAGTGGGCCGGATCCTCGCCGAGGTACTCGTGCACGACGGCGGTCCCTGGCTGCTCACCCACGGGCGCGACCGCGCGCGCGCCGACGAACGACGCCGAGAGGTGGCGCGTGGCGTCGTTGCGGCCGCGGAGCTCCACGCCGAAGCCGTCCTTCGAGAACGTGGCCGCCGTGCCGCGGTGGCGCAGGTGGAACACGCCCTTCTTGTGCGCAGCGGCCGACAGCGGTGGCAGCAGGCCCTCGACGCGATGGGTCGGCTTGCCGGCGACCGACACCGGCTGGGTGGTGACCGTCGGGCGCAGCGCTGGCGCGTCGTGCCGCCACTTCACGTCGCGCAGGGCACGACGATCGAGAGCGGTCGAGCGCGTCGTGGCGACGGACGCCGAATCGGTGCTGCTGCACCCCACCACCACCAGCGTTGCGAGCAGACCGAACCCGAAGCGACCGCGCATCTTGCTTCCTCCCACGGAGCGACGTCGCGCCCCAACAGCGTGTGACCCGAGGGCCCGGATCAGAAGCGACCCGACAGCGAGACCGTCCCAGGACCCAGTGACACCGCCACCGGCTTGTCCGACGGCGCGGTGACGAACAGCACGACCCCGGCGCCCAGCAGGAGCACGCCGCCGATGGCGAGGGCTCCGCCCACCGTCTTCTTCGAGTTCGCCGACTCGGCATCCGTCACCGCGTCCGGGGGACAGCTGCCGGTCGCGTCGCAGCGATCCTTGGCCGACGCGTAGCCCGACTTGCCGGCGAAGAAGAGGCCGAGCCCGACGCCGCCGACGACGACACCCGCGGCGCCCGTCACGAGCCCGAAGGTGGCGCGGCTGCTCTTCGGCGGGTCGGTGGGCCGGGGATCCTTGGCGGGGACGGCGGGGGACGGCTCGTCGACCTTGGTCGGAGGCTTGGTCGGCTCGAGGCCCGGGGCCGGCGCCGACGCCTTGAACTTGACCACGACCTTGCGCTTCTCGGCCTCGACCAGCTCGAAGTCCACGGTCTCCTCGACGCCGTCGGCGCCCTTGACCACCACCACGTGCTTGCCCGGGTTGACCAGCCGCTCGAAGCCCAGCTGGGCCGCCTTGAGATCCGCGCCGTCGAGCGTGATCGTGTAGGGCGCCTTGCCTCCCTCGACCTCGAGCACCACCGTGGGGATCCGCGGCGTGAGGGCGCTGTAGCGGGTCTGGGCGTCGCTGCGCGCCGTGGCCGAGAGGCTCGTCTCGGTGTCGCTCTTCGGCATCTGCGTCACCTCGAAGTACTTGGCGCGCGCCTCGAGGAGGTTGCCCACCGCCTCGTACGCGCGCCCGAGCTCGTAGGTCGTGACAGGCGAGGCGTAGAACGAGTGGGCGGCCTTGAACTTCACGAGCGCCGCGGCGTGGTCACCCTGCGAGCGCAGCTTGAGTCCCTCCTCGAGCGCCTTCGCCGACGACATCTTCTCGGCAGGGCCCGCGTACGAGATCGCGGGGAGCTGGAGCAACGCGCACGCGAGAAGACACGATTTCCAGTTCATGGTTCACTCGATACCAGGGGGCAGGGCGGGCTTCGGATCGGGGACCAGGGTCTTGGCCGAGGGCGGCGCCGACACGGCGACGCTGGCGGAGGGCGCGGGCTTCTTCGCCGGGCCCTTGGCGGGGGCGACCGACGGCGGCGCCGAGGCGGCGGGGGCGGCGGTGGTCGAGAGGCTGGCCGAGACCGCGGACGTCGGGGTGTCCTTCGGGGTCTCCGGCTCGTCCGTCTTGTTCTTTCCCTTCGGCTTCTTCTCGACGTCGTCGTCGACGGGTTTGGCCGGGGCCTGGGCCGGCGGCGGGTCGCGACGCTGGGAGAGCACGAACCCAGTGACGCCCACGGCGAGCACCGCCGCGAGCCCGACGCCGAGGGCCAGCCCCTTGCTCCGTGGCGCCGCGCTGACCTCGGTCGGACGCGTGCCGCCGAACGAGTTCTGGGTGGCGACCGGCGGTGGCGCGACGACCGTGGCCGGGACGGGCTGCGGGGGCGGGGTCAACACCTCGACGGGCCCGGTCGGCGCGGCGCCCG
>CAZUZY010000223.1:0-13964 GCA_964624885.1 uncultured Polyangiales bacterium | reverse complement strand
GCAGCGGCGTCGCGCGGCCGGGGTGCTGACCCACGGCGACGTGCGCCGGTTCGCCCTCAAGGGCGCGTGGGAGGTGGTGCGCGATCACGTCGCGCTGTCCGAGGCGCAGCGGGCGCAGGGCGACGCCACCGTGCGGCGGCTCGCTTCGCGCGGGCTACGGGTGCTCGCGGTCGCGGCGCGGGCGCTCGCCGAGGACGAGGTCGGCGCGGAGGAGGACGTGCTCGAGCAACGG
The DNA here is from genome assembly GCA_964624885.1 of uncultured Polyangiales bacterium. Classification (GTDB taxonomy): domain Bacteria; phylum Myxococcota_A; class Polyangia; order Polyangiales; family JADJMO01; genus JADJMO01. The sequence continues at coordinate 13,732 of CAZUZY010000223.1, read as the reverse complement.
CTCGCGCTCAGTGGGTTCCTGTGCCTCTCCGACCCGCTGCGCGACGAGGTGCCCGCCGCGCTCCAGCGCTGCCACGCCGCGGGGATCCGCGTCATCCTGATCACCGGCGACCACCCCGACACCGCGCGGGCGATCGCGCAGCAGGCGGGCATCGTGCCGACGGACGCGCCAGCCGATTGCGTGCTGACCGGCGACCGCCTCGAGTCGCTGCGCGAGGACGCGATCGTCGAGCGCCTCGAGGCCGGCGTGAACGTGTTCGCGCGCACCACCCCCGAGCAGAAGCTCAAGATCGTGAGCGCGCTCGGCCGCATGGGCCTCCTGGTCGCGATGACCGGCGACGGGGTCAACGACGCCCCGGCGTTGCGGGCGGCGGACGTCGGCATCGCCATGGGGGCCACCGGCACCGACGTGGCCCGCGAGTCGGCCCAGATCGTCCTCCTGGACGACAACTTCGCGAGCATCGTCGCCGGCGTGGAGGAGGGCCGCACGGTGTTCGCCAACATCCGCAAGTTCACGAGCTACGTGCTCGCCAGCAACGTCCCCGAGATGCTGCCGTTCCTCGCCTACGTGGTCCTGCCGGTGCCGCTCGCGCTCACTGTGATCCAGATCCTCTCGGTCGATCTCGGCACCGACCTCCTGCCCGCGATCGGCCTCGGTCAGGAGCCCCCCGACGGCGAGGCCATGCGCAGGGCTCCGCGCGGAAGGCACGGGCGGTTGCTCGACCGCGCCCTCATCGTCCGCAGCTACCTGTTCCTCGGCGCGATCGAGGCGGCCTGGGCGATGTTCATGTTCTTCCTGGCGCTGCGCCTCGGCGGCTATCGCTTCGGCCAGGACCTGCCGGCGACGGACCCGGTCTACCGTGGCGCCACCGGCATCACGCTGGTGTCGGTGGTGTTCGCCCAGGTCGGCAACCTCCTCGGCCGGCGCTTCGAGTCGCGATCGGGCCTCGACCGTGGCCTGCTGCGCAATCGCCTGCTCGCGATCGGCGTCGCGCTGGAGCTCGCGTTCGCCTTCGGCGCGCTGTACTTCGCGCCGCTCGCCCGCGTCCTCGGCACGGGCCCGGTCGCGCCCTTTCTGGTCGCGCTCGCGGCCCTCGGCGCGCCGCTGATGCTCCTCGCCGACGCCGGCCGCCGGCGTTGGGCGACGCCCGCCGATTCGGCGTAAGGTCCTGGGCTCTGCCACGCTTCTCTTCCATGCGCACCCCGGTCGCCCTCTGGGTCCTCGTCGCGTCGGCGTCGGCGTTCGTGCCGGGACGCGCGCTCGCCAACGAGGGGACGGTGCGGCGCTTCATCATGCCGGTCGCGGCCACGCTCGGGGTGGCGATCCCCCATTTCAACTACTACTTCGCGAGCCAGACCGGACAGAAGACCGGCTTCGGGTTCCGCGCGGCGCCCGTGAGCTTCTTCGCCGACGGCGCGGCGGGGGAGGTCGTCTTCGTACCGTTCACCGACGTCGACCTCGCGCCGGACTGGGCCTCGACCACCCGCGTGCGCCTGGCCCATGGGCTCCGCACCCTCTACTTCCCGTTCAAGGCCCTCGACTTCATCGGTGTCCTCACCGACGGTGGCGGCTCGGTCGGGTTCGGAGGGCCTTCGGGGTTCGTCGGCGGCGGCCTCGTGTTCGGCGGGAAGATGGGGACGCTCAGCCTCTCCTATCGCCGAGCCTGGGGCCGCGACGAGAACATCCACACCCTCTCGGCGGAGGTAGGGCTCACCTACCCGATCCGCATCGGGGCCTCGCGCCCCGGTGAGTGACCTCACTTGGGCTTGGGCTCGATCACCACCGCGTTGATCTGCGCCGCGTTCTCGCCCGCGGCGTACGCGTAGCTCACGTCGCACGTGTTGCCCTTCTGGCCTGCGTCGCACCAGCCGTCGGCGGTCTCGGGGCCACCCCAGCCCCACACGTAGAGGCCGAACGGCTCCGTCGACTCCATCACGTGACGACCGTTGTCGCACCCGCCCTGGCCCTCGAAGTTCCCCTTCACGAGGTCGACCCACGCCACCTCGTAGGTGCCTCCCGTGCCGATCGGCGCGAAGCCACCGACCTTGCCGAGGCAGGCGAGGTTCACGTCGGCGAAGCCGGCCGCCCCGCGCTTGCGCACCACCACGAGGTTGGTGTCGGGGTAGGTGGGGTCGGTGAAGAAGACATACTTCTTCAGGTACTGCTGGCCGGCCACCAGGCGCACGAAGTCCGAGTCGCCGATCCCGCCCGCGCCCTTCCAGGTGTGCGGTCCCACCGTGCTCGAGCCGGTCATGTACGTGAACGACAGGAACGGGTGCGCCGAGTCCTGGCTGCGCACGACGAACGGCCCCGTGGTCAGGAGCTCGACGATCTGGCCGCGCGCCAGCGTGCTCGGGGCGCCGTCGATGGGCGGATCGAAGGTGAGGGTGGTGCCGTCGACCGCGCCGACGAGGCGGTGCACGTGGGTCTCGACGGTGCCCGGGATGCGATCGCGGTGACCGACGACGACGTACTCGCTGCCCAGCGCACGCACCGGCGCGATCATCTGCTCGGCGTGGTCGCAGTAGTCGCGATCGTAGGGCACGTTCAGGCAGTAGTGGCCACCGAGCACGCCGATCGGCTTGTTGGCCTGTATCGGGCTGCCGGTGAGCTCGGGGGTCGTGGCCCCCTCGGTGAGCTGCAGCACCTCGCCCGCCGAGAGCGTGTACGTCACCGGCGTGCCCGCCACCGCGGCGGGGACGATCGAGCCCCATCCGCGGATCTCGCCGGTCGGCAGCACCGTCACCTTGGTGTCGTCCTCCTGCGCGACGAGGGAGAGCACGGGCGGCATCTTGTAGGCCCACGACGACTTGTAGGCCTGCGCGGCCACGTAGTTGGTGTCCCAGGCGCTGGTCGGGAGCAGGAGCGAGGCGCCCGTCACCCGCGAGGCCCCGCCGCCGTAGGGCAGCATCTGGTAGGCGACGACCGGCTCGCTCGTCTCGAGGTGGAAGGCCCGCGCGCGCGCCGTGTTGACCACCTGGTACGGCGTGACCGGGCTCCCGATCGGCATGTCGTGGAACGCGCCGGTCTCGATCGCCGGCGTCACGGGGCAGGGGATCCCCTCGGGCTTGCTCGGCCCCTTCGGCGAGAGATCGTGGGCCAGGAACAGGATGGCCACCTCGTTCGGAGGCAGGCCCGCGGCGGCGTCGAGCGGCTCGTAGGTGAGCTTGGGGCCCGAGCCCCGCGGGATGCGGGCGAACTTGCCGACGTCGAGCGCCTTGCCGTCGAAGTGGGCGGTGATCCGGGTGGGCTTGTCGCTCGTGTTGGCAACGAACGCCACGAAGCACCCGCCGAACGCGGGGCCCTGCGCGCTCATCGCCGTCGCGTAGTAGTCGCACCCGACGCTCGAGCGGTTGACCTTGGCGGCGGCGCAGGCCGAAACGCAGGCGCCGTCGGCGCACGCCTCGCCGACACCGCAGGTCTTCTCGACCTTGCCGTCGCAGCCGAGCACCGACTTGCCGTCGGGGGCGCAGAATGGGCACTTGGTCGTCTCGGTCGGCGGGACGTCGAACGTGGCGCCGTCGTCGGGCGGCCGGGTCTCGGCGTGCGCGTCGGCGGCGTCGACGCCGGCGTCGGTGGGCACGAGGGTCGGCCCGTCAGAGCCACGATCGTTGCCGGCCGCGCAGGCGGCCACGAGGGCGAAGGCGAGGACGAGGAGCTTGCGGTTCATCGCGCCGTGGTGGCGCGGGCCTTAGGAAACGGCTCGCCGGTGCGCGAACCAAGCAATACCGGAACCAAGCAATACCGTCGGTTGCGGAAGTTTCCGCGGTCAGCCCGGCCCGACGCGGCACTTGCCGAGCGGGCTACCGGTGAGCTTCTCGCACTTCGCCGTGCCGGCGCCGGAGCAGAGGACCTTGGGGCAGGCGACACTGCAGCTCAGCTTCTTCCACCTCTCCTGCATCGCCACGAGGGCCGGGTAGGCGTCGTTGCCCTCGCTGACCCACGCCTCGCAGCCGCAGAAGCCGCGGTCGATCTTCTGGTTGCAGTCCTCGTCGCACGAGCAGGTCCGGGCGTCGTCGAAGTACGGGGGGTACTTGGCGAGGAGCTCCGTGCACCCGAGCGTGTCGGTGGGGAAAGTGGACGTGCTCGGTGGGCGTGGGCAGGTGCCACCGTCGATCGGGGCATCGGCCGGGGCGTCGGCGGGCGCATCGCTCGGGGCATCGGTCGGCGCGTCGCTCGGCGGCGCATCGCTCGGGGCATCGACCGGACTCGTGTCCCCGGCGCCGGTGTCCGTCCCGAGGTCGGGTCGTCCGGTGTCGCCGACGTCGGTCGAGCCCGTGTCGGCTGCGCCGGTGTCCACGACGCTGGAGTCTGCCGTGGCGTCGCCGCCGCCCGAGTCCACGGCCGCGTCACCGCTGCCCACGTCGAAGCTCGAGCTGCTGCACGCCGAGAGACCCACGAACACGAGCACCGACCACCGTCGCATGCCGGCCATCATAGCGCCTGCCGGCCGCCGAGCACGCACCCGGCGAAGCCGAGCACCTGGGGACCGGTGCGGGTGCCCGTCGGGGTCGGCGTCCAGCCCGCTGCGTGTCGCGCGGCGAGCAGCTCGTGCGGGGTCGGGCGATGGTCGAAGACCGCGACCGCGGTCACCCCCCCGAGTCACGTCGTGTCGTAGACGAGGAACAGTCGTCCTTCCGAATCCCACGGGACGACGACGTCGTGGGTGTACTCGTCCTGCACGTAGAGGTCGAAGCCGGGGGCCTCGGTGACCCGGGCCTCGCGATCCCCGAGGCCCGCCGTGCGAGCCTGCGCGAACAGGCGCGGTGGGGTCTCGCCGAAGGCCCAGCGAACGACCTCCTCGAGCGTGCGGTGCCCGGCGACGACCGCTTCGATCGCGGCAAGCTCGGCCGAGGGGGCCACTGCGGGTTCGGCGTGGAGGCGCAACCTCTGGAACCTGCGCACGCGGCGGCGAGATTTCAAGGTGTCGCGAGGAAGCGCTCGAGAGCCGTGGTCGAAGGACCCAACGCGAACCCGACCCGGGCCCACGCGGTGAGCCACCCTTCGACGGACGCGTGACAGGCGACCACGGCATCCTTCGGCGGGCCGTCGTGTGTGTACCAGACGACCCGCGGGGCGCCGTCTCCGAAGGCGAGCGCGTAGCCGTCGCCGTAGCCGTCGGAGGTCACGCGCAGCACGCGCGGCACGTCGGCGCGTCGCTCGGGCGTCCAGGCCTGCCGTAGCCGCTCCGCCGGCTCCAGCTCGAAGCGCCCCTCCGGGGTCTCGCCGACGCACCCGAGGTGCTCGCCCTGGCCGCGCCGCACCGACCAGCGGAACGAGAGGAACCGGCCGACGTCGACGTAGAAGGCGCGGAGCGGCTCCGGCAGGGTGACGCCGAGCGCCACCTCGAGGCTCACGAGCTCGTCTTCGCCGAGGCGGGAGCCGATCTCGATCTCGTGGACGTCGAAGACGTCGCTCCGCGCGGCGAGGCGGCGCTGGACCTCCTCCACCAGGGTCAGGAGTCCGAGGCCGTCCATGTCCGGAAGATACTCCCGTCAGCGACAGCCGGTGAGCGACAGCGTGGCGAGGCTCCCCTCGGAGGCCGTGAAGTACCCTCGGCCGTCGAGGCGGAAGGCGACCGCTTCGCCCTGCGCCTCGGTGGCGACGGGGACCACGCGGGGCTTGGTCGCGAGGGCGTCGCCGACCGTCAGGCCCGGACCGAGGGTGTACTCGAGCAGCGACCCGTAGGTACGCAGCAGCACGCGATCGCCACACGGCGAGACGTCGCCGCCGGTGACGAGGCTGCCCTTGGTCCCCGCTGCCGAGCCCACCTTCTCGACCGTGACGGCCACCCCGGGCTCGAGCTTCTCGGGGAACGCGTAGACGCCGCCGTCGATCTTGTCGTCCTTGGTCACGAGGTAGACGCGACCGGTGGTCGGGTGGACCAGCAGGGTCTCGCAGTTCCACTTGCCGTCCGGGTACGAGAACGGAATGCGCCGGGGCGCGAGCGTCTGGGTCGCGAAGGGCTTGCCGTCGAGCGACGGCTCCGGGACGACATAGAGCGCGTAGTCGCTGCGCGCCTTGGCGTTGTCGCCCGCGTCCGACACGAACACGCACGAGCCCTCGGCGCACGGACCGACGGCGATGTCCTCCCAGTCGACCGCGGTCACACCGCCGAAGCCGAGCTGACCGAGGAGCGCGCCCTTCTCGTCGAGCGCGAAGATGCGCGCCGTGTCGCCCGAGTCGTTGTGGGCGTAGAGGACGCCCGGGTTCTTGCGGCTCGCGGCGAGGCCGGACGTCTCCTTGGACACCGCGGGCAGGGTTCCGACCGCCACGGGGTCGGTGTAGTCGGTGCAGCCGCAGCGGCCGCCGTCGGCGTCGCCCGCCACCTCGGAGGGCACTCCGTCGCTCGCGGCGTCCGGGCCGGAACCGTCGCTCGCGGCGTCGGCGAGCACCTCCGCGGTCGCGTCGTCGACGACGACGGTCGACGCCCCTTCCGAGCACCCCACGCCGAGAAGGACGAGCCAAGAGAGAGATCGCATCGAACGAGCCTATGGTCTCAGTGGTAGAGCTGCTGCGTCACGTCGCGGCCGCCGGAGAAGTTGGTGTAGAGCGCCATCGGGGTCCAGATGAACCCCCAGGGGACGCCCCACCAGCCGAACAGGAGCGAGAGCAGCGAATAGGGCCAGCTCCTGCCGAACGTGCCCTCGCCCGGTCGTACGAGGAACGGATCGGACCCGCGCTTGAAGGTCATCACCAGGATCGAGATCGTGTACTCGAAGATCACGACCCGGGCACCGCGAGCGATCTCGTCGGCGAACTGCTGATCGGTGAGCTGCTCGGCGCCGCGGATGGCCATCGAGGGAGCCTATCCCGCTCTCCGCGGCCGTGGAATCCTCGTGACGATGCGGCGCAAGTGGCGTGAGCTCGTCGTCGACGGCCTCACGGCCACGGTGCGTCTCGAGGTGCGCTACGTCGATCGGGTGCCCGAGTACCAGGTCGTCGTCCGCCGCGCCGGAGGTGACGTCGGTGTGCGGCTCGACGGGTGGTCGAGCGCCACCGTGCGCCTCGCGCGGGCCGACGAGGACCAGACCGGCTTCGTCTCCGTGCGCTCGCGTCTCGCGAGCGAGGCCCCCTTGTCGGCGGCGGTCCGTCTCGCACGCACGGCCCCTTGACCGAGCCTCTCGCGGGGCCTCTCCTCCGTGCATGCGCGCCCTCCTCCTCGTGGTGTCGATCGCCGGATGCAGTCGCAAGGAGCCGGCCCCCGAGCCCCCGCCGAAGCCCGTCGCCGCGGCGCCGAGCGCCAGCGCCGCGGCCCTTTCGACGACGACGCCCAACGCGTTCCTCGCGCGCGGCGCGCCCACGTTCGTGGTCGGCACGCAGGGGGACGAGGCCGCCGACCGGATCGTCCGCGCGCAGGCTCGCCTCGTCCAGGGCATGTTCTTCCCCGCGTCGACGCTCGCCGACGACACGACCCTCGTCGTCAGCAAGGGAACCGCCGCGTGGCCCGGGCACCCCGTCGTCTATGGTGGCCCGCACGTGAACGCGGCGCTCTCGACCCTCGCGCCGACGCTCCCCTTCCAGCTCGAACGAGGCAAGCTGGTCCTCGGCGGCGAGACCTTCGTGGGTGACGACCTGCTGTTGATCACGGTCGTCCCGGCGCGCGCGGCCGACGCCGACGGGCCCGGTTTCCCGGAGATGCTCGTCTACGCGGGCACAGGCGACCCCGGCGTCGCCGAGATCAACGCCGTCCCGCACGGGCAGCACGCCATCGTCGTCGCCGACCGCTTCGGCGTGGTCACCAAGGGGACCTGGGTGCGTCGCGCGGGCAAGGTCGTCGCCGAGCTCGAGGCACGGGCGTCGCACGTGGCCTTCCGCGCGACCGAGCGCGCGTTCCACGGGGGCAAGCTGCGCTTCTCGTCGCTCGCCAGCGAGCCCGCGTCCCAGGACGACGGGCCGTACGTCGAGGCGTGCGTGCGCGGCCTCGACCGCGTCGTCGACCGGTTGTCCCTCGACGGGGCGCCGACGGTCGACGTCTTCCTGTACCCAGACCGCGCGACCAAGGGGAAGCTCACCGGCAACGGCGGTGACGGCCACGCCGTCCCCTCCTCGCACACGCTCCACGTCGTGCGGTTCGACCCGAAGAAGGGCGGGGCGCTCGAGGGCCTCGTCGCGCACGAGGGGACCCACGTGCTCACGACCGCGGCCTGGGGAGCGCCCGGGAGCGCGGCGATGGGCGAGGGGCTCGCCGTGTGGGTGAGCGGCAAGTACGGCGGCCTCGAGCTCGAGAAGTGGAAGGCCAAGGTCACCACGCCACCCAGGCTCGGCGACCTCCTCGGCAAGGGGTTCTTCGCGCGCAAGGAGGCCGAGACCTACCCGGCCTCCGGGCTGCTCGTCGATCGCGCGATCGCGAGCGTGGGGCTCGTGAAGTTCCGCGCGCACCTCTACGGCGCGACCGCGGGCGAGTGGGCCGAGGCGTGCGCGGCCGCTGGCGACCCCGCGCTCGCCAAGGACTAGCGCGCGGCGGTCGAGCGTTCTCCGGCCGATGGTCGGCCGGCTCCTCCTCTCAGCGGTGACCGCGGTGCTCGTGGTGGCGTCGATCGGCCCGAGCCCGGCGCCGCGGCCCGACCTCGCGGCCCGCCTGGAGGCGAAGGGCAGCCACCTCGGCGCGCCGGTGTTCGTGCGGATCTTCAAGGAACCCGCGGTGCTCGAGGTCTGGACCAAGGCCGACGCGCGCTACGTCCTCTTCGAGCGGTATCCGATCTGCCGGTTCTCTGGCGGCCTCGGCCCGAAGCGCAAGGAGGGGGATCTCCAGGCCCCCGAGGGCCTCTACCGGGTCGGACTCGGGCAGCTCAACCCGCACAGCCGGTTCCACCTCTCGTTCGACCTCGGCTACCCCAACGCCTACGAGGCCGCGCAGGGCTGGACGGGCTCGGCGTTGATGGTGCACGGCAGCTGCGTGTCGATCGGGTGCTATGCGATGGGCGACGCCGCCATCACCGAGATCTACGGGCTGATGCGCGCGGCGCTCCGGGCGGGCCAGCCGTTCGTGTCCGTCCAGGCGCTCCCCTTCGCGCTGACCGACGAGAACCTCCGCGCTCACGCCGACTCGCCGTTCCTCGGTCACTGGCGAGCGCTCGCGCCGGCTTTCGCGGCGTTCGAGCGCGAGCACGTGCCCCCGGCCGTCGTGGTCAGGGCGAAGGGCTACGCTCTGCCTTGAGCTGCTCCACCGCTCGCTCGAGCTCGTCTTCGTCGCCCCCCTCCACCGCCTCGAGGGCTACCCGCAGCGGAACGTCGGCGGCCGTGTCGATCGCGACGCGCAGCTTGGCGCGTCCGTCGTCGTCGAGGCGCTCTCCCAGGGCGATCGCCGCGCCGACGCGCGCCTCCGCCGGCGCGGCCGGATCCTCGAGTGTCGCGAGGAGCGCCGGACGGTCCACCCCGACCCGGTACTTGCCGACGCCATCGTCGGTGAGCAGCCGCCGCAAGCTGGAGAGCCAGTCGCCGACCGTGCGCCCCTCCCGGACGAGGAGCGCGGCGATGGGCGGCGCCTCTGCGCGGACCGCTTCGATCGCCTCGCGGACCCGCTCGGCCACGAGCTCGGCGTCGGTGACCTTGTCGCAGGGGATCGACACGTGCTCGCCGCCCTCGAGCGTGAGGTGCGCCCCCTCGGCGTCGGTCGCCGCCTCGGTGATCCGTCGCACCGGGATCGACAGCGTCCCGCCGATCGGGCGATGGATCGTCACCACGTCGAGGCCGATCCCGACCTTGCTCGGCCGCCGGAGCGAACGCCACGCGTTCCAGAGGTTGACCGCGACGATGAGCGCTCCGGCGACCGCCGCGAACGCCCGCCCCGACCCGATGAATCGCGCGAACCCCAGGGTGGAGAAGAACGGGACGACGCCGAGGGCGGCGGCGCGCCCAGCGCTGTTGACCGCGATGCTGGCCGCGCGGTGGCCCACGCCGAGGCTGAGGCGGTCCAGCATCGTCCGCGCCTCGGACCGTGGGCCGTCGATGTCGAGCCAGCCACCGCCCTTCTCGACGATGCGGACACCCGTGTTCGACACGAGCCCGTGGGCGATGTCCTCGCGCGGCGTGAAGTTGCCGCCCGCGTAGGTGATCCCCGCGTCGTCGACCCGGACCACCCCGTCGAGGGCGACCGTCTTGCCGTCGAGGAACCAGTGGCGCGAGCGTACGGTGAGCCACGCGAAGAGCACCGCGAATGCGCCCAACGCCGGCGCGGGCCCAGGCAACGACGAAGATGCCGTGGAGATCGTGCCGCCCCCGAACAGTATCGCGAGGAACAGCAGGATCGCCGACAACGGCCCGAGCGAGGGGCGGGTCACGCGGATGCGTGTCTCTGTCCACACGAGGGGCGCGCGCGGGTCGTCGGGAGCCACCACGCGAACGTAGCGAGAACGCCGCCCGCCATCGAGCGAGGGTCGACACAGACGCGCGGCCGCGATACCCACGCGCATGGAGCTCGATCACACCGTCACGGCACTGGTCACCGGCGCGAACGGCGGCATCGGCACGGCCATCGCGCGCGCCCTCAAGCTGCACGAGACCAAGCTCGTCCTCTCGGGGCGTCGGCCCGAGACCATGCAGGAGCTCGCCGCCGAGACCAAGGCGCGGGTGGTCGTCGCCGACCTCGCGGTGCGCGCCGACGTGCACCGCCTCTGCGAGGAGGCGGGTCCCGTCGACGTCCTGGTCCTCAACGCCGCGCTCCCCGCGAGCGGGCCGCTGCTCGAGTTCACCGAGGAGCAGATCACCCGGGCGATGGCGGTCAACCTCGAGGTGCCGATCCTGATGGCGCGCTATTTCGCCGAGCGCATGGTCGACCGCGGCCGCGGGCAGATCGTGTTCATCTCCTCGATCTCGGGCAAGGTCGCCGCGCGCGGCACCGCCCTCTACTCGGCCACCAAGTTCGGCATGCGCGGCTTCGCGCTCGGGCTGCGCGACGATCTCCACGGGACCGGCGTCGGCGTCTCCACGATCTTCCCCGGCTTCATCCGCGACGCGGGCATGTTCCACAACACCGGTGTGCAGCTGCCGCCGGGCGCGGGGACCCGCACCCCGGGGGATGTCGCCCAGGCGGTGCTACGGGCCATCCGCGACGACACGGCCGAGATCGACGTCGCGGCGTTCGAGCAGGTCGCGGGCGGGTACCTCGCGGCCTTCGCCCCGGGGCTCGTCTCCAAGCTCGCCCGCCTGAGCGACGGCGAGCGCCTCGCCAAGGAGATGTCCGAGGCGCAGAAGCACAAGCGGTAGCTTGACAGCCACGCACCGGCCGGAGCACGCTCGGGACACGCACGATGGCGGTGGAGTCCGCCGACACCCGCGTCCTCGATGGCGCCGATGACTCCTACGAACGTCCACTCCCGAGGGGAAAGGGCGCCGTAGGACTCGCTCACGAACGGGTCTCCGGCGCGAGAACAGCCGGATGACCCGAACCACCGAACGCTCCCTCTCCACGCTGGCCCAGTGGATCGGCCTCGGCGCGGTCGTCGGTGGCCTGTGCGGCGGGGCGTCAGCGCTGTTCCTGTTCTTGCTCGATCGCGCGACCCAGTTCCGCGAGCACCACGAGGCCATCGTCTACACGCTGCCCCTCGCCGGCCTCGCGATCGGCTTCGTCTACGAGCGCTGGGGTCAGCCGATCAAGGGCGGCAACAACCTGGTCATCGACACCATCCACGACGACGGCCCGGAGCTCCCGCTGCGCATGGCGCCGATGGTGCTCTTCGGCACCGTGCTCACCCACCTGTTCGGCGGCAGCGCGGGGCGCGAGGGCACCGCGGTGCAGATGGGCGCGAGCCTCTCGGACTGGGTCTCGCACCGCCTCGGCCTCGAGGGCTCGCTGCGCCGCCAGCTGCTCGCCGCGGGTGTGGCGGGTGGCTTCGGCTCGGTGTTCGGCACGCCGATCGCAGGGGCTGTCTTCGGCCTCGAGTTCATCGTGCTGGGGCAGATCGAGTACCAGGCCCTCGTGCCCGCGCTGGTGGCCTCGCTGGTGGGTGACCTCGTGACGCGCGCCCTCGGCATCGTCCACACGCCGTACCCGGCCGCGCCCAGCCTGCCGCTCACCCCGCTGTTGCTGGGCAAGTGGGCGCTCTTCGCGGCGGCGATCGCGCTCGCCACGATGGCGTTCATCGAGCTCACCCACCTGCTCAAGAAGCAGGGCGAGCAGCGCGTCCCGCGGCTGCCCCTCCGCATGTTCGTGGGCGGTGCGGTGGTCGTCCTCCTGTGGAAGCTGCTCGGCACGAGCGACTACCTCGGCCTCGGCGTGCCGACCATCGTGCGCGCGTTCCACGATCCGAGCCTCGCGAGCACGGCGTTCGCCGCCAAGCTCCTCTTCACGGCGGTCACCCTCGGCGCCGGCTTCCTCGGCGGAGAGGTCACGCCCCTGTTCTTCGTGGGCGCCGCGCTCGGGAACCTGCTCGCGCGGCTGCTCGGCCTGCCCCTCGAGCTCGGCGCCGGGGTCGGCCTCGCGGCGGTGTTCGCGGCCTCGTCCAACACGCCCCTCGCGCTCTCGATCATGGCGATGGAGCTGCTCGGTGGTCACGTGTTCCCGCATGTCGTGATCGTGTGCGTGCTCGCCTACCTGCTCAGCGGGCACCGCAGCATCTACCCGGCCCAGCGCCTGCGCTTCGGCAAGGGCGGCGCGCGGCTCAGCCGTCCGACGGCGCTCCGCGACCTCGCAGCGAGGGACACCCCCTCGGCGACGCCCGAAGACCCGCCGCCCTGACCGGCCACGCGGTACATTGCCTCGTGGTCCAGATCACCCCCGAGGCCGTCGACCCGAAGGACCAAGCCGCGCTGGTCGCGGCCGTGCAGGCCGGCGATCTCGCCGCGCTCAGCCTCTCGGAGCCGCACGTCGCCGCGCTCGGCGAGCTGTTCATCGAGCCGGCCGTGGCCGAGCCGCTGTTCGCGTGGTGCGCCGCCGCCACGGAGCGGCGCGACGTGCGCCTCGCCGGGCTGCTCGCGATCGCCGTACAGGCCGGCTTCGCCGAGCGCGCTGTCGCGGTCGCGCGAGACCGGGTGGTCAAGGGTCCGCTGCTCGACGCGCTCGGGTGCGCGCCGCTGCTCGGCGACGGCCAGGCGCTCGCCGCGCCCGAGAACCGAGAGGCCCGCGCGCGGCTCGAGATCCTCGTCTGGGAGGCCGGGGCGAGCGCGCTCGAGGTCCCGGCGCTCGGGCCGTGGATCTTCGGCGCCGCGTCGGTGTTCGACGAGCTCGTGTACCGCCCCGCCCACGGCGCCCTGCGCGGGCGGGTGCTCGCCGCGCGATGCCTCGAGATCTCGGTGCGCGGGCTGCCCGCCGGTGCCGACCCGGAGCTCGTCGGGCGTACCCTGCAGACCCTGCAGCCGCTCCTGCTGCACCCCGAGCCGCTGGTCTGGGTGCACACGGCCCGCGCGCTCGGTCGGCTGACCGGCCCCCTCGAGCAGATGCAGGGCACCCTCCTCGACTGGGTGCTCGGCGAGTCCAAGGTGCTCCGCCAGCGCGCCATCACGGCCTTCGCATCCCTCCCCGCGGAGCGGTTCGCCATGCTGGCCGGGCAGCTCGCGCAGATCATCTCCTCGCGCGACGAGGACCCGTGGGTGCTCGCGGCCGTGGCGGCGGCCACGCCCTACCTGTTCTCCGAGCGACGCGACCTGTGGGACCGGCTCGCGAAACGCATCCTCGCGGGTGAGGCGGGGGCCATCGGCGCGCGCGCGCTGGCCCGCGGCCTCGCGACCCTCCACCGACGCGGTGAGTCCGACCCCGCGGTCGAGCGCCCGCTGCGCGCGCTCCGCGAGCTCG
>CAZUZY010000222.1:0-13981 GCA_964624885.1 uncultured Polyangiales bacterium | reverse complement strand
CACGCCCTGGCCGCCGGTGATGGGCCCGGAGGCGTTCGGCCCCGCGCCCGCGCCGTTCGCCGCGCCGTTCGCGGCGCCACCTCCTCCGCCACCGCCTCCGCCGGACGACGTCCCGCCGCACCTGCAGACGACCACCAAGCCGGCCATCCGCAAGGACCCGAGCAAGCTCGCCCAGGCGTGGCGAGAGACCTCGGTGGTCAAGAAGATCATCCTGGTGCTGCTGCCGCTCGCCTTCGTGATGGTGTTCTACGGGTTCGAGGACGACCCGGCGCCACGCGGCAAGCCGAAGCCCGCGGCCTCGACCTCGACCTCGGCGTCCACGTCCGCCTCCGACGACGACGACGATCCCAAGCCGAAGAAGAAGAAGAAGCCGCCGACCGACGACCCCGACCCGACGCCGCCCTCCTCCGCCCCTCCGCCCACGAGCGCCGGCAGCGCCCCCCCCGTGGCCACGGCCCCGCCTGCTCCTCTCCCCAGCGCCAGCGCCCCCGGGAACCCCAAGACCGACCCGGCCAAGAAGACCACCGAGCGCGAGGCGGTCGACGCCGTGGCGGCGGGTCAGTACGAGCTCGCGGCCAAGCTGTACGAGCAGCTCGCCAAGGATCACCCCGAGACCCCGGCCTACAAGGAGGCCGCGCGCATCCTCCGCGCCAAGGCCAAGAAGGGCGACGGCTCGAAGTGAGCGACCGGCCCGCGCCGGAGGCGCCGCGATCGCGCACGACCCTCCCGCAGGATCCCTCGGGGAAACCCCGCCCGATCGACGTGCCGCTCGGGGTCCCGCTCGACGCCGCCGGGCGCTACGTCCCGCGCCGCGTCCTCGGATCAGGAGGCCTCGGCGCGGTGCTCGAGTGCGAGGACCGGGTCCTCGGTCGCGGGGTCGCGGTGAAGGTGCTGCTGCGGCAGGACGATGCGCGCTACGCCGAGCTGCTCGCCCGCGAGGCGCGCCTCCTCGGCGGGCTCGAGCACCCGAACATCGTCCCGGTGTACGAGCTCTCGGAGTCCCCTCCGTTCTACGTGATGCGCGTGCTCGAGCCACGAACGCTCGAGCAGATCGTGATCGATCTGCGCCGCGGGGACCCCGACGCGCACCACGACTTCCCCGTCGGGCGCCTCCTCCGCGTGTTCCTCTCGGTCTGCGACGCGATCGAGTTCGCGCACGATCGGGGCATCGCCCACTGCGACATCAAGCCCTCCAACGTGGTGATCGGCACCCACGGCGAGGTGGTGGTGGTGGACTGGGGCCTCGCTCACCACCTGGACGGGCCGCTCGTCTACCGCGGCGGCACGCTCGGCTACGCGGCCCCCGAGCAGTTCGACGAGGCCTTCCGCGGCGTGGTCGATCGGCGCATCGACGTGTTCGCGCTCGGCGCCCTGCTCTACGAGCTGCTCGCCCTCGAGCCGGCCCTCCGGGACGACGACGCGACCCGCGCCGCACTGCTCGCCGGGCAGGGCTATGGCGACCACGTCGACGTGTCGCGGCTCTCGGCGCGGGGCCCGAGCGTCGTGGGCCTGGTGGAGGTCGTGCTGCGCGCCCTCGCCCACGCGCCCGAGCGTCGCTACGGGTCGGTCCGCGCCTTCGCGGCCGCCGTCGAGGCGCACCTCGAGGGGACGGCTGCGCTCGAACAGCGCCGCCGCCGGGTGGAGCAGCTCGTGGCCGAGGGCCAGCGCCTCACCGCCGATCTGCGCGACTTCGTCGACAGCCGCGGCGAGCGCGTGGCCGAGGTGGCGGCGCTGCGCGCGCAGGTCGCACCGTTCGCCCCGCCGGAGGACAAGCGGCCGGTGTGGGACGCCGAGGATCGGGTCGTGATGCTCGACGCGATGGCCGCGAGCACGTTGCGCGAGGCGGCGGCGGCGTTCGAGCGCGCGCTCGTCGAGCTGCCCCAGCACCGCGAGGCGCGGCGCGGGCTCGCCTACCTCTGGGCCATCGAGCGGCAGCGCGCGCGCGGGCGCCGCGACGCCTTCGACGAGGCCTACTACGGTGAGCTGGTCCGCCAGTACGACGACGACGGCCCGGACGGGCCCGCGCAGTCGGGGAGCCTCACGCTCCGCTGGCCGGTGCCCTGTGACGTGTCGCTCGAGACCTACGTCGCGCGGGATCGCCGCCTGGTGATCGACGGCGCGCGAGACCTCGGTCGACCGCCGATCTCGCTGCGCGTCCCGGTCGGGTCGCACCGCCTGCGGCTCACGAGCGGCCGGGGCACGCTCTACTGTCCGATCTTCGTCGGCCCCAACGCGTCGCTGGTGGTGGACTTCGATCGCCCGAAGGTGCCGACCACGTCGGTCGGTGAGGTGCTGGTGCCCGGGGGTCCAGCGCTCGTCGACCTCGGCGACGGCCTCGAGGTCCAGACGGTCGACGTGCCCACCTTCGTCGTCCAGGCGCGCCCCATCACGTTCGGCGAGTACCTCGAGTTCCTCGCGTGGGTCCACACCGAGCTGCCCCAGCGCGCGCGCTACCACACACCGAGAGGCCTCGACGAGGCCGCCTATTTCCGGTGGGACGGCGACTCCTTCGTGCCCCTGCGCATCACCGAGTACGGCGACGACACCGAGCTCTTGCGCGCGCTGCCGGTGTTCGGGATCTCGGGCCAGAGCGCCGCGGTGTACGCCGCCTGGCGGTCCCGGCGCGACCGCGTCGCCTACCGCCTCCCCACCGAGATCGAGTGGCAGAAGGCCGGCGGCGGGGTCGACGGACGACGGCACCCCTGGGGCGAGGCCTTCGACGGCGCGTACTGCCTGCACCGCGAGGCCCAGGACGGGCCGCCGCGACCGATGCCGTCGGGAGCGTTCCCCGTCGACTGCTCGCCCTACGGCGCGCTCGACTTCGCGGGGGGCGTGGCCGACTGGGTGACGCCCGGACGCACGCCGCAGCCTCTCTCCCGCGCGACCGGCGCCGTCACCCGCGGCGGTTGCTACCGCGACGCCCCCGAGAGCTGCTCGCTCCGCGCGCGTCGCCGCTACGGCCTCCAGGAGTCGACGCCGCGCGGCGGGTTCCGCCTGGTCCGCGACCTCGATCTGCCGCCCGAGCACGCAGAGAGTCTGTTGACCGATGGTGGCAGTCGCCCGCCGAGCGGGCGCACCGCGCGGCCACGCTGACGCTCAGGTGCCCGCGGACGGCGGAGCGCCGAACGCCGGCCCGCCGAGCGGCAGCAGCGTCCGCCCCGACGCCGCGTTGAGCACGAGGGCGAACGCCAGGTAGAGCGCGATCGCGAGGAGGCCGACGGTCAGCCAGGCGATGCCGACGCCGAACGACGGCGCGTGGAGCACGTCGCGCAGGATGCGGCAGACGTAGAGCAGATCGATGTCGCCGAGGAACAGCAAGAGAAGCTTCGAGTGGAACCCGAAGGCCACGGTCATCACGAGGAAGACCAGGAGGAAGCACAGATCGACCGACAGCACGACCGCGGAGTTGGGCAGACGCCCCTGGGCGAGCTCGCTGAGCGACCACCAGTTCATGATCCAGTTGAACGAGAACGCGGTGAACAGCGTCCCGCCGAGGACGTTCTTGTTCACGAAGCTCATGAGGCCCGCGAGGAACTGCCCGCCGGCGCCGAAGAGCAGGCAGAACATGGCGGCGATGCGCAGGCCCTCCGGGGTGAGCGAGGCCTTGACCCCGAAGGCCGCGGGGAGCAGCGCGGCGCAGCCGACCGAGAGGCCGATGAGACCGAGGGGCGTGGGATCGGCGAGCGGGGGCGCGGGCGCGGCGGGAGCGGACACCGGCGGCCTATACTCCATCGTCCCCGCGGCGCGCACCCTGGCGGACGTCGGTCGTCACCGTCTCGGCGGAGCGCCAACGGGCTGACGGCGTCCAGGTCGGATCACGGGGCGCGTGGACGTTAGTTCTGCTCCGGGGGCGTCGTGACGCGGCACGACCGTTGCTCTGACGCCTACGCGGATCCCGAGACACGCGTCGTCTGCGTCTTCGCGACTGGAACAGCAACTTTTTCGCGGACTTTTGCCGCAGGACGGGCCTCAACGGTTGGGGTCGCCGTCCGTTCTGGGCCGCAGGGGCAGCCTCCGAGCCCATCCGAGGCGGAGCACTGCCACGACGCGCCACACGGCGCGCCTGCCACGTCCAACGCAGCTCGGTGGAGCGAAACCATGAAATGGTTCAACGACCTCAAGACGATGAAGAAGATCCTGCTGGCCGTGGCGATCCTGGTGGTCGCGATGGTCGGGGTCGGCTGGGTCGGCAACAACAGCGCAGACACCATCAACCTCCGTCTGAACAAGCTCTACGAGCGGGACTTCATGGGGACCGTCGAGGCCATGCGGGCCGAGATCACCATGCTCGACGTGCGGGTCACCGCCCGCAACATCCTCCTCGCCGAGGACGTCGCGGAACAGGACCGCCTGCTGCGCAAGCTCGACGAGCAGGAGGCCGCGCTGGCCAAGTCCCTCGACGCGACCGAGAAGCTCCTGGTCTCCGAGGAGCTCCGGACGCGGATGGCCGAGGTCAAGAAGGAGCGGAGCGTGTGGCTCGCCGGCCTGCGCGACGCCGCGCGCCTGGCCATCGCCAAGGATCGCCCGGGCGCGCTCGCGGCGCTCGGCAAGGCCGCGGCCGCCGGGGATCGGATCCGCGACGCGATGTCCCGCATCGTCGACTCCAAGGACGCCCTCGCCAAGCAGGCGGCGGACGAGACCGACGTCATCTACGCGCGCAACCGCAACACCCTCGTCGCCGTCATCGTGGCCGCGGCGCTCCTCGGGATCCTGATCGGCATCGTGACCGGCCGCGCGGTGGCCACGCCCCTCGCCCGGACCGTCACGGTCCTCGAGCAAGTGGCCAAGGGTGACTACTCCGTCCGGATCGACATCGATTCCAAGGACGAGCTCGGCGAGACGGCCAAGGCCCTCAACACGACCATCGCGGCGGTCAACACGGCCATCCGGGAGGTGCGCACCGTGGCCGAGGAGGTCGCCACCGCCTCGCAGCAGCTGTCGGGCGCCGCCGACCAGATCTCGAGCGGGGCGCAGGAGCAGGCCTCCGGCCTCGAGGAGACGGCGGCCAGCCTCGAGGAGGTCGCCGCCACGGTCAAGCAGAACGCCGACAACGCGCAGCACGCGGCCCAGCTCGCCGCCAACTCGCGCGACGTGGCCGAGAAGGGTGGCTCGGTGGTCGGCGCCGCGGTCAGCGCCATGAACGAGATCACCCAGTCTTCGAGGCGCATCGCCGACATCATCACCACCATCGACGAGATCGCCTTCCAGACCAACATCCTCGCGCTCAACGCCGCGGTCGAGGCCGCGCGCGCCGGCGAACAAGGTCGGGGGTTCGCGGTGGTCGCCGCCGAGGTCCGCGACCTCGCGCAGCGCAGCGCCGCCGCCGCCAAGGAGATCAAGGGCCTGATCAGCGACTCCGCGGACAAGGTCGAGGCCGGCTCCAAGCACGTGCTCTCGAGCGGCGAGACCCTGCGCGAGATCGTCACCTCGGTGAAGCGGGTCACCGACATGATCAGCGAGATCGCGGCGGCCTCGCGCGAGCAGAACACCGGCATCGAGCAGGTCAACAAGGCCGTCACCCAGATGGACCAGGTGACCCAGTCCAACGCCGCCCAGACCGAGGAGCTGTCGTCCACGGCCCAGGGCCTCGCGGGGCAGTCCGAGCAGCTCCAGCGCCTGGTCGCGCGGTTCCGCCTCGACCAGGGCGAGAGCGAGCGCGGATCTCCGGCCCAGCGCCGCGCCCCGAAGATCGTCGTCCAGGCCCGCCCCGTGGCCGCCTCCAAGGAGCGCGCGGCGACGGCCGCGCTCGCCGAGCCTGGCCCGCGCCCTGCACGTCTGAACGGCGCGAACGGTCACTCCAACGGCCACACCGCCGCCCACTTCGAGGAGTTCTGAGAGAGCCATGGAACCAGCGCTCGAAATCGAAGCCGAAGCCCTGAGCGAGGTCGTCGTCCACGCCGCGTCGGGCCCGCTCGAGCTCCGCGGCGAGGTGCGCGGCCCGCTGGCGCAGACGCTCTACACGCAGGCCCGACGGCTGGAGCGGAGCGCAGACGTGATGGTGCGGTGCGAGCGGCTGACCGCGCTCGACGGACCCGCGCTCCAGGTGTTGCTGGCGCTCCACCAGGCCCTCGATCACCAAGGGCACACGCTCGAGCTCCGCGCGGTCCCCCCGGCGTTGCTCGCGGAGCTGCGCCGCCTCGGCGTCCAGGGAGCGCTCGTCTGCTCGAGCGAGCCGGTCAGAGAGCCCCTCGCGCCCCTCGTCGAGGAGCCGGAGCGGCCCGCCGACGAGGCCCTCGAGGCCGGCGAAGCCGTCGACATGCCGACGCTGCCCGTCACCCGCGGGCCCGATCCGGTCCCTGTGGAGTCCGAGAGCGAGACAGGCGCGTCCACGGCCGGGACGAACGCGGTCGCCGAGACCGGCGTCGACGCAGGCTGGTCGCTGGTCCCCGAGCAACGCGAGCCCCCCGAGGAGTCATGAGCACCATCGACACCCAGAGCCTCATGGGCGCGTTCTTCGACGAGGCCGAAGAGCACCTCGTCAACATGGAGGAGTCCCTCCTCGCGCTCGAGCACACGCCCGACGACCGGGCCCTCCTGGACGCGCTGTTCCGCGCCGCCCACTCCATCAAGGGGGGCTGTGGCGTGTTCGGCTTCAACGACGTCCTGCGCTTCACCCACGCGCTCGAGAACCTGCTCCAGCGTGTACGCGAGGGTCGCATCGCCATCGGCCCCCTCACCGAGCTGCTGCTCCGCGCCAAGGACATCGTGGCCGACCTGCTCGTCGCGGCCCGCGAGGGAGGCGTCGCCCCGGAGGCGATGGCCGACGTCCTGCAGGAGATCGTGGAGGTGACCCCCGCCGCCGCGGTCGAGACCAGCCACGATCCGGACATCCTCCGCATCCTCGCGATGTCGGCGGTCGGGGGCGGCATCTTCTCCTCGGTGCCGCCCGCCGCCCAGACCTACACGGTGCGCTTCGAGCCAGCCCCCGACGTCTTCGAGCGGGGGCTCGATCCACTCCTCGCCCTCCACGCGCTCGCCGAGCTCGGCGACGTGAGCAGCATCGTGCTCGACGACTCCGCGCTGCCTTCGCTCGACGATCTCGACCCGAGTCGCTCGTACCTGCGCTGGACGGTGACGCTGTGCACCACGGCGCCCGAGGCGCGCATCCGCGACGTCTTCGCGTTCTTCGACGCGCCGACGGTCGTCGAGGTCGAGAAGGTGGTCGCCTCGGTGCCCGGCCTCCGCATAATCGAGGCTCCGGCCCCCGCGGACGCCCCCGCACCACCCCCGCCCGTCCCAGAGGCGCCGAAGGTGGTGCCGGTGGCCGAGGCGGCCGCGCCGGCCGCGCCTCCCCCTGTCGCCAAGGCCGCGGGGAAGGACCCGGAGCCGACCGCGTCGGTCGCTCATCGTGAGGCCGGCGCCCGCGCCACCGTCCGCGTGGACACCGAGAAGATCGACAAGATCATCAACCTCGTCGGCGAGCTCATCATCGCTCACTCCATCGTCACCTCGGCGATGACCGACGGCTCGCAGGACGCCAAGGTGCGCCTCAAGCAGGGGGTCACCGCGTTCGGGCGGAGCATGCGCGAGCTGCAGGACCGCGTGCTCAGCGTCCGCATGGTGCCGGTCGGCGCCGTCTTCAATCGGTTCCCGCGCATGGTCCGCGACACCGCCAGCGCGCTCGGCAAGCAGATCGACCTCGTGACCGAGGGCGGCAGCACCGAGCTCGACAAGGCGATGGTGGAGAAGATCGTCGATCCGCTGACCCACCTCGTGCGCAACTCGGTCGACCACGGCATCGAGTCGCCCGCCGATCGCCTCGCGGCCGGCAAGAGCGAGGTCGGGCAGCTCGTGCTCCGTGCGTTCCACCAGGGAGGGTCCGTCGTCATCGAGGTGCGCGACGACGGCCGCGGGCTCGACACCGAGCGCATCCGTCGCAAGGCCGTCGCCATGGGCCTGGTCGCCGAATCGGCCGAGCTCACCGAGGACGAGCTCCACGCGCTGATCTTCGCGCCCGGGCTCTCCACGGCCCAGAAGGTCAGCGACGTCTCGGGGCGCGGCGTCGGGATGGACGTGGTCAAGAGCAACGTCGAGGCCCTCAACGGGACCATCCGCTTCACGAGCAAGCCCGGCGAGGGCTGCAAGATCACGGTGCGCCTGCCGCTCACCATGGCCATCATGGACGGGCTCTCGGTCCGCATCGGGAACCAGATCTTCGTGCTGCCCCTCACGGGCGTGGTGGAGTCGTTCCGACCGAAGCGCGACCAGGTGCACCCCGTCCTCGGGAGCGGTGAGGTGGTGCGGGCGCGCGGCGAGACCATCCCCCTCATCCGCCCCGGCGCCGTGCTCGGCGTCGAGACCGACGAGCGCGATCCGAGCCGCGCCATCCTCTGCATCCTCGACGCGGGCTTGATGCGCGTCGCGCTGATGGTGGACGAGCTCGTCGGCCAGACGCAGGCGGTCGTCCGACCCCTCGAGCAGAACTACCACCGCATCGAGGGCGTCATGGGCGCCACGGTGCTCGGCGACGGTGGCGTCGCGCTCATCCTCGACATCGCCGCCGTCGCGCGGCTCGGCACGGCGTCGCAACTCAACCGGGAGAAGAACCATGGATCCGTCGGACTCAGTGCACAAGGGTAGCGGCAACGTCGTCCAGTACCTGACGTTCAGCCTCGGCACCGAGGAGTACGCGGTCGAGATCCTCCGGGTGCAGGAGATCCGTGGCTTCTCGGCGATCACTCCCCTGCCCGACGCCCCCCCGCACATCAAGGGCGTCATCAACCTCCGCGGCACGGTGGTGCCGATCGTCGGCTTGCGGGAGCGGTTCGGGCTGCCCCCGCTCCCCTACGGCCGCTTCACCCTGATCATCGTGCTCAACGTCGGCACCAAGATCGTCGGCGTGGTGGTCGACTCGGTGAACGACGTGCTCGACCTCCGCGCGAGCGACATCGAGCCTCCGCCCGACCTCGGCGCCCGCGTGGACACGACGCTCGTGCGCGGGCTCGCCAAGACCAACAAGCGCCTGCTGACGCTCCTCGAGGTGGACCGGACCCTCGACGATGCCCCGCGCGCCCCCGTGGCCGCGCCGGCGGTGGCCGCCGCGGAGCTTTCGGCCTGAAAGGAGCCGCGACGTGCAAGACCTCCCGCTGGCGGACGCGGAGTTCACGGCGATCCGCGAGCTCCTCAAGGCCACCGCCGGCATCCACATCGGCGCCGAGAAGCGCACGCTGGTCGTGGCCCGCCTCGCGCGACGGGTCCGCCACCACGGCCTCGCCGGCTTCCCCGAGTACTGCAGCCTGCTCCGCGATCGGGATCCGGACGGCGAGGAGCTCGGGGAGATGGTCAACTGCCTGACCACCAACAAGACCGAGTTCTTCCGCGAGCCCCACCACTTCGACTTCCTCCGCCAGCGGCTGGTCCCCGAGGCGCGCCAGCGCGGGGCGCGGAAGCTGCGGATCTGGAGCGCGGGCTGCTCGACCGGCCAGGAGCCCTACTCGCTCGCGATGACGCTCGCCAGCGACCCGTCGCTGAGTGGCTGGGACATCCGGATCCTCGCTTCGGACATCGACACCCACGTGCTCGAGACGGCGGAGGCCGGGCGCTACCCGGCCGCGGCGCTGGCCGATGTCCCCGAGCCGATGCGCCGCGAGTTCTTCGTGGCCGCCGGCGCGGAGCGCGAGGTCTCTTCGCGGCTGCGTTCCATGGTGCAGTTCCGGCGCATCAACCTGGTCGAGGAGCCCTGGCCGATCAACGCCACGTTCGACGCCATCTTCTGCCGCAACGTGACCATCTACTTCGACCAGCCGACGCAGGACCGGCTCTATCGACGGTTCTTCCGCCAGCTCGGCCCCGCGGGCTACCTGTTCGCGGGTCACTCCGAGAACCTGTTCTGGCTGCGCGACATCTTCTCGCCGAACGGCACCACGGTGTATCGCAAGGTGGCGGATCGAGCGGTCGCGAAAGAGACCAAGGCGCGCGCGGTGTCGATCGTCGAGGGTGAGGTGCACGCGGCGCGAGAGCCGACCGAGGTCTCCACGCTGCTCGGCTCCTGCGTGGCGGTGTGCCTGTTCGATCGAGAGTCCGGGATCGGCGGGCTCAATCACTTCGCCCTCGCCGAGGGCCACGGTCACGAGCGCCCCGACCGGTTCGGCGGACAGGCCATGGAGACCCTGATCGATCGGCTCCGTCGCCTCGGCGCCTCGGTCGACCGCCTGCAGGCCAAGATCGTCGGCGGCGGCAACGTGCAGGCCGAGCTACAGGGCTCGGAGGTCGCCGAGCAGAACATCGCCTTCGCCCGTCGCTACCTCGCGGCGCGCGGGATCCCGGTGGCCGCCGAGCGGGTCGGTGGCGAGGCCCCGCTGCGCCTGTCCTTCGAGACCCACACCGGCCGCTGCCGCGTGTGGGCCGTGACGTCCACGGGCGATGGGATCGCCGATTCGGGAGACCTCCGATGAACAAGGCCCGTGTGCTCGTCGTGGACGATTCGGCGCTCATGCGCGAGCTCCTCAAGCAGATGCTGGCCGCCGACAAGGACCTCGAGGTGGTGGGCGCCGCCTCCGATCCCCTGCGCGCCTGGGACATGATCCAGCGCGTCCGGCCGGACGTGCTGACGCTCGACGTCGAGATGCCGGGCATGGACGGCATCGCGTTCCTCGAGAAGCTGATGCGCGCGCGCCCGATGCCGGTGGTCATGGTCTCGTCGCTCACCGAGCGCGGGTGCGAGACCACGCTCCGCGCGCTGGAGCTCGGCGCGATCGACTTCGTCACCAAGCCCAAGCTCGACGTCGGTCGAGGCATGGAGGCGCAGCGGGCCGAGCTCGTCGCCAAGGTGAAGAACGCCGCGGCCGCGCGGCCCCGCACCCCCCGGCCCCCGTCGGCGGTCGCGCGGACGGTCGAAGCCCCTGCCACCACGACTCGGATCCGCAACACCGAGACGGTCATCGCCATCGGCGCCTCGACCGGTGGGACCGAGGCGCTGCGGGAGGTGCTCGAGCGCATGCCCGCCGACGCGCCCGGCGTGGTGATCGTGCAGCACATGCCCGAGAACTTCACCCGCCACTTCGCCGAGCGGCTCGACCGCCTGTGCGCGATGCGGGTGCTCGAGGCCCACGACGGCGACCGCATCCTCCCCGGCCACGTGCTCCTCGCGCCGGGTGGTGCCCGCCACCTCGAGGTGGTGCGCAGCGGCGCGCAGTACAGCGTGCGCCTGGTCGCCGCGCCCCCCGTGAACCACCACCGGCCCTCGGTCGACACGCTGTTCCGCTCCTGCGCGACTGCCCTCGGGTGCAACGCGGTGGGGGCCATCCTCACCGGCATGGGCGGCGACGGGGCGCAGGGCCTGCTCGCGATGCGCAACGCCGGTGCCCACACCGTGGGGCAGGACGAAGCGAGCTGCGTGGTGTACGGCATGCCCCGCGAGGCGGCCGCGTGCGGCGCGGTCGAGTTCGTCTCCCCGCTCAACGAGATCGCGGGCGTGCTCCTGCGCCTGTCCCGCCACGGCGCGCGCGCGTGAGGCCCTACCGCTGCAGCGCGGCGTAGGCGCGCTCGCCGGCCTCGAGCTCCGCGAAGAAGCGCGAGACCGAGCTCTCCCCGTTGAGGCGAGGGACCGAGCGCGACTTGCGCTCCGGATCGACGCCGAACACCCCGACGAGCAGATCGGTCGGGAGCTCCTGCCGCACGCGCAAGAGGGCCGCGAGGTAGGTCTCCTCGCGCGGGGTCACGTCCCTCGTGGCAGCGTGCTCGGCCAGCAGCGCGTTGGCGCGGGTGAACGAGGCGCGGGTCTCGTCGCACGGCCAGTCGGCGTCCCACCAGCGGATGGCGACCGCGACCGCCGCCGGCTCGCCCGACAAGAGCCCCGCGTACTGCGCCGCGCGCGCGCGGGTGCCCTCCTCGGTGGCGAGCACGGCCCCCACGATCCAGCCGTCCTCCGAGACCACGGCGAGGCCGAAGGCATAGGCGTGCTCGCCGGCGTGGACGACCGTGAGCTCGGCGTACGCCGCGCCGAGCGCCCGCGAGAGCTCGTCGACCAGATCGGGGACCACGGCCATCGACGCTCCGGGTGCTCAGGCCTTCTGCGGGGGCTCGGTCCCCTCGGCGAAGAACTCGAGCGCCGCCGAGTTGAGGCAGTGCCGCTCGCCGCTCGGCGGCGGGCCGTCGGGGAACACGTGGCCGAGGTGCCCGTCGCACCGCCGACAGCGGATCTCGACGCGCAGCATGCCGTGGCTGCGGTCCTCGATGCGGGCGATGTGCTCGGCGGCGAACGGGGTGTGGAAGCTCGGCCAGCCCGTACCCGACTCGAACTTGGCGGCCGACCGGAACAGCGGGAGCCCGCAGAGGCGACAGGCGTAGACCCCGGGCTCCTTGTTCCCGAGGAGCCCTCCGCAGAACGGGAGCTCGGTGCCGTGCGCGAGCAGCACGCGGCGCTCTTCCGGGTCGAGGGCCGCGGCGAGGCGGGTGCGCGCCTCGGCAGACAGCGGCGTCAGATCGTACTTGGTCATCGTCGTCCGCTAGCGCGCCGGCAGCCGCGCCGTCATCGTGAGCCGCGTGCGTGCCGCATCGAGCTCTGCCGCGACGGTGCACCCGGCCTCGTAGGCGATGCGCAGCAGCCCGAGGCGACTCGGACCCCCCGGGCGCGCGGCGGCGATCGCCATCACCCGGTTCTGGTAGGCGACCGCGGCGCTCGGCTGGGCCTCGAGCCAGGCGAGCCCGACCAGGAGCTCACGGACGTGCTCGTCGTCCGGACGCACCGGGCTCTCCACGCGGACGACCAGCTCGGTGCCCTCGACGGCCATCGTCAGCGACACCCCGCGTCCGGCGCTCCAGTCGGAGTACTTGGCCGCGTTCTCGAGCAGCTCGCCGCAGACGATGGCCAGGCTCTCGCGGAGCTCCGGATCCTCGCTGGGGAACAGCGAGCCGTCCTCGACGCAGGCCCGTAGCTGGTCGATGCGCTGGAAATCCGGGGTGGGCAAGGCCTCGACGACCGGCCCTCGCAGACGCGGCGGCGTCATCACACCGAGCGCAGCTCGAGGCCGCCCCCCGAGAGCACGCGCAGCGCCTCGAAGCTCAGGCGCTGCCAGCGGCGGGCCGGGTCGAACACCACGGTGACGGGGACCCGACGGCTCTTGGCCTCCTGGATGAACTGGATGATCGCGGTGATGGTGGAGGAGTTCACGTGCTCGAGGCGCTCGAAGTGCAGCTCGAGCCGCGCGCGATCGGTCAGGGCCTCGCTGAGCGCCTGCTGGAAGTAGGGGGCCAGCTTCTCGCGCGGCTGCTGGTCGACGCTGCGACCGAGCCAGGTGAGCTCGAGGACGGCGTCGCGCCTTCCTTCTGCCGTGGAGGGAGAGACGCTGCGCTGCCGGATGGCGAGATCGCCTTCGCTGAGATCGTGCATGGTCCTCGCGAGGGATGTTCTACCATGACTCGCGAGGGACGGACGACGGCCCCCTCGAAGCCCGCAAGGGGAGCGCACCGGCACATGAGCGTAGAAGAGCGCAGCGCACGCATCCACGGCTGGAACCGGCTCCTCGTGGAGCTGGCCCAGAGCCCCGCCCTCGAGGCCGGGGACCTGCCGGCCATGCTGTCCCAGATCACCGAGGTGGCCGCGCGCGCCATCGACGTCGCGCGGGCCAGCGTGTGGCTCTACGACGACGAGCGCACCGCGATCCGTTGCCTGGATCTGTTCCAGCGCGGCGAGGGCGTGCACTCGAGCGGTGTCGTGCTCGGTGCCAAGGATTTTCCGGGCTATTTCCGCGCCCTCGAGGAGGACCGCAGCATCCCGGCGAACGACGCCCACACCGACCCGCGCACGGCGGAGTTCTCCACGCCGTACCTGCGCCCGCTGGGCATCGACGCCATGCTGGACGTCCCGATCCGCCGCGCCGGGCGCATGATCGGCGTGCTCTGCCACGAGCACATCGGCGGCGCGCGCCCCTGGACCCTCGACGAGGAGCTGTTCGCCGGGTCGATCGGGGACTTCGTCACCATGGCGCTCGAGGCCCACGAGCGGGCCCGCGCCGAGGCCGCGCACGAGGCCGCCGCCGCC
>CAZUZY010000221.1:0-13984 GCA_964624885.1 uncultured Polyangiales bacterium | reverse complement strand
AACGCCGCGTCCGCCAGGGCGTCGAGCTCGCCCGGCGCGCCGAGCCACGGCAGGGCGCCCGGCGCGAAGCGCGCCGCCGAGAAGGGGTTGTGGCGGACCGTCACCAGGCGACCTCGAACTCCTCCTGGACCACGTCGTCGGCGGCCAGGGTCGAGATGCGTCGCAGGCGCACGAGCCAGTGCACCTTGATCATCGTCCCCACATAGGTGAGCGGGAGGCGTGGCAGTGGGACCTCGAAGGCGTGCTCGCCGGGCGGCAGCTCGACGTGGTGGATCACGCCGCGGTCCGTGCTGCCCTTGCCCGCCGTCTCCCAGAGGACCGACAGCTCGACCCGCCCACCGCTGTCTTCGACGTCGGCGCGGCCGCGCACCACCCCGCCGGGCGAGACCCGCGCTTGCTCGAGGGTCAGCAGCATCACGCCCCCTTCCCCGCCCGTGGCACCGCGCGGAAGACGAACGTCTCGTCGTAGTCCGGCCACCCGTCCAGATCCGCGTCGACGGCGATGCCCCACTCGACCCGGTTGTGGGCCGCGTCGAACGACGGCGGTCCGGCGGGGAGCGCGAGGTCGAGCGACCGGGTCCAGCGCTCGCCGCGCCCGATCACGAGGGCCACCTCGTCGAACAGAGGCTCCTCCAGGATATCGGCGGTCTCGGTGCGCGTGTCGGTGCCCTCGGTGAAGGTCACGTGCTCCTTGCACACCAAGCGCGCGCGGATCCGCGTCACCTTGGCGGGCCCCTCCTGCACGATCTGCACGCGCACAGGCGATCCCAGGAAGGCGGGCTCGGCATCGATCTCCACGCGCGGCAGGCGCTGCCGGGCGAGGAAGCGCCGCATCGCGCGGAACGCAACGGCGAGTCCGACGACGACGAACAAGCCGACGAACGCGGTGCCGACGGCTGTCTGCCCGCTCGCGGCGACGAGGACGAACATCGGCACCGTCAAGCCGAGCCACAGGGCGGCGAACACCACCTCGCCCCGCTGGCTCGCGGTCACGCCGAGGGCCCACGCAAAGGTCTGCCCAGGGCGGGTCGGCAGGTCCGCGAGCGTGCCGGCCGGATGCGCGATCTCGGCGGCGTACATCTCTCGCGCGGTGCGGTCGTGGCCAGCGAGCCGGTAGTCGGCGACCCTGGCCAGCGCGTCGGGGGAGCCGGCGAGCTGCGGCGCGCTGCCCTTGGCCGCGAGGGCCTCGGCCGACCCGAGCTTGGTGACGGCCTGCACGAGCACGTGGAGACCCGCGCCCCCGAAGAACAGGCCGAAGGACAGCACGAACAGGCCGGCGCTCTGACCCGCCAGCAGCGACCGCAGGCCCGAGTAGGCCATGATCGCGCCAGAGGCGACGAACGGGAGCGCGAAGAACACGTTCCACAGGAGCCCGCCCAGGGTCTTCACGCGGCTCGCCATCGCGCAGTCGTATCCGACGTGCTGGAGAGAAGCGACGCCCTCGAGCGACGCCCTCGAACCCCTGGCATGTCGGATGCTACCTGCGTGGCATGTCCAGCCTCCTCCACGCCCGGGGTCTGCGGGCCCATCTGAGCCACCTGCTCACCGTCTTCAGCGCCGGCTCCGCGGTCGCGGTGAGCGTGCAGGCCTGCGGAGGCATGGTCGAGACCGCCGAGGACGCCGGCACCGTCCTCACCACGGACGCCGGCGACGGCGCCGTCGGACGCTGCGTGCTGCAGCCGATCGACGGGGGGATTCCGCCCTACTGCACGTCCTTCAGCGCGAGCTGGTCGCGGATCGCCACCGGCGACTGCACGGCCGCGGATTGTCGCGCGGCGTGCGGGGTCGAGTCCGAGGGCGGATACCCCGCGATGTGCTGGTACGACCCGGCGCGCACGCAGTTCACCTGCAGCTGGGCCTGCGCGGTCGACGGCCGACGCCACGTCAGCGCGATCGCTCCTCCGCCCGGTGACGATCCCGCCGACCTCGGCGGCCACTTCGCCCGGATGGCCTACCACGAGGCGGTGGCCGTGCAGGCCTTCGCCGCCCTCCGCGCCGAGCTCCGCGCGCACGGCGCCCCCACCTCCTTGCTCCGCGCGTGCCGCCGCGCCGAGCTCGACGAGGTCCGCCACGTTCGCATGGCGAGCGCCCTCGCGCGTCGCTTCGGCGCGACGCCCTCGCAGCCCCCAGCCATGCCCGCGGTCGCCGCGCGCTCGCTCGCCGAGATCGCCCTCGAGAACGCCCGCGAGGGGTGCGGCCGCGAGCTGCTCGGTGTGTTCGTCGGTGAGTGGCACGCCGTCCACGCGGAGGACCCCGTCGTGCGGCGCTTCTACCGACGCATCGCCGCGGACGAGGCGCGCCACGCAGCCCTCTCGCTCCGCCTGCAGCGCTGGTTGCGCGCGCGCCTCGACGGGTCGGATCGCGCGCGGGTCGACGCCGAGGCCATGGGCTTCCTCCGCGGGGCGTTCGTCGACGCGCCGCCCGCCCTCGGGGTGCCGGACGGCACGCTCCTCGCGCAGGTGGCGCGACGGCTCACGACGGACCTTGCGCTGGCCTGGGCTGCCTGACCGGTCGCGGTCGGCACAGCTTGACCCATTGCATCGTCACCGACTCCTCGCCGTCCTGCTCCTCGAGTCGGGCAAGAACGGCTCGCGAAGCTGTTCGGCGGCGCGCGTCGCGGGAACAGAGCATCTCTGCGTGAGGTGTGGACTGGGCCCCTCGTATACAAGGGTTCCAGGCGCACGGAGGACGATCGAGGCGCCGGGGTCGGATTGTCCTCGGCGAATGCGCCTGTCACACTCCGGCGATGGCACGCGGCGCGTCGGCCACGCCCATCGCTCTAATGCTCGCAGCGTGCAACAGCACCAGCGTCGCCTTCGACGAGCCTAACGACACCGCGCCCGACGCCGCGCGCGCCGACGTAGCGGTCGACGAGACCGCCTGGGACACCGGGCGACCAGACCCAGCGCCCGACGCCGGCTCGTGGTCGGTGCCCGACGCGACCCTCGACGACGCACCGCGCGCCGCGGTGTGCCCGACCACACCGCCCGTCCCAGACACCCCCTGCACCCCCTACGACACCTGGGAGTCCTACTGCAGCTACGGCACCGAGACGCTGTCCGACTGCCGCACGATCTTTCGTTGCCGCGAGGGCAATCCCTGGGTCGAGGTGCCGCGATGCAAGATGGTAGCGGACTGCCCGACGCAGCCCGCCGCGCGCAAGACGTGTGGCATCGACCTCGGTCGGTGCCTCTACGCGGACGGAGAGCACTGTGTCTGTTCGCAGGGCGAGTACCGATGCTCGCCGCTCGACGTGGGCTGTCCCATCGTTGCCCCGAACGCCGGCACCCTGTGCGCCACCGAAGGCCAGGTCTGCGACTACCGCGTCGACGAAGGGTGCTGCGACCGCCAGGAAACCGGCTACCTGACGACCTGCAAGCGCGGCGTCTGGTCGTGGCAGTTCAACTACGGCGGGCCTTGAACCGCTCGCACCCGGAGACCAGGCGCCAAGGTGTTGAACACGCTCGCGGCCCGCGGTGTCACGATCGGGCCGGAGCTCGACTGCGCCTCGCGGCCGCGGCGCTTTGCTGGCGACGCACGTGCGAACCGGCCGCGTCCAGCCCGCTCAATCGGCCGGCCAGGCCTTTTGCTCGAACACGTACTTGGTCAGTCGCTCGAGATCGGTTGCCGTCATCATCAGCCATTGCGCGCGGCGCTCGGACGAGACCGTAAGGCCAGCGATCGCCGCGAACTGGTCCAGCGCGGAGACGAGGCCTTCGACACGGCCCTCGGCGCGGCCCTCCTTGCGGAGCTGCTTCGCGTACTCCGACCGGAACACCTTGGCGTCGCGCCGGGCCTCGGCGAGCGCCTGGGCGTCTGGGTCTGCGGAGAGCGTCTCCAGGGCTCGCTTCGCCTCGGCCATCATCGGATCCTCCACGGCCAGCAACTCTAGCGCGGCGGGGTCCGTGGTGTGGAGGAAGTGCCCCCAGCGCACGAGCCTCGGCGGCTCGTCGACGGCGTGCTCGGCGAAGCGGGGCAGCTCGAGCACGTGGATCGCGAGCATGTCGGAGAAGGGGGTGTGTCGCTCGACCTCGCAGACCGCGTAGTGCTCGTGGAAGCGACGGCTGCGCTCTTTGTCGAGGAGCACGATGCACACGACAGGGGTGAGATCGGTGAACTCGTCGCCACGCTCGATGCCCTGCGCGAAGATGCGCGCCCAGTGGTAGAGCCAGCGCTCGGGGGTGAAGCCGCGTGGGTCGCACTGCATCTCGACGTTGACGCGGGTGCCGTCCGGGAGCTCGACGAGGATGGCGAGCAAGACGCCGCGGTCGTCGGCGAAAGAGAGCTCGAGGGCCGCGCTCTGCACCACGGCCGAGGCGATGGGCCGTCGGAGCACCTCCTCGATCAGCGAGCAGAGGAGCCGCGGATTGCGGGTGAAGAACAGCTTGAACACGATGTCCTCGGTCGGATGGAGCAGGGCCATGCCGACACGTCGACGCCAGCGGCTCGCAAGTTGCGTGGCGTGAGGCGCAAAACCGGCGCGTGACAAGCTCCGATCGCGTCGGCGACCCTTGTCCCGATGAGCGCCGAGATCCGCCCCACCTTCGCGCTGGAGCTGGACTGCCCGAGCCGGACCGTGCTCGAGCGTCTGTACGCGCGGCTCGGCGAGGGCCCGCACCAGCTCCGCCGCAGCCGCTCGTGGAGCAAGGCGCCCGTCGACGGCGGGGACGAGGACCAGTTCACCCTCACCGTGGCCGAAGACGCGCAGCGCCTGTGGTCGCCGTGGCTCGAGCTCGAGGTCAAGCCGAGGGGCGAGGGCACGTTCCTCCGCGGGCGCTTCGGCCCGAACCCGTCGGTGTGGACGTGGTTCGCGATGACCTACGTGGGCCTCACGCTGGCGCTCCTGATCTCGCTCTCCTGGGCCGCAGCGCTCGTCATCGGCCGCATGGGCGCGCCGTGGACGCTGTGGGTGTCCGCGGCGACCGTCGCCGTGATGGGGGCGCTGTGGGGCGTCGCGCAGGTCGGGCAGCGCTGGAGCCGAGGGCAGATGGTGGCGCTCCGGGGCGCGATCGACGGCGCGCTCGCCGAGTGCGGAGAGCCGAGGCCTTCGCAGGAGGAGGTTCGATGAGCCCGCCTCGGTGGCGAGACGATTCTTTCGCGCGGCGGGCGTGATCGGTGCGACCCTGCCGGGCATGCACGACAAGCGCGTCGCCCTGGTGACCGGGGCCAACAAGGGAATCGGACAGCAGATCGCCAGGGATCTGGGCGCCGCGGGGTTGACCGTCGTCGTCGGCGCCCGCGACCTCGCGCAAGGCCGCAAGGCCGCCGAAGGCATCGGTCCGGCAGCGCGTGCCGTGCAGCTCGACGTCACCGATCGCGCGTCGATCGAGGCCGCCGCGGCGTGGATCCGCGCCGAGCTCGGGAGGCTGGACGTGCTGGTGAACAACGCGGGGATCGCCCATGCGGGCGCGCCTGGGCGTTCGCTGCAAGAGGTCGTGGCCTCCGGGCGGCCGAGCGCGGCCTCCGTCGACGAGGTCCGCGCGGTGTTCGAGACGAACCTCTTCGGGGTGCTCGCCGTCACGCAGGCGATGCTGCCGCTGCTCCGCGAGGGCCCGGCCGGTCGCATCGTCAACGTGTCCAGCGTCGCGGGCTCGTTGACCCTGGCGGCCGACCCGCGGAACCCGTACCGCGGCATGTTCAATGCGGTCTACAGCCCCTCGAAGGCGGCCCTGAACGCCCTCACCCTCGCCCTCGCCATCGAGCTCGACGGGACACCCATCAAGGTCAACTCGATGTGCCCGGGCTTCACCAAGACCGCCCTCAACAACTTCGAGGGCGTGCGGTCGGTCGAGCAGGGTGCGCAGCGCGCCGTGGCGCTCGCGTTGCTCGGCGACGACGGGCCGACCGGCACGTTCACCAACGACGACGGTCCGCTGCCCTGGTAGGGCGGCGCAGAGGCGTTCACGGCGAACGTACCCAGGCGAAGCCTTCGGAGAAGGCGCCCGCCTCCTTCCACTCCGGGTAGACGATCCACGCGCCGCGCCGATCCACGTGGCCGAAGCGACGCGCCCTCGACGCGACCGCGAGGCCCGAAGAAAACGGTCCGAGCGACTCGAGCTCGGGCGCGATCGCCCACGCACCCGTCCGATCGATCGCGCCCCACCGGCCCTCGTGCTGCACGGCCGCGAGGCCCTCGGTGAAGGGGCCGGCGGCCTCGAAGGTCGGTGCGATGGCGAACGCGCCGTCCCGATCGACGAAGCCGAACCGATCGCCTCGGCGCGCCGGCGCGAGCCCTTCGGCGAGCTCCCACCGCACGTCGACCCAACCGGTGTCGAGCGTGACGGAGCGGCCGGCGTAGCCGAACGCCTCGTGGCCCACGCGAGTACCAGCGAGGTCCACGAGGAAGTACTCGTCACGGTCCGGGTCTTTGACGATCGCGCGCTCCTCGCGGAAGGCGAAGCCCGCGGCGAAGCGCGGCGCGATCACCCAGCGCCCCTCGCGATCGAGGTATCCGATGCGACGCGCCGCGTCCCCGAGCGGGATGGCGGCCGAGCGGCCGCTCGCGAAGGGGGAGGCCCCCGCCACCGTGACGTCGAAGGCCGACGCGCCGGTCGAGTCGATGCAGCGGGCACAGAGCTCCTCGCGGACGAAGACCCACGCGAGGCCCTCGGAGAACCCGAGGGTGTGGTCGCACGCGGGCCCTACGTCGCGCCCGTCGCGGTCGACGAAGCGATACTGGACGCCGACGGCGGGGACGTCCCGCTGGGTGAGGGCGACGCCCGAGGAGAACGGGTACGCCGCCTCGAACTGCGGAGCGATCGCGACCTCGCCGTCGGGGCGCACGTAGCCGCACCGACTCCGGACGCCCTCGACGCGCGTCGCCGGGATCAACCCGTCCCCCGAGTCCCCGAACCCGCTCCATCCCTCGAGGAGGACGCGCCCCGTCGGGTCGACGACCGCCGCGCCGTCACCACGCGCGCTGGCGAGGCGGCCCTCGCGCACGGCACCGAGGCGCGAGTGGTCTGGTGCGATCACCACGCGGCCGTCGTCGCCCACGAGACCGTAGTGTTGACGGTGCTCGAGTCGCAGCAGCGCCGCGGCGTTCGCCCCGAGCCACGCCTCGACCTCGGGCGCCACGGCGGCGATCCACTCGGCGATCGCCGCCGCGGGGACGCGAGCCTTCCCCGTCACGCGGCAGAGGCCCTTCTTGAGATCGAACGCCTGGGCGCGGTCGCACTTCCACGCTCCGTCGGCGATTCGACCCACCGCGTACCAGCGCACGCCGTCGGCCCGCGAGATCTTGCCCTCGACCCCCGCGGCCGCGAGCGCGTGCCAGATCGGCGCCGCCTCGAGCGCGTCGACCTCCTCGATGTCGTCGCCGACCGCGAGGCCGACGACGGTGCGCGTCGGGCCGTCGCCGAGGAGACGGAGGCAGCGCCCCCCAGCGGCCCGGTCGCGATCGAAGCGCGCGAGTCGGGTTGCCACCGTCTCGTCGGACCCCTCGAGCCTGGCCTCGGTCCAGTCGCGCGCCTTCTCGACGCGCAGCTCGCCCGTCCACAGCGACACGGTCGGGAACCGTCTCCGCATCACCGTCTGCAGCCACGTCTCGAAGTGGAACGCCATGCCGGGTGCTCTCCTCGACGACAGGGTGCGGCGAGGACTGGCGGTGCGGCAACACGGGCCGGCAGCGCCCTCCGGCGCTCGCTGCCCTTGGCGAGATCCACCTGCAGCAGGTGCGCCGCGCCGGAGCGCTCCGTGACCACAGCGTGGACGACGCCGTCGACGATGCGCATGCCGTTGCGCGCGACGGTTCCTCCGAGCTCGCGCCGCCACGCCTCGCCGCGCCGCGTGCATGCCACCAGGTGCCACGCTCGATCGAGCGTGACGTCACAGACCATGTGCTCACCGTGGAGCGCGAACACCTGGCCGCCGAGATCGGCGCCCGGCAGCTCGAGGCGCCACCGCACGACGCCATCCGCGGCC
Source organism: uncultured Polyangiales bacterium (assembly GCA_964624885.1). Lineage (GTDB taxonomy): Bacteria > Myxococcota_A > Polyangia > Polyangiales > JADJMO01 > JADJMO01. Next base: position 6,061 of record CAZUZY010000221.1, on the reverse strand, counting down.
GCGAGGCCGACGAGGTACGCCCCCGCCCGGACGATGACCTCGTCGCCGTCGACGATCGGCGCGTCCCAGACCGCGCACTCCCACGCGAACGGCGCCACCCAGATCATCGGCGCGGGGAACTCGGCCATGACGCATCCTAGCTCGGTCCGCGGCGATCGGCCGTGGCTGGTCCCCAGCCTGCGGGGTGCGCCGATGTGACTGGCTGGGATACTGTGGCCGTTGCCGTGATCCGAAACCCTCGCAAGACCACCACGCTGCTCCTGTGGTGGACCAGTGGTCTCGCGATCGCGCTGGTCGGCCCTCTCGCCTGTAAGCGGCAGACGACGACGGTCGGGCCTGCGGCATCCGTCGATCCAGCGACTGCGCCTCGTGATTCCGCGCCGGACGTGAAGCACGAGGGCTGCCTCCCAGCCACCGATCGGCACCGCGATGCGTCTCCGCCCTACCTGGCGAAGAGGTCCGACGACGGGATCACGGTCCACGGCATCGGCTGGTGCTTCGACGTCGACCTGAAGTCGGGAGCCTATCGACGGTGCAAGGAGGGCGAGTCGCTCAAAGGCACGCCGCCGGAGCTCCGGCCCTCCTACGCGACCGTTCGCGAGGGAGCGGTGGCGGTCTGCAAGCGCGCGGGCGGGTGCTTCGCGACGCTCGCAGCGCCGGGCTGCCACAGCGCCTATACGTTCCACCAGGCGGGGCCGGTCGGCGCCGACTCGTGCGGTGTCGCGCTCCGCGAGGACGGTCTCTTCGCGGTGATCGAAGCGGCCTCCCTCGACACGGGAGGGAGTGCGACCTGGCTGTACCAGATCAGTGGCCCGCGTCTCGTCAAGCACTTCGCTTCGCCCACGAGCGAGTGCGGGGGCCCGCAGTTCGTCGGCGAACGGCTGCTCTGTCGGGGTACGGTCTCCGAGCTCGTCGACCCAGCGTCCGGGAAGGTGACTGCGACGGTCGGAGGGCCTGCACCGATCCGCGCCGCGTCCGAGCTGCGGCCGAACGCCCACGACAACGCGATCCTGGATCGACCGGTCAACGACACTCCCCACCCCGTCGACGGGAACGTCTGGGCGTTCGAAGGGATCGGTGCGGCCGTGATCGTCCTGCAAGACGTGACCACGGGCGCCGTGCTCCACCGTGTCGATCTGGAGGCGCTCTTCCCGAAGGACGCCGCTGGTCACGCGCTCCACGGCCAGCGTCCGACGGCAGCGCGCGGGCTCACTCGCGGTACGCTCGTCGTGGCACTCGCCGGTGGCGCTGCCGGAGATGTGGTGACCATCGACACCGTGACCGGCGCCGTCAAGCGTCGATACGGCGCCCCGTCGTGCGCGCCGGTCGGCGCCGAGGAATAGCTCGCGGGCTCGCACGTCAGGGGCAGGCGATCGACAGGCACGGTCGCGCGTGAGCGCTACGGGCATCCCCCCACAGCAGGCCAAGCGTCTTCTGGTCACTCTCTGTGGCCCTCTTGAGGGCGGCGAGCGTGGCCGCGTCGATGTCCAGCAGCCACAGCTCGTGCCAGGCCGCGTGCGCGCGACGGAGCGCGTCGAGCGCGGTCGCGTCCGCGCCCTTCGGCGGACACGCGGGCATGACGACGTTCGAGTCGCGGGTCCCCTCGAGGCGCGCGAAGTAGTCCTTCCACGCGGCGACGCACTTCGGGTCGCTCGTCGCGCACGCCACCGGGACCGACGTGCCGAGCGCGTCGAGGGCCGCATGAATCTTGTCGATCTGGGCGAGCACGGCCTCCTTCTGCTTCTCGGCCGCGGCACTCACGGTGGCCTTGCGCGCCGGGCGGTCGGGCGGCGGAGCGACCTTGGCCGCCGGTGCTGGTGCAGGCGCGCTCGACGCCGAGCTGGTCGCCTTCTCCGCGGACGGCGTGGACGTGATCGTCGCCCGGCCCTCGTCCTTGGAGCACCCGGCGACGAGCAGCGCGGCGCTGACGAACCGGGCGCGACGGCGGAGAATCTCGTCGTCCCGCATGGCGGCGATCCTAGCCTGGACCAGCGTCGGCCTGGCGAGGGAAGACCGCTCGGCTGTGGGTCAGCGCAGGTCGAAGCCGAGCGAGAACACGACGCCCTTCTCTGCGTCCCACGCCTTCGGTGGGTTGCCGACCGCGCCGCACTGGTCCGGCACGCACACGCCCGACACCAGCGAGAACCACGGCGAGGCGCCGAGCACGAGCGAGTACCGGCGCCCCGGATCCTTGCGGCGCACGAGCGGGATCGCGAGCCCGACGGGCAGCGTGAGCCGACGCTCCGAGCGCACGAGGCTCGTCGAGCCCGGCAGCGGCCCCTCGATCGGGTGTTCGCCCGGATCCTGCGCGTAGCGGAGCTGACGCCCCGCGCTCAGGTACGCGCCGACGATCGGGATCAGCGGCCCGAGGTCGACGCTGAAGTCGAGGCCGATGCGCGCGTGCATCGCGAAATAGGGCCCGTAGTCGACGCCGATGGCCCCCGAGAAGGCGAGCGCGACCGGGTGACCGTGCCGTGGCTGCAAGAGGCCACAGCGCCCTTCCGCGAGGAGGCGGGTCATCGCGTACACGCCGCCGATCTCGCAGTGCCCGACGCCGCCGCGCAGGCCAGCCTGCACCATCGGGAAGAACGCCGCCTTGGTCCGCAGCGTGCGCCCGTCGGTGAGCGTCACCGTCTGCGGCTCGTAGGCCACCGGCGTGAGGCTGACGTCGGCGGAGAGCTCGCCCTTCTCGACCACGTCGCCGGTGCGCGGGAACGCGGCGGGCTGGCAGCCGACGAGCAGCGCCGTCGCGACCGCCCACCGCGCCCGGGTCACAGCCCGAGCCACACCGTGGGCGAGACCTTCACGTTGTCGATGCGCACCTCGAAGTAGAGCGAGGGCCCGCGCCCGTCGTCGCCGACGGTGCCGAGCTTCTCGCCGGCCGACACGTCGTCGCCGACCTTGACGTCGAGGGTGCCGAGGTTCGCGCTGACCGTGTAGCAGCGGTCGCCGTGGTCGAGGATCACGAGCTGCCCGTAGGTGCCGTACCGATCGGCGAACGCGACGCGCCCGGCGTGCACCGCCCGCACCACCGCCCCGAGTGAGGCCTTGATCTCCACCGCCGGCCCACCCTCCTTGCTGGTGGGCTTGGTGTCGGTCTGCCCGCCCACGGGGAAGTTGAGCCGGCCCTTGCGCGACTTGAACGTGCCGGACTCCAGCGACTCGAGGGGAGCCTTGCCGGTGGGGCCGTAGACGACGATCTCACCGTCGCTCTTCGGCTTGTAGCCCTCGAAGGTGGAGGTGCCGAACGCGCGCTCGAACGCCTCGCGGCGGCGCTTCTCCTCGTCGATGGCCACCTTGGCCGCGTCGACGAGCGCCTTCTTGTCGGCGAGCTCCGTGCGCTCCTTCACCCACGTCTCGAGCGAGGTCGCGAGGGCCTTGCTGCGCTCGAGGAGCTTGAGCTCTTCGGCGAGATCGGCCCGGAGCAAGCGCTTCTGGCGCTCGACGCGTTGCGCGTGGTCGACGAACGCGCCGAAGCCGCCGCCGAGCGGCAGGAATCCCGCGCGGAGCATGCGGTAGAGGGTGCGGCCGCGCGACTTGATGCGATGGGTCGCGGCGAGGCGCTTGGGGCCGATGGCCGTGAGCTCGGCGCGCGCCGCCTCGAGGTCGTGGTCGAGCGTGGCGAGTCGCTTCTCGAGCAGCAGCGCGGCCTGCGGCGAGAACGCCGACGGCGTGGTCGGGATCACCGGGAGGCCGGTCGGATCCACGAAGCCCGGTACCGGCGCCGCGACCGTCGTGGCGGGCGCAGCGGTGGTCGCGGGCAGTGGCGCGGCGCTCTGCGCCTGCGCGAGGTGGGGCGCAGCGAAGAGGAGCGCGAGGGGGAGGAGCCGGAGGTGCTGGCGCATGGTCAGACCGTGGTCAGGCGGCGGAGGCCGAGGGCGCCGCCCATCGCGCCGAGCACCGCGCCGACGAGGATCAGGCCGACGACGGCGACCGCGGGGAGGAACGTGGGGTCGAGCCCGAGGAGCCCGCCGAGGTCCGCGTCGAACCGGCTGCGCACCAGCGTGAACAGCGCGCCGAGGATGGCGAGGGCGACCGTCGCGCCGAGCGCGCCCTGGAACGTACCCTCGAGGACGTAGGGGGTGCGCACGAAGGCGTCGGAGGCGCCGACCAGCTTCATCACCTCGACCTCCGCGCGGCGCCGCGTCAGTGCGAGCCGCATCGTGGAGCCGACCACCGCGAGCACCGCGCCGAACACGATGGCCGCGAGCGCGCCGGCCGCGAGGGTGCCGCCGTGCAGCAGCGCGCCGAGCCGCTCGGTCCAGGTGCCGTAGGTCTCGACGCCCTCGACCGCCGGGAGCGCGCCGAGCTTCCCGACCATCGCCTGCACCTCGGCGTCGCTGGTGCCGGGGTTCACGTCGACCTCGATCGAGGCCGGGAACGCGTCGAGCGGGAGCGCCTTCAAGGTCGGGTCGCCGGCGTTGCCGAGCGCGCCGTTGCGGGCCTCGGCGGGGGAGAGATAGCGGACGCCGCGGACCTCGGGGGTGGCCTTGAGCGCGGTGACCAGCGCCTCGACCTGCGCCGGCTGGGCGCCATCCTTCAGGTACACCGAGGCGCGCCCGGTGTGGCCCCAGCGCTCCTTGAGCGCGTGGATGTTCCAGACGACCAGCAGCGCCGCGCCGAGGCACACGAAGGCGACGGCCAGACTCACCACGCTCAGCGCGTGGAGCCGCCACTCGGCTTTCAGACCTCGCTGGGCTCGTTCGATGCTCCCGCTCATGTGCTGCTCCTAGCCCGCCCGCCGCAGCCGACGCTGCTGGACGTAGATGGCCCGTGGCGCCGACTCCTCGTCGACGCCGTAGTCCTCGCCGTCGACGACGGCGTCCATGTCTTCGCCGAGCGAGGAGAGCCCGCTCGGCACGTCGGTGACCTGCCCCTCGTCGAGGACCAGGATGCGGCGCGCGCGCACGTCGAGGAGCGTGCGGTCGTGCGTCGCGAACATCACGGTGGTGCCGCTCGCGTGGATCTCCTCGAACAGACCGAGGATGTCGAGCGCGAGCGCGGGGTCGAGGTTGCCGGTGGGCTCGTCCGCCAGCACGAGCGGGGGCTCGCCGACGATGGCGCGTGCGATGGCGACGCGCTGCTGCTCGCCGCCGGAGAGGACGCCAGCGCGGTCCCCGCCGCGACCCGCGAGGCCCACGCGCTCGAGCGCGACGGCGACTCGCTGGCGCACGAGGCGGCTCGCCACCCCGATGACCTCGAGCGAGATGGCGACGTTCTCGGCGACGGTCCAGGTGGGGACCACCTTGAAGTCCTGGAACACGATGCCGAGGTTGCGCCGCAGGAACGGCACGCTGTCGTCGGTGAGCCGCGCGACATCGCGACCGCAGAACAGGATGCGCCCCTCGTCCACCGTCTCGGCGCGGTAGACCAGCTTGAGGAGCGTGCTCTTGCCGGCCCCCGATGCGCCGGTGACGAACACGAACTCGCCGCGCTCGATCTCGAGGTCGACCCCCCGCAGCACGTGGCGGTCGTTGCCGCTCGGATCGCGGTAGACCTTCTGCACCGAGTCGAACACCAGCACGGGCTTCTTCGCCTGGGCGTCGGTGCCGCGCAGCGCGTCGCGCGCGTTCTTGCGCAGGAAGGGTGAAAGGGGGGCACGTCCTCCGGAACCGGCCATGGTGGGGGCGGTAACGGGCTCGCGGACCAGGGGCCAACTTTGCGTCGGCGCACCTCCCGAGCTTCACCGAACGAGCGCGCGTACCGCGAGCTCGAGGGTCGCCGCCAGGGCCACCACCGCGACCAGCGGCCGCGTGAGCACCGCGAGGGGCTGCGACGACAGGGGCTGCGCGCCGCGACCGATCACCGCAAGGCCCACCTCGAGGGTGGCCATGGGGACGAGCACCCCCGCCGACAACAGCACCGACACGCGCAAGCCATCGGTCAGCGCGCGCGCCGCCCGCGCCCAGGCGGCGACCTGCGGCGAGGTCTCGACGCGCGCGAGCAACAGGAGGGCACGCGTGGTGGCCCCACTCGCGAGGAACGCCGCGGCCGCCAGGGTGGCAGAGAGCGTCGCGAGCGGACCACGCGCGCCCTCGGCCTGCGCGGGCGGCGCCTGCGT
>CAZUZY010000220.1:0-14014 GCA_964624885.1 uncultured Polyangiales bacterium | reverse complement strand
GAGGATGCCGAACTCACCCGCGTCGGTGGCGATGAGGCGCTGGCCGACGGGGCCACGCTCGCAGACGGCGCGGCGCTCGCGGAGGGGAGCGCCGAAGCCGAGGCGCTGCCGGCTCCGAGCGGGCGCTTCGGTGGACGTTCCATCACCTCGGTGCCGCGCACCGGCTCGTCGATGCCCAGGTGGCAGAGGCTCGCCGAGAACTCCCCCGCGATGCAGCTGCCCGCGTGGTCGCGGAAGCACGCCGAGAGGATCCCGGAGAGGCGGCGGTCGGGGTCGGGCGCCTCGAGGACCAGCAGCGCGTTGGCCTCGCCGTAACCGAGCCAGAAGCCGTCGTCCTGGACTTGATAGTGGACCTCCCACTCGCCCCCGTCCTTGACGGTGGTGCTGGTCTTGGAGTGCCCGAACTGGGCGGGCCCGAGCCGGCGCAGCCACACGGTGGGCGGCTTGGGGGAGTCGAGCTCACCGCACGGGGTCTTGGAGCCGACGCCGTACAGCTTGATCTCGACCCGCTCGAAGCCCGGGCGGGTGTCGACGAAGTAGCGCGCCGTCTTCACGGTGAACGGCTGCCCGTCCAGCTTGCCGTTCAGAGGCCCGACGTGGATCGAGTCCTCGGAGGTGGGCGCGGGCGGCGGCTCCTTCAGCGGTCCGGTGCGCGGTTGGCGATCGCAGCCGGCCAGCAGCACCGGCAGGACGACCGCGGCGAACAGCTTCGGCGTGAGGGCCACCACGAGGAGCGCGAGTTAGCAAGCGCTGCGCCACGAACCTCGGCGAGTACAAAGGTGGAGATCGTTCCCGAGGTTCCACGCATGAGCTGCAGCGCGACGCATTCGCAGCGCGTCAACCGCGATCGTTCAAACGTGAATCTGCGCATCATCGTCGGCTCGCACAAGGCCTGAAAACGGTGCGCTGTTCGCGGCACGTTCGTTGCTGACCGGGGGCAAACCTCTGGGGGTGACCCAATGAGCGACGACGCCCCCAAGGGCGGAGATCGGCGAGATTTTCTCGGAACCACGATCGCGGGCACGGCCGCCGCCTTTGGCGTCATGTCGGCCTATCCGATGATCCGGTTCCTCACGCCGCGCGACGAAGCGAGCCAGCGCGTCGCGACCGCCGGTGAGGCCGAGAAGTTCCTGCCCGGCACCGCCAAGACCGTCCTCCTCGGCGACAAACCGGTCCTGGTTCTTCGTCTGGAAGACCTGACGTTTCGAGCATTCAGCGCGGTGTGCACCCACCTGCAGTGCGTGGTCGCCTACTCGACCGCCTCCAAGCAGATCGAGTGCCCCTGCCACCGCGGGGTCTACTCGCTCGAGGGGCAGAACATCGCCGGCCCGCCCCCGCGGCCGCTCGAGGCGCTCGTGGTCGCGGTCGTCAACGGCATCGTCACCATCACGGAGGCCTGATCCGCATGCTCGAGACCATGCGCAAGTGGGTCGCCGACCGGACCGGCGCCACGAGGTGGACCGCCGCGCTCCGGGAGCGTCAGATCAGTGGGTTCAGCCCGCCCCACTACCTCGGCGGGGTCCTCGTCTTCCTGTTCCTGCTCGAGGTGGCCAGCGGCATCCTGCTGATGCTCCCGTATCGGCCCGATCCGCAGCAGGCGCACGGCTCGGTGGTCGCCATCGCGGGTCGCCTGCCCTACGGGAGCCTGGTCCGCGGCGTCCACGCCTGGAGCAGCCAGTTCTTCGTCGCGACCCTCATCGCGCACATGGCCTTCGCGCTGATCACGCGGCGGTACCGGGAGCCCAAGGAGCTCATGTGGTGGACGGGCCTCGTCCTCCTCCTCGTCGGCATCTTCCTCGCGTTCACCGGCGCGATCCTCCCGTGGAGCCAGACCGCCTACCTGCAGGCGCGGGTCAGCAGCGACATGGTCGGGCACGGGCCGATCTTCGGGCCCTGGCTGCGCCGGATGCTGCGTGGCGGCGCCGACCTCAGCCCCTGGAGCCTCGCGCACGCCTACGGGTTCCACACCGGCGTGCTGCCGGCCCTCACCACGCTGCTGTTCTCCCTGCACTTCATGTTCGTGCGCCGCGGCGAGCCCGTGGTCGACGAGGGGGCCGCGAGGATCCCGGTCTACCCGGACTTCTTCGTGCGCATGGCCGCCACCTGCACGGCGGTGCTGGTCCTCGTGGTCTCGTTCGCCACCTTCGCGCCGATCGCCGTCGGCACGCCGGCCAACCTGATGGCCAGCCCTCCCGCCGGTGAGGTGCGGCCACCCTGGTACTTCCTCTTCCTGCACGACCTCCTCCGGTCGGCGCCGCCCAAGCTGCTCGGCCTCGAGAGCCCACAGTTCATCCTCGGTGCCCTCTCGCTGCTGCTCCTGTTCGCCTTCGCGCTCCCCCTCATCGATCGGAGAGGCTCGAGGATCACCGCGTACGTCGGGGGTGTCCTCGTCGTGGTGTTCCTCGTCCTGACGGGCCATGCACTCCTCTAGGCACACGCTCCTCGTGGCGCTGACGCTCGCGCTGGTCGCGGGCACTCCGACCACCATGTCCGCGGGTCCGATCGTCGGGGCCAGCGCGGCGCCGAGCGGGTCGACCGCCGCGCCTGCGTCCTCTGCGGTGCCCTCGAGCTCGGGCTCGGGCTCGGCGGGTCTGGACGACGCGCCCCGACCCAAGCGGCCCGACCGCGACCTCAACACCTGCGCCACCTGCCACCTCTCCCTCCCCGACGCCAAGCTGCGCAAGGTCGCCGAGGAGTTCTCGCGGAGCGTGCACCACGACGAGCGCATCGGCTGCGTCGCGTGCCACAAGGGCAACGCCTGGGACCCGACGGTGCAGGCGCACGACAAGACCACGGGGTTCATCGTGCGCCCGACCCACCAGCAGGTGGCGGCGATCTGCGGTGGGTGCCACGAGGACCCGACCTTCATCCGGCGCTTCAACGCGCGCCTGAGCGTCGACCAGCGCAAGCTGTTCGAGCTCAGTCGTCACGGCAAGATGGCGGCCGCCGGCGACACCAACTCGCCCACGTGCACCACCTGTCACGGCTCGCACGCCATCCAGGCGGTGGCGTCGCCGACCGCGCAGGTGAACCGCCGCAACGTGCGCGAGCTGTGCGCCAAGTGCCACGGCAACCCCGAGTTCATGAAGCCCTACGGCCTCGCGGCGACGCAGCCCGACGCCTGGGCCAAGAGCGTCCACGGCAAGGCGTTCGCCAACGGGCACGAGAACGCGCCCGTCTGCACCGGGTGCCACAGCCCGCACGCGGGCACCCTCCCTGGCACCGCGAGTGTGGCGGCGCTGTGCGATCGCTGCCACAAGGACGAGCGCGCGTACTTCCTCAACAGCCCCCACTCGCGCGCGTTCCGCAAGCTCGGGCTGCCCGACTGCGTGCCTTGCCACGGCGACCACGAGGTCACCCGGACGAGCTGGCTCGCGGGCATGACCCCGGACTCGGCGTGCGCCAAGTGCCACAGCAAGGACGACAAGCCGAAGAAGGTCGCCGAGGACATCGCCAAGCTCCTCGACGAGGTGCAGGTCGCCGAGCACACCGCCTCGGTCGACCTCGCCGCGGCCAAGGGCGCGGGCCTCCTCGTGCCGGACGCGAGCTTTGCCGTCGACCGGCTGCACACCGCCAAGATCAGGCTGATCACGACGGTCCACACCCTGGATCTGCGTCAGCTCACCGACGACGCGAACCAGGCCAAGGCCATCGCCAACGAGGCGAAGGATCTGCTCGCCAAGGCGCGCAAGGAGCGGCAGCTCGAGCGACGGGGCTACTACTGGGCGATCGGGGTCGCCTCGCTGCTCTTCGTCCTGCTCGTGGCGCAGGCGACCCTGCTCGCGCGGCGGAGGAAGCGGAGCGCGCCGTGAACGCTGCCCGAGGAAGATGGCAGATCCTCGCCATCGTCTCGGTGGCCCTCGCCGCCCTCGTCTCGCTCTACGTGGGGCGCGCGGCGTATCGCTCGCGCCATTCGAACGACTTCTGCACGGCGAGCTGCCACGTCGACGCGGGCAAGCACTACGCGGCGGTCGGTCACGCGACGACGCCCTGCCAGTCGTGCCACCCGGTCTCCATCGGGGCGGGCGTCCGCCTCGCGGGGAGCGATCTCACCGGCAGCAAGCACGTGCGACCGCACGGCAAGGCCACCGCCGCGCAGTGCGCGACCTGCCACAACCCGAGCGACGGTCAGTGGGACCGAATCGCGCAGACCGAGGGGCACCGCAAGCACCCGCCGAGTGACAAGCTCGACTGCCTCTCGTGTCACAAGCAGACCTCCCACGGCAAGGTGGCCTCGGCCGCCGCCACCTGCACGCAGTGCCACGCCGACGTGAAGCTGCACAAGAAGGCCGACGAGCACACGGCCCAGTGCACCTCGTGCCACAACTTCACCCTGCCGGGCAGCAAGGCGAGCCGCGGGCTCGTCATCGAGGCCTGCGCGCGCTGCCACTCCGCGGGGGTGCAGCCGAGCGGCGAGGTGGTGCAGGCCGCGGTGATCTCGCGGAACGGCCTCCACGGCGGCGTGGACTGCAAGCTCTGTCACCAGCCGCACAAGAAGGCCATCGACACCAAGCGGCTGTGCAAGTCGTGCCACCAGATCCAGATCGTCGCGAGCAACCCGAAGCTGCCCAAGGAGCACATCCTCTGCGAGAGCTGCCACGAGCAGCACAAGCCGATCGAGGCGGCTGGCTCGCGGTGCGTGGTGTGCCACGAGCAGGCGCGACCCAAGACCGACGGCAGCAAGTCGACCGCGTTGCGGCACGACCAGTGCGCGAGCTGCCACCTGCCCCACACCTGGGCCGCCGCGCCCAACGAGTGCGTGAACTGCCACGGCAAGCAGGCCAACCTGGTCGCGACCAAGAGCCCGCCGCAGCACAAGCGCTGCACCAACTGCCACGAGGTGCACGGCAAGCCGCCGAGCGGCGCCACCTGCGCCAACTGCCACAAGGAGAACGCCGCCAAGATGCTGGCCGGCGGGGCGCCGCCGAAGCACCAGAACTGCACGAGCTGCCACAACCCGCACGCCCCCGAGGTCAAGGTGCCCGCCACCTGCTCGGACTGCCACAAGCAGCCGCTCCACCAGCTGGTCACCCTCGGGCCGGCCGCGCACGCCAAGGCGAGCTGCCAGGCCTGCCACACGGTGCACGGCAACCCGCGCGCCGACACCAAGACCTGCGCCACCTGCCACAAGGAGAAGAACGCGCTGGTCGCCAAGGCCACCCGGCCCGAGCACCAGAACTGCAAGTCGTGCCACGGCGCGCACAAGTTCTCCGTCGACCCCGTCACCCCGCCCTGCGCGCGTTGTCACACGGAGCTCGCCGCCGCGAGCCTGCTCCCCGACAAGCCGAACGCCCACAACGGCAAGTGCATCGCCTGCCACGTGCCCCACGGGGCGCCGGCCGTGGCCCGGGAGAAGTGCCTCGGCTGCCACGACAAGATCAACCTCAAGCCGCCGACCGGCAACGTCGAGCACGCCCGCTGCGCGTCGTGTCACAAGCCGCACTCGAAGGCGACCTCCGCGCCGGCCAAGTGCGCGACCTGTCACGCGGACAAGGCCAAGGTCGCCGCCACCTGGCCGGTCGGTACCGCGCACCGCGAGAAGTGCAGCCAGTGCCACCAGCCGCACGACGTCGTGAACAAGGCCGCCTGCGGCAGCTGCCACGAGAAGCAGCAGGCCGGGGTCACCGGCACCAAGCACGAGTGCAAGTCGTGCCACGCCGTCCACCAGAGCCCGCCCGCCGATCACAAGGCCTACTGGAACAAGTGCGCGGGCTGCCACGCGACGCAGGCCAAGGAGGTCGCCGGCTCCAAGAAGCACGACAAGTGCGCCTCGTGCCACCAGCCGCACAAGTTCGCGAAGCCGGACTGCAAGACCTGTCACGCCAAGCCGGCGAGCAAGGGTCTGCACACGGTCAAGGGCCACGCCGACTGCAACAAGTGCCACCAGACCCACACCGCTTCGCTGCCGGTGCGGAGCGACTGCCTGAGCACCTGCCACACCAACAAGGCCAACCACATCCCCGAGGCCAAGACCTGCACCGGCTGCCACCTGTTCAAGGACTAGCCGTCGCGGTGCTATGCCGCGCCCATGGCGGTGACGATCGAACGGTACGACGAGCTGCGCGCGGCCCACGACGCGCTGACCCTGCGCCTCTACAAGACCCTCTCGCAGCGCGCGATCGACGAGATGGCCACCCGCCTCGGCGTGCGCGACCCCAAGCGGACGCCGGGAGATCCCGACGTCGAGCGCGCCATCGTGCTCGACAGCGCGCTCTACGACTACACCGTGTCGGGCTCGGACAAGAACGCCATCGCCCGCTTCGCGCAGCACGCCGCGGAGCTCTCGGTCGACGAGCGGCAGCTGCTCCCGGCGATGCGCGAGGCCCGGGTCTCGGTGCTCGAGGTCACGGCGCGCGCCACGGGCTTCGGCGTGCCCGTGCGCGACGTGCTGGTGGGCGACGCGCTGCTCCTCGCGGACCGCGGGCTGTCCGAGGCGGGCGAGCCCGGCGACCTCGTCCTGATGCGCGTGCTGCGGCTCGAGGGCTGCGCGATGAGCACCGGGGTGCCGCTCGTCGTGCCGCGGTTCGCGCTCACCTTGATCCAGCGCGCGGGCGTCCTGCCCGCGGCGGCCTGGGCGCCGAAGCCCCGCGCCCTCGTGGCGACCAGCCTGCATCGCCTCGCGCTCGGCACCGAGGAGGAGGTGAAGGCGCGCCTCGCGACCATGGCGCTGACGGGGACCGATCCGCTGTCGCTCGCGCTCGGCCGCGCGCTCAAGGCAGCGAGGTGAGCCGACGCGTCCGCGACAATCGGCCGCAGGGTGTCCCCACCGGGCCGGGCTAGACCCTCCACGCGATGTGGCTCCGCTCCGTGCCCCTGCTCCTGATGCTCTCCAGCTGCGCTGCCGAGCCGCCCCCGAGCGGCGGTCAGCTCTATGCGGTGACCGCCGATCCGACGGCCTCCCCGCACCGCGGCGCCAACACCTTCACCGTGCGCGTGCGCACGCTGGCCGGGCAAGCCGTGACGGGCGCCACGCTGGAGGTGCTCGCCACGATGCCCGCGCACGGTCACGAGGCGCCCCCGCCGCACGTCACCGACCAGGGCGACGGCCTCTACCGCGTCGACGTCGTGTTCTCGATGGCCGGCCTCTGGCGGCTCGAGGTGGTGGCCCGCGCCGCGCAGGGCAGCGATGGGAAGACGTTCCAGTACGAAGTACCCTGAGCGCCCGATGCGTGCGAGCTTCACCTGGCTCCTCCGGCTGCGCTGGGGCGCGACCCTCGTGCAGGCAGCCGTCGTGGTGCTCGTCGATCGCTGGTCGAGCTTCGATCTGCCGGTGCGGCGGCTGCTCCTGGTGCTCGGGGTCTCGGCCCTGAGCAACGCGCTGCTCGAGGTCTTCGCGCGTCGCCGTCCCGAGATCCCCGCGGCGCTGCCGGGCGCGACGCTGGCGTTCGACGTGCTCGCGCTGACGGCGATGCTCTACTTCACGGGCGGGCCGCTCAACCCGTTCAGCTCGCTCTACCTGGTGAACATCGCGCTCGCCGCCGCGGTGCTCGACGGCCGCGCCACCTGGACCATCGTCGTGCTCTCCACGCTGTGCTTCGGCGCGTTGTTCGTCGACTCGGCGTACCTGTCCACCAAGCTCGAGGGGCACGACCACGCCACGCACATGCGCCTCCACCTCAAGGGCATGTGGATCTCGTTCACCCTCGCGGCCGTGTTCATCGGCTACTTCGTGCGCCGCGTGCAGCGCGCGCTCGAGGCCGATCGCGAGGAGATCGCGCGCCTGCGCGCGGCCCAGGCGCGGAGCGAGAAGCTCGCCGCGCTCGCCACGCTGGCCGCCGGCGCCGCCCACGAGCTCTCGACCCCGCTGTCCACGATCGCGGTGGCCGCGCGGGAGCTCGAGCGTCGCCTCGCCACTCTCGACCCCGCGCTCGAGGACGACGCGCGCCTGGTCCGCGAGCAGTGCGCGCGCTGTCGCGCGGTCCTCGACCAGCTGCAGGCCGACGCCGGTGGCGGCGTGGGAGACCTCCCGCGCGCGATCGCGGTCGACGAGCTGCTCGCCCTCTCGCTCGAGGGACTCGCGCCGACCGTGGCCACGGTGATCGAGCCGACGCTCGAGGGTCGGAAGCTCGTCGTCCCGCCGCGCTCGCTGGCCATGGCAGTCCGCGGGGTCGTCAAGAACGCGCAGGACGCCTCCGCGACCGCGGTGTCCCTCTGCGCCCGCGCCACCGACGACGCGGTGGAGCTCGTGGTGCGTGACCACGGCGAGGGCATGAACGCGCAGACCGTCGCCCGCCTCGGTGAGCCGTTCTTCACCACCAAGGCGCCCGGCAAGGGCATGGGGCTCGGGCTGTTCCTCACCCGGTCGGTGCTCGAGCACCTGCACGGCGAGCTCGCGATCGACTCGCAGGTGGGGCAGGGTACCGAGGTGCGACTCACCCTGCCGCGGACGGTGCTCGCGTGAGCGCCAAGGCCGACGCGGGGACGCTGCTGGTCGTCGACGACGACGCTCCGCTCCGCACCCGCCTCGCGCGCGCCATGACCGATCGTGGGTTCGAGGTGCGCGTGGCCGACGGCTACGATGCGGCGATGGAGTCGGCCCGCGCCGAGTCGCCGGAGTACGCGCTCGTCGACCTCAAGATGCCCGGCCGGTCGGGCCTCGAGCTGACGCGCGACCTCGTGGCGCTCGACCCGGCCACGCGGGTCGTCGTGCTCACCGGGTACGGCAGCATCGCGACCGCGGTCGAGGCCATGCGGCTCGGAGCGGTCGGGTACCTGCAGAAGCCCGCCGACGCGGACGACGTGCTCGCCGCGTTCGAGCGGGCGGACCAGCCGCCCCTCTTGCCCACCACCGTCGAGTACGACGCGCCCTCGCTGGCCCGCGCGGAGTGGGAACACATCCACCGGGTGCTCACCGATTGCGGTGGCAACGTGTCCGAGGCCGCGCGCAAGCTCGGTGTCCACCGCCGTTCTCTGCAGCGGAAGCTCTCGAAGTACGCTCCGAAGTGAGCCGCGACAATCGGCCGCAGCCCCGCTGGCTGGCCCGCGTGGCATGAAGTGGGACATGAAGCGCCTCGTCTCCTTCCTCGCCGTCTTCGCCATCACCACTTCGGGTTGTCACAGCGACGACCACGACCACTCCGGCCGCCCGGCGGTCTGCACCGAAATCATCGAGCGCTGCCACCCCCTCGATCTGGGCTCCGGCGACATCCACGAGTGCCACGAGGGCGCGGAGAGCACCTGGGACGAGGCGACCTGCACGGCCAAGAAGGCGAGCTGCTTCGCTGCTTGCACCGCGCCGGTCGACGGCGGCGGCGACGGTGAGGTCGGCGCGGACACGGGCACGGACACGGGCCCGGCCGACACCGGCACGGCCGGCGACGGCGGGGCGGACTCGAGCGCGGTCGACGCGAGCGACGCGAAGGCGGATGCCGCCGAGGCCGCGACGGACGCGACGAGCGACGCGAGCGAGGCCGGCTAGAGCCGGTCTACTTCCCGGCGCGGCTCTTGAGGCGGGCCTTCATGCGGTCCGCGTAGCCGTCCTTGTTCTCCTGCCGGGCGCGCGCGATGGCGAGCGCGCCGTCCGGCACGTCGCGCGTGACGCAGGTGCCGGTGGCCACGTAGGCGCCCTTGCCCACGCGCACCGGCGCCACGAGCTGCGAGTCGCTGCCGATGAAGGCGCCGTCCTCGAGCACCGTCGTGTGCTTGCCGAACCCGTCGTAGTTGCAGAAGATCGTGCCGGCCCCCACGTTCACGCCCTCGCCCACGAGGCCGTCGCCCAGGTAGGCGAGGTGGTTGGCCTTGCTCTTCTTGCCGAGCTTGGTCTTCTTGAGCTCGACGAAGTTGCCGACGTGCGCCTCCTCGCCCACGTCGCTGGCCGGGCGCAGGTGGCTGAACGGCCCGAGCTGGGCGCGCTCGCCGATCTTGCTGTCCGTGGAGATCGTGTACGGCTTGAGCACGGCGCCGTCGGCCACCGTGGTGTCGGTCAGCACCGAGCCCACGTCGATCACCGCGTGCGCGCCGATCACCGTGGCCCCGCGGAGCACGACGTTGCGCTCGACGACCGTGTCGCGCCCGATCACCACGCCGTCGTGGATCTCGACCGAGGCGGGCTCGCGGAGGGTGACCCCCTCGAGCTGGTGGCGACGGGCGATCTCGCCGAGCATGCGGCGGTCGAGCGCGGCGAGCTGCGCGCGGTCGTTGATGCCCTCCACGTCGGCCGGGTCGACCGGGCGATCGACGACGCCGCCCGCCTTCGCCGCCACGCGCACCAGATCGGTCAGGTAGAGCTCGCCCTGCTTGTTGTTGGTCTCGAGCTTGGGCAGCTCGGCGCGCAGGAAATCGAGCCGGAACGCGTAGACCGCGGGGTTCCACTCGCGGATGAGGCGCTCGTCGGGCGAGCAGTCGACGTGCTCGCGGATCCCCACCACCTGGCCGTGCTCGCGCAGGATTCGCCCGTAGCCGGTCGCGTCGGGCAGGGTGGCCACCAGCATCGCCGCCGGCCCGGTCCGCGCCTCGAGCAGCGGGCGCAGGTGGCGCGCGGCGAGCAGCGGCGTGTCGCCCGCGGTGACGAGCACGTAGCCGTCGTCGGGCTCCTTCGCGAGGGCGGGCATGGCCATCTGCAGGGCGTGGCCGGTGCCCTTCTGCTCGGCCTGGACGGCGATCTCGATGCGGTCGCCGAACGCCTTGCGCAGATAGGCCTCGACGAGCTCGCGCCCGTGACCGACCACCACGACCACCCGCGTGGCCCCGGCCTCGAGCGCGGCGCGCACCGGGTAGTGGATCATCGGGCGACCGGCGATGGCGTGGAGGACCTTCGGCAGGTCGCTCTTCATGCGGGTGCCCTTGCCCGCGGCGAGCACGACGGCGGTGGTGGTCATGGGGGGAGGAGTTACTAGTCCCGCCACCTGCCCGCAAACCGGTCTAGAGCAGGCGGGCCAGCTTCAGGATCGAGCTCGGGTCGCTCGCCGGCGGATGGGCGAGGAACGGCAGCTGCACGGTGGGCAGGCGCAGCGTCGCAAGCTTGTCCATCGCCGCGTTCTGGATGCCCTCGCGCACGGCGCGGGCGCGCGCGGCGGCGAGGATCGTGCCCGGCGCCTCGGCGAGGACGTCGCGATCCGACGGCTGGAACAGGCTCGGGAGCACGCCGTTCACCACGAGCCGCGGGATGGGCAGGTTCATGGCGCGGATCTCCGTCGCGAGCTCGACCGTCTCGTTGGCCGGCATGTCCTCGGGCAGGGCGACGACGACCACACCGGCGTGGGTCGGGTCCTGGAACAGGCGCCAGGCCCGCTCGGCCTCCTTGCGGATCGGGCCCCCGGGCGCGACATCGAGCAGGACCTTGGGGACCCGCAGCATGTCCAGGCCGTGGCCGGTGGCCGGCCCGTCGACGATGACGCACTCGTATTTCCAGGCGTCGCCGTAGGGCGGGAACGGATCGTCGGTGAGCTTGCCGCTGAGGAGCTCGGTGGTGTGCCACCAGGCCTTCCCGAGCATCGACCACTCGTAGAGGCCCGGGACCGCCCGGAAGAACGTCTTGACGTACTTGTTCTCGAAGAGCGCCTGGTAGAGGGTCTTGCTGCGCAGGACCAGCACGCCGTACTCCTCGAGGCACTTCTCGGGGATCATGTTCACGGCGTCGATGTTGGGGGCGGCCGAGACCACGTCGAACCCGATCGGGGGCCCGCCCAGCATGCCCGAGAGCCGCTCCTTGGCGTTGCACATCGCCACGAGGACCCGCTTGCCCCGGGCGGCCATCGCCCGCGCCAGGGCCGCGCAGACCGTGGTCTTCCCCACGCCGCCCTTGCCCGTCACGTAGAGGAAGCGGAGGTCGTCCAGGCTGGCCAGGGTCTTGGTCATCGAGGCGCGTCGCGGACGTAGCACCGGAAAACGGGCCTGACCATCGCTGAACATTGGGCACGTTGACCCTGGCTCCGAAGGGGGCCTAGTCTGCAAATCCCAGCACATGAAGAGCTGCCCGAAGTGCAACCTGCGCTACCCCGACGAGAGCTCGTTCTGCTTCGTCGACGGCGCAGTCCTCGAGCCGCTCCAGGATCCCCGGATCGGCACCACCATGGGGGGCCGCTACCAGATCGAGGCGGTCCTCGGCGAAGGTGGCATGGCCACTGTGTACCGGGCGCGCCACACCCTCATCGATCGCCCCTGCGCGGTGAAGATCCTCAACCCGGCGCTCGCCCGCGACAAGATGGTCCGCGAGCGGTTCCGCCGCGAGGCCCGCAGCGCGAAGAAGCTCGCCCACCCCAACGTCATCGACATCTTCGACGAGGGCGACACCGACGACGGCACCTCGTTCATGGTCATGGAGCTGCTCGACGGCGAGCCGCTCGACGCGCTCGTCGCCCGCGGGCCCATCCCGCTCCCGCGCGCCCTGCCCATCATGATCCAGGTGGCCCGCGGCATCGCCCGCGCCCACGACCTCGAGGTCATCCACCGCGACCTCAAGCCCGAGAACATCTACCTCGCGTGCCGCGAGGACGGCTCGGATCTCGTCAAGCTGCTCGACTTCGGCATCGCGCGCTCGGCGCAGGATTCCCGGCTCACCGGCGTCGGCGAGGTGTTCGGCACCCCGCAGTACATGGCCCCCGAGCGCATCACCTCCATCGACGCGGGCGGCTCGCAGGACCTCTACGCGCTCGGCGTGATCTTCTTCGAGATGATCACCAACACGCTGCCGTTCGACGCCAACGACGTCCCCACGTTCCTGCTCAAGCACCTCAAGGAGCCGGCGCCCAAGATCTCGAGCCGCGGCTTCCACGTGCCGCCGCAGCTCGAGAACCTGATCGATTCGTTGATGGCCAAGGACCCGAAGCAGCGCCCGGTCGACGCGCACAAGGTCCACGCCGAGCTCATCGCCATCTGTCAGGGCCTCGGCATCCAGCCGCCGCCGGAGATCAGCTCCGAGCAGCGCGCGTTCCGCGCCCCCGCGGCCACCCTCCCGCCGGTCACCATGGACCGCTGGGCGCGTCGCCTCGTGGTCTTCGAGCAGATGCTCCAGCGCGCGTATCCCGCCGGCCCGCCCCCGGGCGAGAAGCAGACCCTCGAGGGCGTGAAGAAGTGCGTCTCCGAGATCACCCAGCTCCGCGGCAGCAGCGTGACCGATCAGCGCAAGCTCGAGGCCCTCGAGGGGCAGCAGCGGGAGGGCCGGGAACGCTTCGGTCGCGCGGTGGACGCGCTCGGCATCGACGCCAGCAAGGCCCGCGACGTGGCCCGCACCGCGCGCGAGGGCGTCGCGCCCTACACCGACGCCGTGCACCGGGCGCGCGATCTCGTGCTGCAGGCGCACCCCGACATCCTCCACTGGGAGGGGCGGAGCGGCATGGCCACCCCGTACGCCGAGCTCGCCGCGTCGTACCGCAAGGTCGCCGAGCTGGTCGACCACTGGCTCGCTGCCGCCGAGCTCGAGAAGCAGGCCATCGCCTGGGCCGAGGCCAAGGAGCAGGAGTCGACCGACCTCGACTTCCAGATCCAGGAGCTCCGCAAGCGCCTCGGCGAGTTCGAGCAGGGCCTCGAGGCCGAGCACCAGAACCTCGAGAAGAGCGTCATCGCGGCCGGCAAGCGCGCCGCCGAGCTCGAAGAGGCGCTCCTCGAGCTCGCCACGCGGTTCTGCGCGCCGCTCCGCGGTCGCCCGGAGCTCGCGGGCCTCTTCACCGAGCTCGAGTCGGAGAGCGCGGCGGCCTGACCTTGCGGGTCGCGATCCTCGGCGTCGGCAAGGTGGGGCGCGGGCTCGAGCGAGCGCTGCGCGCCGCGGGCGTGCGCGTCGCCATCGTGAGTGGTCGGGCGTTCCTCGCGAACCCGCGCCGCCTGCGCGCGTCGATCGTCGTGCTCGCGGTGCGGGACGGCGCGCTCGGCCCCCTGGTGAAGGTGCTCGCCGAGACCGCGGGCCTCCTGCCGGCCACCGCGGTCGTCGTGCACTGCGCAGGCGCCCTCGACGCCGAGGTGCTCGCGCCGCTGCGGCCGGTGTGCGCGGGCGTCGCCCAGATGCACCCCATGATCTCGTTCGCCGATCCGGCGCGCCCGCCGACCCTGCCCGGCGGTCACGCGCACGTGGCCGGCGACC
>CAZUZY010000219.1:0-14059 GCA_964624885.1 uncultured Polyangiales bacterium | reverse complement strand
GACCGCGCGGCCGAGGCCGAGGCGGCGACGCCGCTCGCGCTGGTGGCGGTCCGGGTCAACGTCGGCTCGACGCGCGACCACGTCCCGCCGGGCGCCGAGGGGATCGGCCTCGTGCGGACCGAGCTCCTGTTCGCCGCCCACGACCGCGCGCCCGCCGAGGACGAACAGGTCGAGGCGTATGCCCTCTTGGCCGAGAGGGTCGAAGGCCCCGTGGTCGTGCGGCTCTTCGACGCGGGCGGCGACAAGCCGCTCTCGTTCCTGCCCGGGGACGAGCGCGGGATCGAGCTCCTCCGCGCGCACGCGCCCGTGCTCGTCACCCAGCTCCGGGCCATCGCCCGGGTGCCGCGGGCGACCGCTCTGATCCCGCTGGTGCGCGGTCGAGAAGACGTCGACGCCGTGCGGGCCCTCGCACCGGCCGGCCTCTCGATCGGCGCCATGGTCGAGACCCCGGCCGCCGCGGAGGGCATCGACGCCGTCGCCGCGGCGGCCGACTTCGTGTGCATCGGCACCAACGATCTCTCGTGCGAGACCCTCGGCGTCGCGCGCGCGGCCGGGCCCGACGCGCTCGATCCCCGCGTCCTCGCCCACGTCCGCCGCACGGTCGAGGGCGCCCACGCGCGCGGTCGCCGGGTCACGGTCTGCGGAGAGCTGGCGGGCGACCCGCACGGGGCGCGTGTGCTCGTCGGCCTCGGCGTGGACGCCCTCTCCGTCGCGCCGGCGCGCTTCGCTCCCCTCAAGCTCGCCCTCGCGGGCGTCACGCGCGAAGACTGTCGTACGAGCCTCCGGAGCCACCTGCCATGAAGAAGATCCTCGTCGCCTGCGGGACCGCCATCGCGACCTCCACCGTCGTCGCCAAGAAGCTCGAGGAGCTGCTCGGCAAGCGGGGCATCGCCGTGAAGATCGACCAGTGCAAGGCCTCGGAGGTGGAGTCCAAGGTCAAGCACTACGATCTCGTGGTCTCGACCACCGAGGTCGGCGACACCCACGGCAAGCCGCTCGTGCGGACCGTCTCGTTCCTGACCGGGATCGGCGTCGACGCCGACGTCGCGAAGATCGCCAAGCTGCTCGGCGGATGACCTGCGCGTACCCCCCTTCGCGGGAGCTCGCGGCCAAGGTCACCGACCTGCTGCTGGTCGCGGTGGTGCTCGCGGTCCTCGGGTTGCGTCTCCGCGGGCCGCTCGCGTTCGCCCTCGCCGCGGGCATCCCCTGTGTCCTCGCCTGGGGCGCGCTCACGCTGCACTTCCCGCGCCGGGTGGAGCTCGACGACGAGGGGGTGTCGTTCTTCGGCTACGGCCACGCCCATCGCTACGCCTGGCGCGAGGTGACGGCGGTGTCGGTGCGGCGCTTCCTGGTCGGCGATCGGGTGCTCGTGCGGCTCACGCCGGCGTCGGCCCTCCGCGGCCGCTACTGGCTGCTCGACGCCATGGACGGGTATCCCGAGCTCGTGGCGGCGCTCGACGCGCGCGCCCGCGCCGCGCGGCCCTGACGAAGCGTCGACGCGCGCCCTTCGGCTTCAGCAGCGCGGCCGTGGTTCGTTCATCGCTCCGCACGGGAGGTGACGCCCATGGCGCGATCGCAGCGGACGGCGACGGTTTTCCTGGTGTGTGGACTCCTCTTCGGCGGCCGGCGCGCCGCAGCGGCCGACGTCGCGACCAAGGACGTCGCCTCCGCGCCGACACCACCGCCGGAGGTCGGCGCGCAGGTCGAGACCCTCCTCGCGACCACCTACGTGTTCCGCGGCGTGCCGCAGTACAGCGGCCGCTCGGTCGCGAGCAGTCAGTCCACCGCCTCGCTGCTGATCAAGCACGCCGGCCCGGGAGACCTCGCGCTCACCGCCTGGAACGCGACCGCGCTGGCGCCCGCCGCGCAGCAGCCGACCACGTCGCTCGAGATCGATCTGACGGCGGCCTACTCGGTGACCGTGGCGCCGGCCCTGACGGCCTCGGCCGGCTACATCGCCTACCTGTATCCGCGGGCCACGCCGCGCGACGGCGCCCACGAGGTGTTCGGGCAGCTCGTGTTCGACGGCGCGCTGTCGCCCGGGGTCGCGGTGTTCGCCGAGGTGGTGCGCCTCAAGGGCGCGTACGCGACCGCCTTCGTCGGGAAGAAGATCGAGACCGGCCCCCTGACGTTCCTGCCGCAGCTCTCCGTCGGCCTGGTCGGCTACGAGGGCATCCGCACCCACGTGAACGACGTGACGGCCTCGCTCTCGGCACAGTACGCGATCCGGGGCGCGTTCTACGTGGCGCTGCGCGTGGGCTACTCCTACCTGCCCAAGCCCGCCGATCTGATGCCCGACGGGGACGGCGCCGCGTCGGCCCGCTCGGTGCCCGTGGCCGCGCTGGCCCTCGGCGTGTCGCTCTGATGCGCTGACCGTCAGGCGCGCGCGCGGACGGCCGATCCGAAGCGCTCCCGGAGCAGCGGCGCGACGCCCGGGTCGGAGGGCTTGCCCACGTCGAGCGACACCGGCGAGAGGTGCCGCGCGTCGGCGAGGGCCTGGTAGCCGGCGATCCCCAGCTTGCGGTTGTTGCCGAGGCGCAGGTGGGTGACGTGCGCGAGGCCGTCCCACGCGGCGAGCGCGCGCAGCGCCGCATCGGTGAGCTTGTTGCTCGAGAGATCGAGGGTCACCAGGCGCTCGAGGGGGGACTCGACCAGCGCGGTCACCGCGCGATCGGACAGCGAGCAGCCGTTGGCCCGCAGCTCGACGACCGGGCGGGCCGCCTCGCTCGCGAGCACCTCGGAGAAGCCGTCGTCACCGAGGGAGGTCGTGCCCAGGTCCAGGTGGGTCAGCGCCTCGGCGACGGTGAGCACCACGCCGCGGTCCTTCACGAGCTCCTTGGCGTTCGAGAGATCGAGGGTGCGAAGGTTCTTCGACGGCCGGGGGAACAGGGCCACGAGGTCGGCGCTCGTGCTGCTCTGCGGGAGGGTCAGCGCCTCCAGCTGCTCGAGGATCGGCCACCCGGCGAGGGCCTCGAGGTGGCCGCCGAGCGCGGGGTTCCCCGACAGCGAGAGCCGACGCAGGCGCTGCAGGGGTGAGCCGCGCAGCGCCGAGAGCGTGGCGGCTTCGGCGATCTTGCACTGGCTCACGTCGAGCTCGACGAGGTCACGGAGGGGACCCGCCGTGAACAGGGTGCAGGCGCCTTCGTCGCCGATCTGGGTGGCGTGCAGTACGAGGCGCTCGAGCTGGCCGTCGCGCAGCGGAGGCGGTGGCGTCCATCCTTCGAACGAGGTCGCGAGGTCGGTGTCCAGGTTCGCGAGCAAGCGAGCGCCCGTCGATCCGAGGTCGCACCCCGAGAGGTCGAGCTCCCGGACCGTCGAGAGCCCCCAGCGCAGCACGTCGCTCACCGAGTTGACGAAGAACCAGCCGCTCGGGGTGATCTTGAGCGTCCCGAACGAGCGCGGCTCGCGGAGCGCGTGGTAGGCGGCCGGCAGGTGCTCGCCCGCGAGGAGCTCGAGGCCCTGGATGGGCTCCCTCGCCCGGAGCCACTCCCACTCTCGCGTGAGCGCCTCCGGCGTGACCGCGATGCGATGCAGCAGGCCGTGACGGAACACCGCGTTGCGTTGCTCGCCGAGCGACTCGTCGTACCGCCCGTAGGGCACCGGGTTGCGCGCGAGGAACTCGCCGAGCCACGGGGGCGGGTGTCGTGCCTCGAGGCGCCGCGTGCTGGCGAGCAGCTCGGGGTAGCGTGGCTCGAGACCGCCCATCGCTTCGAGCTCGCAGTGCTGGGCGATGAACGTGCCGCGCGCATCGCCCTGGTCGAGGAGCCAGTCGGCGTAGACCCGACGCGTGTCGAGGTCGTCCGGCGCGGCGCAGATGCGGGCGAGGAGCTGCTCTCCTTTGGTCATCCCGGGCAGTGTCTCGTGGCGCGGACGGGCTGCCCACCCCCACGAGAGGCCCCCTGCGCCCGGCCCTTTGCGTTACAGTGCGCGCGTGTCGGCGCTCACCGAGGAGGTCTTCCTCCCGCACGAAACCACGCCGAGGGACGTGCCGCTCGCCACGCAGGTGCGCGGCACGGTGCTGCTCGGGTCGCTGCGCAGCCTGCGCGCGCGCGGGTTCGGTGACCGCTACCTGTCCCTCGTCGATCCGCGACACCGCGAGACGCTGGTCGCGCTGACCGCCGCGACCTGGCTGCCCATCGAGGTGGCCATCGCCCACTACGAGGCCTGCGAGGCCCTGCAGCTCGACCGCGCCACCATCGAGGCGGTGGGCGCCGAGGCCGGGCTGTTCGTGAACCAGACCGTACAGAGCGTCGTCGCCCGCGTCTCGCGGGAGGTCGGTGTGACGCCGTGGTTCGCGCTCGGCAACGCGCACAAGTTCCGGGCGCGCACCTGGGTGGGCTCGAGCATCGCGATCTACAAGCTCGGCCCCAAGGACGCGCGGTTCGAGTGGATCCAGTTCCCCATCGCCCGGATCCCCTACGTGCGGGTCGCCTTCGGCGCGTTCGCGGGCGCCATCGGTGGGCTGTTCGCCCGCACCATGGTGGTGCGCGACCTGTTGCCTGGGTCGCGCAAGCCCACGCTCTCCTATCGCCTGTCGTGGGTGTGAGCGCCGACCTGCCAGCCGTCGCGCATCAGGGTCGCCGCGAGCTGGTCGAGGGCGGGGTCGAGGGTGGTCGGTCCGACGGTGCCGCGACCGCCGACCGCCGTGAGCAAGAAGCGGTGCCCGTCGGCCGCGAAGATCCGGTGGAGCGTGGAGCGCCCGCGCGTGTCCTGCACCACGATCGAGAGCGGCGGTGGGGCGCCGGTGCTCTCGACGCGGTCGGCGATGGTGAGCAACAGCGACCAGATCCCCGCGAGCAGCTCGGGCTCCGCCGCATGGGCGGTGGTGGCGACGGGCAGGCCGGCCTCGTCGCTGACCACGACGGCGTCGAAGCCGCCCGCCTCGGCGATGGCCTGGACGAGGGCGGGCAGCTCGTCGCGCGTGCCGCGTCCCTGCGGGAGGGACGCGAGCGCGCGCTGACGTCGTTCGTGGTCCACGCGCTCGGTGGCGGCCGCCCATCCGTGGCGCAGGACGGCCCCTAGGGCGGCGCGGATCATCGTCGGCCGTAGAACTCGTCGACGAAGTCGAGGCCGCACTGGAACCCCTCGGCCCAGCGCAAGAACTGCTCGACGAGCGCTTTCCCGCGGAAGATGCAGCCGTGCTGCGGCGCGATGGTCTCGATGTCGAGGGTGCTGACGGCGCGCACCCACGCGCGCATCGCCGCGTTGCCCGCCATGTAGCGACGGTGGAAGCCGTCCATGTAGGCGCGGTGCGCCTCGAAGTCGGTCACCTCCGCGCCCGGCGCCCCGATCGAGGCACCGAGGTCGCCGCTGTAGAGGATCTTGCTGATCGGGTCGTAGACGTGGAAGTTCCCCGCCGAGTGCAGGTAGTGCGCCGGGACGATTTGCAGCGGGCAGCCGTCGAGGTCGATGGTCATCCCCTCGTCGGGGATCGGCAGGAGGCGCGTCTCGACGAGCCGGTCGAGCCCGAAGTGCGGCACGAACCGCGTCCACAGCTGGGAGCAGTAGGCGACCGCGTCGGTGGTCATGAGCCAGCCGTTGGTGGCCGCGACGATGTCGGGGTCCTGGTGCGAGAGGAAGAGGTACTGCAGCTTGGCGCCGCGCAGCTGCTGCATCGTCGCGGACAGCACGCGGGAGTAGATCTTGTGGCCGCCCGGGTCGAGGAGCATGCCGGCCTTGCCGTGGATGATCAGGTGCTGGTTCGCCTGGACCGCCAGGCCACCCTTGGTGAAGTCCTCGAGCAGGACGTTCTTGTGGTCGGGGGCGTCGAAGAGCGAGAAGGTCTCGTTGTTGGACATGGTGTCTCCCTCACAGGACCTTGCGGAGGTCTTCGATCGCGCGGCGCATGTCGAGGAACAGGAGGCCGAGCTTGGCCTGCTTGCTCGCGAGGCCGAGGAGCAGGGTGCCGTGCCCCGAGCTCATCATCGCGGCGTAGCCATCGCTGCCGCGCACCAGCACCTCCTGCACGTCGCCGCGCTCGAGCTCGGTGGCGGCCCGGGTACCGAGGCTCGACAGGGTGGCGCTCATGCCCGCGATGCGGGTCTCGTCCACGTGCTGGGGCAGCACGCTCGCGATCATCAGGCCGTCCTCGGAGATCAGCGCGCAGGCCTCCACGTCGGGGGAGGAGCTCTGCAGCGCGCGCAGGATGCGATTCAGGTCGTCGACTCGAGACATCGAACCTCCAGGGGGCAGGGCGTTTCACACACGCACGTCGCGCCTCGTGGCGACGACGAAGGGCGCGGTGGACTCACGAACTTAGCTTCTTTCGCGCGACCGCGACGTTGATGCTCAGGGATTTGTTGCTCGGCTCGAGCGCGAGCGCGCGCTCCCACGCAGCGAGCGCGGCGCGCCAGTCACCTCGGCGCGAGCAGTCGAGACCCTCGTCGAAGAGCGCGGCCACGGTGACGGGCTGGGCCGGCGGCGCCGAGGCGCGCTCCTTCGGCTCTGCGCCGTGCTGGAGGCGGTGACGCAGAGCGGAGACGCGGTCGCGCGTGGCGGCCACGGTCTCGCCGTGGTGCGCGTCGATCTCGGCCTGCAGCTCGCTGGGTCGCAGAGAATCCACCACGCGCTTGGACTTGGCCACGACCTCGCCCCCGGCCATCACCACGCTGACGATCGTCGGCCGCTCGTCGCCCAGCAGCTGGGTCTCGATCTGCAGCGGACGACCCTTCACCACGACAGAGGTCACGCGACCCGCCGGGCTCGACGCGGGCCCAGCGCCGAGCTCGTCGAAGGCGAACGCCTCGGGGCGCAGCTCGAACGTGCCCTTCTCGAGCGTGCAGAGGCGGTCGATCCACTGCGCGCCGAGCTCGGGATCCACCTCCCCTCCGCGGACGGGCAGGGTCACCTGGACCTCGTCGCTCCGCACGCGGATCACACCGGTGAAGTGCTTGGCCTCGCAGAACGCGACCAGGTCGAGGAAGCTGGTCTGCCCGAGCTCTCCCCGGAACTTCCCCTCCGCGCGATCGCGGCGCCGTACGGCGGCCACGAGGCGCGCGCGGAGCAGCTCGGGCTGCACCGGCTTGGTGATGAAGTCGTCGGCCCCCGCCTCGAACCCCGCGCTGGTCGTCTCGTGGTCGGCGAGCGACGACAGGAACACGAACGGGGTGCTGCGCTCCTTGAATTTTGCGTCGTAGCGCCGGCGGAACTCGAAGCCACCGATGCCGGGCATGACGACGTCGGACACGACCACGTCCGGCGTCAGGTGCTCGAGCCCGTCGAGGGCCGCGGCGGCCGAGCCGAACGCCGACACCTCGTGGTCCTTGTGCAGCGAGGCCACGAGCCACTCCAGCATCATGGGGTCGTCGTCGACGATGGCCACGGAGAGGCGGGTCTTCATCATGGGCTGGTCCTCACGGCGAGCCACCGGTCGTTGCTCTCGGCATGTCGGGGGCGCGCGGCCCGGATCAGCGAGGCGAGCTCGACCTCCATGACCGGGCTGACAAACACCGCGTCGAGCTCCGCGCGGTGCCGGTGACCTTCGTCGTCCGTGACGGCGGCGACGAGCGTGCCCTCCCCCCGCGCGATCGGCAGGTGGGCGAGCCACCGCTCGTGGATCACGACGAGGGCCGGGGCCTCCACGGCGACCCGGCGCTCCGCCTCGGCCAGGCGGTGGGCCGTGAAGACGACGAAGCCCGAGCTCTCGAGGAGGCGCGCCACCCGGCGCATGTCGGCGTCGGCCGGGCCGAGGACCAGCGCCGAGCGCACCTGCGACTCCGCGGCCGGGAGCTCGAGGGTGAAGCGGGTGCCGCCGTCGGCGCGGTTGTCGGCGTAGGCCCGACCGCCGTGCAGGGCCGCGATGTGGCGGACGATGGCGAGCCCGAGCCCGTAGCCGACGCCGCGGGAACCCGCGTCGCCGCCGACCTGGTGGTAGCGATCGAAGATGCCCTCGAGGGCGTCCGCGGGGATGCCGGGGCCGTGGTCGTCGACCCAGAACCGCGCGCCCGCGCCGACGGCCTCGAACCCGAGCTCCACCACCGTGTCGGGTGGCGCGAACTTGAGGGCGTTCCCGACCAGGTTCTGCAGCGCCTGCTCGACGCGCTCCGGATCGGCGACCGCCGCGGCGCGCTCGTCGAGCACGACGGCGATCACGCGCGCCTTCGACGTGGGCGCGGCGGCGATGGCGCGCACGAGCCCGGCCGGATGGAACGTTCGCGGTCGGAGCGGGAGCTTGCCGGCCTCGAGCTTGTCGAGGTCCAGCAGATCGGTGACGAGGCCCACGAGCTGGTGGCCCACCTCGGCGATCGAGGTCGCTCGGCGAGCGATCTCGGCCGGGGAGAGCTCGGCGCAGGTCTCCTGCAGGAGCTCCGCGGTCTGGATGATCGAGGCGAGCGGCGAGCGCAGATCGTGAGAGGTCAGCGCGACCATCTGGTCCTTGAACTGGTTGAGCCGCTCGAGCTCCTCGTTCTTCGCGCGGAGGTCGCGCTCGCTCGCCTCGAGGGCCTCCCGCTCGCGGCGGCGGACGGTGATGTCGAGCGCCGAGGAGACGTAGCCGACGACGTTGCCGGAGGGGTCCCGCACGGCGTTGACCCGGAGCTCCACCGCGACCAGGCGCCCGGACTTGGTCTGGTTCACGAGCTCGCCGCACCAGGCTCCGACCTCGGGTGTCACCAGGCTGTCCCGCATGGCCTCGTAGAGCGCGGGCGGGTGCTGGCCCGACTGGAGGAACTTGGGCGTGAGGCCGACGACCTCCTCGGCGCGCCAGCCGAACAGCCGCGTGAAGGCGAAGTTCACGTCGATGATGCGCGCGTGGGCGTCGGTGAACATCACCGCCTCGGCGCTCTGCAGGAAGTTGCGGTGCGCGAAGGCGAGGTCGCGCAGTGGCCGCGCCACGTCGTCTGCCCGCCGCACGTGGGCGACCAGGCCGTGGTCGTCGCGCGAGAACGCGAGCTCCACCGAGCGACCCCGACGGCTCGTGTGGGCGCGCGCGCCGAGCGGTCCGGTCGAGCGCTGCATGGCCTCGGCGATCGAGGGCCGCTCGGCGTCCGTGAAGTGATCGAGCAGGTTGGCCTCCTCGAGCGACGGGAGGACCCCGCGGGCCGCCGGCAGATCGCGGATGCGCCCCGAGTCGGTGAGGCGCAGGTCGTGCCACGACGAGGGCGCGCGCGATTCGGGCTCGAGGATCGGGCCGCGGCTGGCCGGGAAGAACGCCTGGAAGCCGAGCAGGTCGTTCGGGGACTGGGCCGGCGCGGTGGTGAGCACCTCGAGCGCGAGGTCGAGCATCCCCGGGTCGAGCTGGTGACCGGCCATCTCGCGGAGGGTCTCGAGGGCGCGGTCGACCGGGAGCGCGCCGCGGAACGAGCGGTCGTTGCGCAGGGCGTCGTAGGCGTCGGCGTAGGCGACGATGCGCGCGACGAGCGGGATGGCCTCGCCCGAGAGGCCGCGCGGATAGCCCGCGCCGTCCCAGGCCTCGTGGTGCGACGACGTGGCGTGCGCCAGGTACGAGAGCCCGGACAGGCCCTCGACGATGCGACGGGTGTGCGTGGCGTGGCCCTGGATGGCCACCACCTCGTCGAAGTCGAGCGGCGTCGACTTGGTCAGGATGCCGGGCGGGACGACGAGCTTGCCGACGTCGTGCAGGAGCGCCGCGCAGACGACGTCCCACTGGTCGACCACGTCGCCGAGGCGCGCCGCGATGTCCCGCGCCATGAACGCCACCCGCGCCGAGTGTCCGACCCGGTGGGCGTGCTTGGAGTCGGCCACCCGGGCGATGAGCCACAGCATCTCGGCCACGAGCTCCACGTCCTCGAGCCCCTCGAGCCCGACCGGTCGGACCTCGGTGTCGGCGACGAGCCGGCGCAGCTCCGCCTCCGAGAAGACCGCGTCGAGCAGGTCGGGTCGGCGCTGGAACAGCTCCGTGGCGGCGTCGGCCACGTCGGCCCGCACGAGGGTGCCCCGGACCCGTGTTGCCACGCCGATCGCGGCCGCCGACCGGTCGGCGGGGGCGACGTCGCGCAGCTGCACGTCGATGGAGTCGGCCAGGGCCACGACGGCCGAGGCGAGGGGGATCTCGCCTCCCGACAGCCCGTTCGGCCAGCCCATCCCGTCCCACCGCTCGTGGTGGTTGGCCACGACGTTCTCGAGCGAGCGCAGGGAGGAGAACGGCCGCAGGAGGCCCGCACCGCGCTGCGAATGGAGGCCCGTCCGCGCGGGGCGCGGCACGAGGATCTGCCCGACGTCGTGCAGCAGGCCGCCGTAGAACACCTCGCCCTCGGGCACCGACAGGCCCCGACCGATCTCGAGGGCCAGGGTGGCGACCCGGAACGAATGGCCGAGCTGGCTCGCGTCCTCGAGGTCGACCGCCAGGCCCAGCAGGCACGCGAGATCGTGGAACTGGCGCCGCCGCGCCTCGTCGCGGCCTGCGGCAGAGCTCGGGCCGACGCTCACGGACACGGGCCCGCCTTCGCAGCTGGACATTTCGGCAGGCTCGTCGCATTGAGCGACGGCGTCCAACCCTGAGATGAGCCACTGTTGGTTTGCAAGTCTGGCACGGTTGAACGGACCAGAGTGGCCACTGTTGCAGGCACGTGCATGTGCGCTCCCGTCGAGATTGAAACGGCACGTCTCCGCGGAAACCAATGGCCACAACGAATCAATCTCATGGTGGGTCAATGGTCAGGAAGCCCTTGACGCCCGCGCGCAGGCCTCGCTGCCGGCGCTCGGCTAGGCTGCCCCCGTGCGTCGTCTTCACGACCCCGAGCGGGTCCTCACGCTGTCGTTCGCCGGTCTCGAGCTCTCCGCCTTCAGCATCTCGGGGCTCGCGACCTACGTGGTCGTGCCCTCGTTCGACGCCTGCTTCGACCTCGGACACTGCTCGGTGAAGGCCAGCCAGCAGCGCCACGTGTTCCTCTCGCACGTGCACCAGGACCACGCCCTCGGGGTGGTGCGGCACCTCGCCTTGCGCGCGATGACGGGCGCGCGACCCTCCCGCGTGTTCGTGCCGGACGAGAGCCGGGCCGGTCTGCTCGAGGTGCTCCGGGCCCACGAGCGCCTCGAGGAGCGCACCCCGCAGCCGCTCGAGGACATGGTGAAGGGCGTGCGCGCCGACGAGGTGGTCGCGCTGTCGTCGCAGCGCAGCGTGCGCGCGTTCGACGTGACCCATCGCATCGCCTCGCGGGGCTACACGGTGACCGAGCGGCGCCGCAAGCTGCTCCCCGCGTTCGAGGGTCTCCCCGGCGAGGCGATCCGTGACGCGCGCGCACGGGGGGAGGAGGTCTACGCGCACCACACGGTCGAGCTCTTCACCTACGTCGGCGACAGCACCATCGAGACGCTCGAGCGGCACCCCGAGATCGGTCGCAGCCAGGTGCTGTTCCTCGAGGCCACCCACCTCCCCGGCACCCCGCGCGAGACGAGCGCCAAGTACGGCCACACCCACCTCGAGGAGCTCGCGGAGCTCTTCGCGCGTCGCCCCGAGGTGCTGGCGAGCCCGCACATCGTGCTCAAGCACTTCAGCATGAAGTACGGCCGCAGCGAGATCCTCGCCGCCAAGGCCTCGCTGCCCGAGCCGCTCCGCGCCCGCGTGACGCTGCTGGTCTGATCACACCGAGAGGCGCAGCCCAGCCAGCGTCTCGCGCGCGGGGGCGTCCTCCCAGACGATCGCGTGCAGCGCGTCGAGGAGTGGCGTCCCGGTCACGCCGCGCTCGCGGGCGAACCGGTGGGCCGTGGCGATCGCCGCGTAGCCCTCGGTGAGCAGGTTCTCGGCGGCCATCTCGGCCGCGACGACGCTCGCGCGCCGGCCACGCCCCACGCGCTCGCCGAACGCACGGTTGCGCCCGCCCGCGCCGGTCACGTGCAGATCGCCGACGCCGGGCGAGCCGTACACCGTCTCGTCACGCCCGCCGGCGGCGCGCACGATGGCGCGCATCTCGACGATGGACTGGGTGAAGCACGCGGCGCGCGCGTTGTGCGCGTCGACGCCGACCAGGCCGTCCCACAGCCCGAGGCCGGTCGCATAGGCGTTCTTGAGCGCGGAGCAGGCCTCCGCGCCAGCGAGGTCGTCGGTGACGCCGATGTGCATGTGGCCGCCGGCCATCGCGTCGCGGCACACGACGGCGTCGGGCCCCGCGAAGGTCATCCAGGTCAGCACGCCGCGGGCGATCTCCATGGCCTTGGCCGGGCCCGCGGCGTGGACGAAGCGCAGGGGGCGACCGACCTTCTCGGACACGACGAGGTCGAGCCGATCCATGCGGCCGCTGCCCGACTCGAGGAAGCCCTTGCTCACCGAGAGGATCGGGACGTCGGGCAGCGCGGGCGCGGCGCGGGTCATCACGGGCACCGCGCCGTCCGAGTTGACGCCGTGGATCACGAGCTCGGCGCCCGCGAGGGCCTCGGTGAGGCGCGCCGAACGGTAGGTCGGCAGGTCCACCACGAGCTTCAACCGCGGGTGCGGCGCCTTGCGCTCGCAGGCCTCGATCAGGTCGTCGTCGAGCCAGGTGCCCCAGAGCCGCACGTCGTGGCCGCGCTGCTGCGCCACCACCGCCATCGCCGTGCCCATGTAGCCCGCGCCGAGGACCGTGATCTTCATGGTGCCGCGGTAGCGCAGGCGCCCGAGCGCTGCAGCCGCACGGCGCCGCTCACCCGCCGGACTGTGTGACTGTGTTGGTGTGGGGGGCGGGCTCGGCGAGGAGCAGCCGGTTCTTGGGCGTGATCTCCGCCGGGATGTGCTGGGTGTGGACGCGGTACCCAGCCGTGCGCAGCCGTGCCGCGCGCGTCGCGTCGATGGCGAGCGCCGCGTCCATCCAGCCGCCGAGGCCGCCGTCGTCGCTGGTGCGTGCGTCGTGGCAACAAGGGAGCACCGCGACCCGCGCGCCGACGGCCATCGCGCGACCGAGCACCGCGTCGGTGAGGGCTCCGCAGGCATGGGCCGAGACCACGAGGTCGTCGGGCCCGAGCGCGACGTCGTCGAGTCCGCGGGCGACGAGCTCGACCCGGCCCGCGAGCCGGGGCCAGGCGGCCACGAGCCCTTCGTGGACCCGCGCCGCGCTCGCCGGCAAGCTCGGGTCGACCACCAGCGCGTTCGGAGAGCGATCGTCGAGCAGCAGGAGCAGGTGCGCGAGCAGGCCGTGCCCGGCGGCGAGGTCGACGACCCTCCCGCCGCGGAAGCGACGGCGCACGCGGCGCGCCACCTCCCACGCCTCGAACAGCTCCTTGCGTGGGAGGCAGTCGAGCGCGCACAGCACGCGGCCCACGCGGTCGAAGAGGGTCTCCGAGGGGAAGCGCGCCGCGTCCTGTGGGGCCAGGCGGTCGCGGCGGTGCGGGTCGAACAAGGGCGGTCAGCCGCCCGACGAAGAGCCGGCCGCGGCGGGGGCGCTGCCGCTCGCGCGGCACACCGGCGACATCGCGCCCGGGACCGCGGTGCACGAGCCACCGACCATGCAGTCCTCGTCGTAGTTGCAGCGCCGCTCGCAGTGCTTGCTCCCGTCCTTGTAGTGCATGCAGTCGAGCTTGGCCGGGCACCCGCCGTCCTCGGCGCACTCGGTGCCGAACGAGTCACGCCCCGGGTGGGCGGTGGGCTTCGGCGGCGGGCCGCAGGCGACGAAGAGGAGGACGACGAGCGGAGCAGCCTTCACGTGCATCGGCGCGAGGGTAGACGCCGAGGGTTCTCCGCGCCAGCGCGCCGGGGTAGGCTCGCCCCCGCATGGCGGCGACCCAGACCATCCACCTCGATCGTTACTCCCCCGACGCCCGCGCGATCGTCGCCGCGGCCCAGCAGCTCGCCGACGAGCGTCAGCACGCCGAGGTCGAGCCCATCCACTTGCTCTACCGCGCGGTCGACCGCGACCGCGGCGTCGCCGAGGTGTTCAAGAAGGCCGGTTGCGAGCCGGCCGACGTGGTCGCCGAGGCCGAGACCCAGCTGCGTCGCCTGCCCAAGAACGGCAAGGGCGAGGCCTACCTCTCGCAGGCCTTCATCGATCTGCTCGCGCGCGCCGAGCGCGAGGCCGAGAAGGACAAGCTCCCCGCCGTGCAGATGGAGAACCTGCTCAACGCGCTCTCGCAGGAGATCCGCGGCGGTGCCGGCGCCGTCCTGCAGGCCCTCGCGCTCGGGCCGGGTGCGCTG
>CAZUZY010000218.1:0-14068 GCA_964624885.1 uncultured Polyangiales bacterium | reverse complement strand
GCTGCGCCGCGCGCCGCAGCCCTGACGCAGGCGCGCCCTCCGGGCCCACCACGGGCAGCCCCTCCAGCTCCGCGAAGAAGTGGGTCAGGAAGTCGGCGGCCTCCTGCGGTCCGAGCGCCTCCTGCACCAGCCGGAGCACGCGCTGGCGAACGAAGGCGAACAAGGCCTCTCGCCCCTGCGGGAGACGCCCGAGGTTCGCCTCGAAGAGCGCCTCGGCGACGACCCTGCGGGTCGCAAGAGGGCCACACAGCCAGTCGAGTGACTCGAAGAGCGCGGCGTGGAGAGGATTGGTCCTCGTGCTCGGAAGTCGCTGGTTCATTGGCCCATCCTGAGCCTCGATCGTACTCGGCGCTCGAGGACTGTGCCGCGATCTGGCGCAAGGAACGGCTGCGATCGGGCGCAGAGTCCTTCGAACCACACCGTGTGCCTGCGACGGTGTGGCGTGACATATGCACATTTGTTTGCGCATGATGTTCCAGCGCAAAGAGGTCGGCTCGGTCCAGCAGCGCTGTCGCGCGCTGGTCCTCGTCTGCCCGGCATGATCTCGGTCGGCCTCACGCCCCCAGCGCTTGCACGTAGTTCGCGGCCTCGCGCAGCATCTCCGGGTCGCCGTCCACGAAGTCCAGCCCGATCGCGAACGCCCGGGCGCCCTGGCCCGTGCCGCGGTTCTCCACCCGTCGGACCACGCAGGGCACGTTCGCGACGCGTCCGCTGATCGGCAGCGCCATGCGCAGGCAGACCAGCGCCCCCTCGGCGAGGGCATGGCTACTCACCACCCGCAGGCCCTCGGCGGAGAGCTCCTCCGTCCGCAGGTCGAGCGTCGACGTCGGCAGGAGCGCGCGGACCGGCGCCACGAACTGCGCACGAAGCCGTCGTCCACTCGCCGGTGCCACCTCGGCCGCGAGCGTCGCTTCCACGGTGGCGAGGGCCCGCGCGAGCGCCGCCGCGTCCTCGAAGCGGTCGCCCGGGTCGCGCGACAGCGCCCGAGCGACCAGCGCGTCGAGAACCGCCGGCACCTCGGGCCGGAGGCTCCGCGCGCGCGGCGCCGATCCCGTGGCCATCTGCACGAGCACGTTCGCGTAGTGGCCCGGGAAAGGCACCTGACCCGTGAGCATGTCGAACAGCGTGGCGCCGAGCTGCCAGACATCCGTCCGCGCATCGATCGCCGCGTCCTCCCCCGTGACCTGCTCGGGGGCCATGTAGGGCACGGTGCCGAGGATGGTGCCCTTCACGGTGAGCCGCTCGTCCGCCGAGAGGCCGCGCGGCACCGCGATCCCGAGGTCGAGCAGCTTGGGCTGGATCGTCTCGTCCAGCTCGGCCAGGAAGATGTTCGCCGGCTTGATGTCGCGGTGCACCCACCCGGCGCGGTGCAGCTCGGCCACCGCCTGCGCGACCTTGCGAATCCAGGTCACGGCCTCGAGGATGCCCACGCGCGCGCGCTCCGCGAGCGTATCCTCCAGGGTCTTGCCCCGCAGCATCTCCACCGCCACGAACGGCTCGACCTGGCCGTCGACGTCGGCGTCCAGCACGTCGAGCAGGTGGGGGTGGCGGACCGAGGCCAGCGCGCGGGCCTCCTGACCGAGGCGCACACGCGCCTCGACGTCGTCCCGGAACTCGGCCCGGAGCAGCTTGAGCGCCACGACCCGGCGGGTCACGACGTGGACCGCCTCGAACACCTCGCAGTTGCCGCCACGACCGATCATCTTGCCGAG
Organism: uncultured Polyangiales bacterium; assembly: GCA_964624885.1. Classification (GTDB taxonomy): domain Bacteria; phylum Myxococcota_A; class Polyangia; order Polyangiales; family JADJMO01; genus JADJMO01. Next base: position 12,356 of record CAZUZY010000218.1, on the reverse strand, counting down.
CGTGTACCGCCGACCGACGAGGCGATCGGGAGGCGCTGCTGGCAGCGCCATCTCGGTCGCGCCGTGGACGAGGGGAAGGTGAGCGGCGGAGCTGGGGAAGGCGACGGGCGTCATGGCGTCCCCTACAGCGAGTCACGTGCCATGCGCGTTTCTCGGGATTTCGCCCCTCGAGGGCGCGCCGCACCCTGGGTGCCGTCGACCCAGGGGGGTCAGGACGCGAGGAACCGGGCCACCACCGACTCGAGCCGGCGACGCTCGATCGGCTTGGTCACGTAGTCGTCGATGCCCGCGGCCCGAGCCCGCTCCTCGTCGCCTCGCATCGCGAGCGCGGTCAGCGCGACGATGGGGATCGTCGCCGTCAGGGGGTCTCGTCTCAGCTCGCGGGCCGTCGTGTAGCCGTCCTTGCCGGGCATCATCAGATCGAGGAGCACGAGCCCGGGTCGACGGGCGCGGGCGAGCGAGAGTGCCTCGTCACCATCCCCCGCCAGCAACACCTGGTGACCGCTCCGCTCGAGGATCGCGCGGGCCAGCTCGCGGTTGAGATCGTGATCGTCGACGACGAGGACGAGGCCACCCTCGGCGGCCTCGGCGACCGCCGTGGGCTCTGTGTAGCGGCGAATGGCGCCGAGGATCTCGTCACGCGTGACGTGGCCCTTCGTGGCGAGGGTCACGGCGCGCTGCTGGAGACGATCGCGCTCGGCCGGCGTGAGATCGGCGGCGGTGAGCACGATCACGGGGATCTTGCGGGTCGCCGGGGCTCGCTCGAGCTGCTCGACCACCTCGAACCCGGAGAGGTCGGGCATCATGATGTCGACCACGATCGCGGCCGGCGCGAAGGTGCGCGCGAGCGCGAGTCCCTCGACGCCGCCCAGCGCCACGCGGACGTCGAACCCGGCGGGGCGCAGGAGGGCGGTGAGGAGCTCGCCGACCCGGGGGTCGTCGTCGACCACGAGCACCCGTCGGTTCCGCCCCTGACCGAGCAGCGCGTCGAGTCGGGCGAGCACCGCACCACCCTCCACCGGCTTCGAGAGGTAGCTCGCGCCGGGCAGCGCCGTGCTGAGGACCGGGATCGCCGCCAGGGTCTCGCTCCGTCGCAGTCGGTCGAGCATGTCGACGCCGGCCAGGCCCAGCAGGGGCCCGACGAGGATCGCCGACGGCCGGAAGCGTTCGGCCATCAGCACGACGTCGTTGTGGCTCGTCGCGCGCAAGAGCGCGTACCCGGCCCCCCGCAACGCCTGCTCGAGGCTCCGCGCGTGGGCGTCGTCGTCGTCGACGAGCAGCACCGACCGGACGCTGGGGGGCGCGTGCACGGTCTTGGGGAACGAGACGCGGAGGGTCGTGCCGCCGAAGGCCGCGGTCTCCACTTCGATGGCGCCACCCTGCGCGTCCACGAGTCGCTTGCAGATGGCGAGACCGAGGCCCGTGCCCTCGTGCCGCTTGACGAGGGGGTTCTCCCCTTGGACGAACGGCTCGAACAGGCGGGCCATGACGCTCGCGTCGATGCCCGGTCCTTCGTCGCGCACCACGAACTCCACGGACGCCCCGTGGTCTCTGGTCTCGAGGGTGACCTGCGCGCCGTCCGGGGAGAACTTGACCGCGTTCGAGGCCAGGTTGAGCAAGATCTGCCGCAGGCGCCCGGGGTCGGCGTCGACCATGGCGTCGCATCCCTCGACCACCTTCAACGTCAGGGAGCGACGGCTCGCGAGCGGCCCCATCAGGGCAGCCACCTCCTCCAGCACCTGGCTCGGGCGCAGCGCCCCGACCGTCAGCTGCAGCTCGCCCGCCTCGATCTTGGAGAGGTCCAGGATGTCGTTGATCAGCGCGAGCAGGTGCTTACCGCTCCGTGAGATGTCCCCCACGAACCTCCGCTCCCTGTCCGTCAACCGGCAGGGCTCGTCGAGCAGGAGGTCGGAGAAGCCGATGATGGAGTTGAGCGGCGTGCGCAGCTCGTGCGAGGCGTTGGCCAGGAACTCCGACTTGAGCTGGTTGGCCCGCTCGACCTCCTGGTTCTTGCGCGCGAGCTCTCGCCCCTGCGCGAGCAGCTCCTCGCGCTGGGCAGCGAGCTCTCGGCTCTGCACCTCGAGGATGCCGTTGGCCCGTTCCAGCTCGGCGACCGTACGACGCAGCTCCTCCTCGCGCTTGCGCGCGTCGGTGACATCGCGGGCGATGGCGTAGAGCGTGCCGTCCTCGTCGGGGATGGAGTTCCACGAGAGCCAGCGGTGGCTGCCGTCACGGCACAGGAAGCGGTTCTCGAAGTTGATGACGGGCGAGCCGCTCGCCTGCATGCTCACCGCGGCGTCGGTCGACGCGCGATCCTCGGGGTGGACGAAGTCGACGAACGGACGGGCGAGCAGCTCGGGGAGCGGGTACCCGAGCACGTCGAAGGCGGGGCTGACGCGCTGGAAGTAGCCATCGGTGCCGGCGATGCAGAGCATGTCCGGCGACAGCCCGAAGAAGCGGTCGAGCTGCCGCTGTCGACGGTGGACCTCCGCGTGGGCCGCCTTGAGCTCCGCGTTGGTCCGCTCGAGCTGGTCGCGGCGTTCGTCGACCTCGCCCGCGAGGCGCGCGGCGTCGGCGCGGAGCGCGCTGGTCACGTGATCGACGTCGCTGCTCTTCCGCCGGAGTCGGACCAGATCGGTGACGTCGACCGCCGAGTGCACGATGAACCGCACCTCCCCGTCGGCCCCGAACACCGGGGTGTTGGTCGGGCACCAGTGGCGCTCCTCGAAGCCTCCGCCCTCCGCCTCGGGCCGGCGGATGTCGTACTGGACGATGGGCATCGCGTCCCCGACCCCCTCGGTGAGCACCCGCGCGAGGGAGGCGCGGAGGGCGGACACCCCCGCGCTCCCACCGACCTCGCCTGGGTTGTCGGGAAAGACGTCGAAGATGTTGCGGCCGAGGATGTCGCGCCGCTCGGTCATGGTGGCCCGCAGGTAGGCGTCGCTGACCTGTACGATCACGAGCGACGGGTCGAGGACGAGGTAGCGCCCGGGCAGCGCCGCGAACAGGGTCGGATAGTCGCGCTCGCGGATCATGCGAGGCCCGCCCGGTCGGAGAGTGGTAGACGCCGGAACACCCTGGTCTCGGGGGCACACCGGGGATCGGCGCCGAACAGCCGACGCCCCGCGGTCGCGAGATCCTCGCTGGGGCCGAGGACGAGCAACGCCCCCGGTCGCGTCACGCGGGCGACCCGCTCGATGGCGGCCTCCTGCGCGGCAGGCGTGAAGTAGATGAGCACGTTGCGCAGCAGGACGAGGTCGAAGCTCGCGACGATCGCCTCGGGGGGCGCGAGGCGCTCCCCGAGCAGGTCGTGGACCGCGAAGATCACCCTCTCGCGCAGGACCGGCCCGACCCGCCAGCGCCCGTCGGGTGTCCGTTCGAAGCGCGCGAGGTGCGGCGTGGGGATCGTCGCACCGACCTCGTACTCCCCGGCGCGAGCGAGGTCGATCGAGCGCGGGTTCAGATCGGTCGCCAGCACCTCGAACGGTGTCCCACGCGGCACCGCCGCCGACAGCACGCACGCGAGCGACCAGGCCTCCTCACCGGTCGACGCACCGATCACCCACGCGCGGAGCGGCGGCGGCTCGCTCCAGCCCTCGATCGTCGTCTGCAGGGCGTCGAAGACGGCCGGGTCGCGGAAGAACGAGGTGACCGGGACCAGCGCGGTGTCGACGAAGCGCGCCCGCTCCTCTTCGTCCACGCGGAGGCGCTCGGCGTAGGCGCCTTCGTCGAGCCTCGACCGGCGTAGACGCACCTTGAACGCCTCCTCGAGCAGCTCCGCGCGATGCCCGTGGAAGCACGCGCCGTCGCGCGTCGCGAGGATCGCGAGCACCTCGGCCAGACCTTCCGCATCGCGCCCTCCCACGACCGCATTGTACCGGCGCCCACCGACCGCAAGCGCAGCGCAAGCGCCGAATTGTCACTTGCGGAAACCCCTCCATCGGGGCGAACGTGGGATCCATGACGGGAGAGCCCAGCCACGGCAGGGCGTACGTCGTCGACGACGAGCCAGGGTCGCTGGCGTTCGCGCGCGGCGCGCTCTCGCGCGTGGGCTTCGAGGTCGACACGTTCGCCGACGTGACCGAGATCCGCGCGGCGCTGCGCGACCGGCCGGCCCCCGACCTCGTCGTGACCGACCTGCACATGCCGGATGGCACGGGCGTCGACGTGCTCGAGGCGGTGCAAGCGCTCGGCGGCGACACGATGGTCGTCGTGATGACGGGCCTCGCCACGGTGAAGTCCGCCGTCGACGCCATGCGGCGGGGCGCCTGGGACTACCTGGTCAAGCCGTTCGAGAGCCCCGACGAGCTCGTCTCGGCGGCGCTGCGGGCGCGCGAGCACCAGCGCGTCCTGCGCCGCAACCAGTGGCTCGAGCAGAGAGTCGAGCTGACCGAGCGCTTCGCGGGCATCGTCGGCCAGGGGGCCAGGATGCGCGCGGTCTTCGACCTCGTCGATCGCATCGCCAAGGTCGACACCACCGTCCTCGTCCACGGCGAGAGCGGGACCGGCAAGGAGCTCGTGGTGCGCGCCATCCACGACCGCAGCGCGCGCGCCGGCCGGCCCTTCGTCGCGGTGAACTGCGGCGCATTCGCCGAGCAGCTCCTCGAGAGCGAGCTCTTCGGCCACCAGCGCGGCGCGTTCACGGGCGCCAACACCGCGCGGCGCGGTCTCTTCGAGGAGGCCCACGGCGGCACCATCTTCCTCGACGAGATCGGCGAGCTGCCCCTGGCCCTGCAGGTGAAGCTCCTGCGCGTGGTGCAGGAGCAAGAGGTCCGTCCCGTCGGCGCCAACACCGCGCGCAAGATCTCGGTGCGGGTCGTCTCGGCGACGCACCGCGATCTCGAGTCGCTGGTGGCCCGCGGCACCTTCCGGGAGGACCTCTACTTCCGCCTGAACGTCGTGCGCATCGACCTCCCTCCCCTCCGCGAACGCCTCGACGACCTCCCGCTGCTCGTGAAGCACTTCCTGGACAAGCACGCGGCCCGCCACGGTCGTCCCTCGCCTGCGCCGACGGCGGAGCTGCTCGAGTGCCTCGCGCGACACGCCTGGCCCGGCAACGTGCGCGAGCTCGAGAACACGCTCGAGCGCGTGCTGGTGCTCGGCGGGGTGGGCCCACTCGTCGACCTGCTGCCCGCGACGCTGCGCGCGCCGAGCAAGGCGCCGATCGCCACGGACGAGTTCGGCCTCCCGCTCGCCCGGGCCCGCGACGCGTTCGAGCGGAACTACCTCGCGGACGTCCTCTCCCGCGCCAACGGCAGCATCGCGGCCGCCGCGCGCATGGCCGAGGTCGATCGCACCAATCTACGGCGATTGTTGCGCCGTCATGGGCTGGTGGCCGGGGGGTCCGGAGACCCCCCTGGGTCTGACTGACCCAGGGTCTGAAACGCGCGACCGTGGGTCTTTCTCGGAGGATCTTCGTGGCATGTGCCGCGCAATCCGGGAGGGCATGAACCCCCGCAAGCTCGCCGACGCCGACCTCGCTCCGTTCCTCTCCCGTGTGCGCAGCATCGCTGTCCGCCTCGCCCGACAGATCCGCGGCGCGGTCGTCGAGGACCTCGTCGCCGACGGCACCCTCGGCCTCGTGCAGGCGCTCCAGCGCAAGCCGGTCGGGCTCACGGAAGAGGAGACCGACCGCTACGTCACCCGGCGCATCAAGGGCGCCATGCTCGACCAGGCGCGCGTGATGTCGCCCGCCTACCGGCGGCTCCGAGCGGCCCGCCGCGCCCACGCCCGCGTCTGCGCCGCGCTCGGCGAGGGCGCGACCCCCGAGGGGATCGCGGCCCGGATGGGGCTCGGCCGCGCCGAGTACGAGGACCACTGCCGCTTCCTCGCCGGCGAGGGGCTCGCCACCCACCTGTCGTTCGACGACGAGCTCGCGCCGAGCTCCTCCGCGGATCGCCCCGACGAGCTGGCCCGTGGCGTCGACCTGCAGCGCGCCTGGGCCGAGCTGCCGCCGGCGCTGCGCGAGCCGCTCGAGATGCACTACCTCGTCGGCGTCGACAACCGCGAGATCGCGCGTCGCATGGGTGTCCACGAGTCGCGCGTGAGCCAGCTGCAGCGGAAGGGCATCGACGCGCTGCGGAGCGCTCTCGCGCCACGGCAGGAAGCCGCATGATGCAAGCTTGGCTCAGACCATGGACACAGTCGTGACGTCACCATTGTTGCATTGTCAAAGCGACATCTATCTGGCAAGACTGTTTGGATGACGGTGGGGGAGCTGGTCGACGAGATCCTCGTCGTCGACGACGATCCGCGGAGCCGCGCCGTGGTGGTGGCGGCCCTCGAGTCGCGGCACTGTGTGCGCGAAGCTGCGAGCGCGCAGGAGGCCGAGGCGATGCTCGGCGCGCACTCCGTCGACCTCGTGCTGCTCGACGTGATGATGCCGGGGACCAGCGGGTACGAGGCCTGTCGCCGCATCAAGGCCGATACCGCGAGCTATCTGCCGGTGCTCCTGCTGACCGCCCTCGCCGACCAGGACGCGCGCAACACCGGCCTCGAGTGCGGCGCCGATGATTTCCTGACCAAACCGATCGACATCCGCGAGCTGCGCCTGCGTGTCGCCGCGTTCCTCCGGATCCGGCGTCAGGACCAGCAGATCCGGCAGCAAGTGGAGGCGCTCCGCCAGCTCGACGGCATGCGCGAAGACCTGGTGGCCCTGTTCGCCCACGATCTGCGCAACCCGCTCGGCGGCCTCCTCGGGTACCTCTCGATGATGCAGGACGGCGCCGTCGGGGGGCAGGCCGACGATCTGCGCGCCGCCACCGACGCCGCCTTGCGCCTCCGCGACGGCATCGAGGACATGCTGCACTCGCGGCGGCTCGAAGAGCACGACTCGCTCGAGCTCACCACGGTCGCGATCGACGACCTGATCGACGAGGCGGTCGCCTCCTCGCGGGGAGCGGGTCGACTGCGCGAGATCGGCGTCGCGGTGGTGGAGAGCAGTGACGCAGTGGTCACCGTCGACCGCAAGCTCGTCCACCGCGCCATCGAGAACCTCGTGGCCAATGCCGTCAAGTACGCGCCCCGCAAGGGGACGGTCGAGGTCCGGGCGCGCGTCGAAGCGTCCGCGCTGACCATCGAGGTCGCCGATCGCGGGCGCGGGGTCCCCGACGCCCTCAAGACGGCCATCTTCGCGAAGTACGGGTCGGTCGAGGCCTCGGAGGGGCATGCGCGGCGCGGCTTCGGCTACGGCCTCTACTTCGTGCATCTCGTGGCGAAGGCCCACGGCGGCTCGGTCGCCGTCCGTGATCGCGACGGGGGTGGCTCCGTGTTCGTGCTGCAGCTGCCACGCAGTGGGCTGCGCGATTGATGGCGCGAGGGCCGACCGTCGGTGGGTTCTTCGCCCACACCCAGGACCTGCTCTGCGTCCTCGAGGGGCCGCGCCTGCGCGCCGTGAACGGCGGGGCGACCCGCTACGGCTGGAGCGCGACCGACCTCGAGGAGCGGGTCTTCGCCGAGTTCGTGCACCCCGACGACCAGGGCCTCCTTTCGGGCCTCGACCAGGGGCGCGCGGTGGAGGACGTGCCCCTGCGCTTCCGCCTCCGCGACGGCAGCCACCGGGTCGTCTCGTTCTCCGCCACCGTCGGGACCGACGGCCTCAGCTACGTCGTCGGGCGCGACCTCACCCAGTCGCTCGCCCGCGAGCAGAGGCTCGTCGATCGCCAGCGCGACCTCGAGCGCAAGGACCGGGAGGTCGAGCGCGCCTCTCGCGCCCAGACCGATTTCCTGCGCAACATCTCCCACGAGCTGCGCACGCCGCTCCAGGCCATCCTGGGCTTCGCGGAGCTCAGCTTGGAGGACGACGCCCTGTCGCCGCGCCTCGAGCGCAACGTGCGCGAGATCCTCGTGAGCGGCCAGGGTTTGCTCACCGTCCTCAACGGCATCCTCGAGCTCTCCGGGCTCGAGGCGCGTCGACTGTCGATCGAGCAGGCCGGCGTCACCGAGCTCGACGTCATCGTCAGCGACGCCGTCGCCGAGGCCACCCGGCGCGCGCCCCGGCGCCGCCTCGACCTCGCGATCGCGCAGCGCGCGACCGTGCGCGCCGACACCCGATGCCTGCGGCAGGTCCTCGACGGCCTCCTCGCCAACGCGCTCAAGTTCAGCGGCGACGACACTCCGATAGAGGTCACGCTCGAGTCGGTCGGGGGCAAGGCGCAGGTGCAGGTGATGGATCGCGGCCCGGGGATCTCGGACGATCTCCTCGGCCGGCTGTTCGAGCCGTTCGCGCAGGGCGAGGATCCCCTCGTCAAGCGCCATCCGGGCACCGGCGTCGGGCTCGCGATCGGGAGTCGACTGGTCGCGATGCACGGCGGCTCGACCACCGTCCGCCATCGCGACGGCGGTGGCACCGTCTTCGTCGTGAGCCTCCCCCTCGCCGACCCGCCGAGCGAGCCACGTTTCCCGATCTCGACCACGCGCCGACCGCAGGTGCTCGTGGTCGACGAGAGCAACGTCCACCGCGGGCACGCGCGCGCGGTCCTCGAGAAGCTCGGGTGCGACGTGGTGGAGGCGGCGAGCGGCCTCGACGGGCTCGGCCTCGCCAAGGCCTGCCTCCCTGCCCTCGCGCTGGTCGATCTCGAGCTGTCCACGGTGGATGGGTTCGCCACCGCCCGGGCCTTCCGCGCGGACCCGGCCACCCGCTCGGTCCCGCTCGTCGCCCTGACGACGGCCGTGCTCGAGGGCATCACCGGCGAGCGCCTGAGCGAGGCCGGCTTCGACGCCTTCGTCGCCAAGCCGCTCGAGGGGCGCACCCTCGGTCCGACCGTCCGTCGCCTGCTGGAGCGAGCGTGAGCGCCCGCTCCCCCACCCGGGTCCTCTGCCTCGAGGACGACGCCGTGGCGGCGGAGCTCCTCCGACGCGTGCTCGAGCGCGAAGGCTTCGACGCCGTCACCGTGACGAGCCAGCGCGAGACGTTCCTCGCGGAGCTCGCGGCCGGCCCTGACGTGGTGGTCTCCGACCACGAGGTCCCCGGCTACCCTGGCCTTTCGGCCCTCGCCGACGTGCGCGCCCGCGCGCCCGAGACCCCCTTCGTCTTCCTCTGCGGCGCTGCCGAGCGGGGCCGTGTCCTCGCGGCGTTCGAGGCCGGCGCGGACGACTTCGTCACCAAGGACCAGGTGTTCCGCCTCCCCGGTCTCCTCCTTCGCTTCGTCGAGCGCACCGCTCGTCGCCACGCCGAGCAACGCCTGGTCGCGGCCGTGCGTGAGCTCTCGCACGCGCGCACGATCGAGGACGTCGCGGCGGTGGTTCGCGCCACGGCCCGCGCGCTCGTCGGCGCCGACGGCGCCACCTTCGTCCTGCGCGACGGCGACCAGTGTCACTACTTCGACGAGGACGCCATCGGCCCGCTCTGGAAAGGCCGCCGCTTCCCCGCGGAGACCTGCATCAGCGGCTGGGCGATGGTGCACGGCGAGACCGCGGTGATCCCCGACATCTACGGCGATCCGCGGATCCCGGCCGACGCGTACCGGCCCACGTTCGTGAAGAGCCTGGTCATGGTACCCGTGCGGCGGGAGGCGCCGATGGCGGCCATCGGCACCTACTGGGCCACGCGACACGCGGCGTCGGAGCGCGAGGTCGAGGTGCTCCAGGCGCTCGCCGATTCCACGGCGGTCGCGATGGAGAACGTGCGCGTCTACGGGGAGCTCGAGGCGCGGGTGCGGGCGCGCACGGCGGAGCTCGCGGCCGCCAACGAGGAGCTCGAGGCGTTCTCGTACGCCGTCTCGCACGACCTGCGCAACCCACTCGGCCAGATCCGAGGGTTCGTCGAGATCCTGGCCGAGGACCTCACCGATCCGCCGACGGTGCGCACGCTCGAGCTCGTTCTCCGCGCGACCCGCGACATGGGCGCACTGATCGACGACCTCCTGCGCCTCGGACAGACGAGCCGTCAGGAGGTGCACGAGGACGAGGTCGACCTGTCGGCGCTCGCCGAGCGGGTCCGGCAGAGCCTGACACCCCGCGCGGACCTCGAGGTCCACGTCGAGCCGGGTCTCGTGGCGCGCGGCGACGCAGGCCTGCTCGCGGTACTGCTGCAGAACCTCCTCGCCAATGCGTGGAAGTTCACGGCGCGTACGACGATGGGGCGAATCCGCGTGGGCGGTCTGGTCCCGGTGGACGGCGAACGCACCTTCTTCGTCCGCGACAACGGCGCGGGGTTCGACCCCGCCAAGGCGAGCCGGCTGTTCGCGCCGTTCGTCCGGCTGCACGCTGCAGAGGCGTTCCGGGGCACCGGCGTGGGCCTCGCGACCTGTCGGCGCGTGGTCCAGCGCCACCGGGGCCGCATATGGGCCGAGGCGGCGGTCGACGCCGGCGCCACGTTCTACTTCACGCTCCCCGTGCGCTGACCCGGGTGAGCGCGCCGGCGCTCAGTTGCCGAGCGCGTCGACGTAGTCGGTCACCTCCTGGTGCACCCGCGGATCGAGGTCCACGAACTCGAGGCCGACGGCGAACGGGCCGGCGGCGCCCTGGCCCGCACGGTTGCGGACCCAGCGCACGATGCAAGGGACCGTGGCCACCCGACCACTGAGCGGCAGCGCCATGCGGATGCACAGGGTCGCGCCCTCCGGCAGCGGCGCGCTCGAGAGCACGAGCAAGCCGCTCTCGGACACGTCCTCGGTGCGCACGTCGACGATCGCGTTCGGCAAGAGGGCGCGCGCCGGCGCGAGGAGGGCCGCCCGGCGGTGTCGACGCCCGCTCACGGTGGGCCGGGGTGAGCTCGCCGCGGGCAGCTCGAGGTTCGCCAGGGCACGCTCGAAGGCCTCGGCGTCGGGGTAGCGTTCGTCCGGCGAGACGGCGAGGGCGCGAGCGATGATGTCGTCCAGCGCCGCGGGAATCTCGGGCCGCAGCGAGCGCGCGCGCACGGGCGCACCGTTGGTCATCTGGACCAGGACGCTCGCGTAGCTGCCCTCGTACGGCACCCGCCCGGTCAACATGTCGAAGAGCGTCGCCCCGAGCTGCCACACGTCGGTCTGGGCGCCGAGCACGTCGTCCGCCTCACCCATCGCCTGCTCGGGCGCCATGTACTGCGGCGTGCCGAGGATGGTCCCGCGTGTGGTGCGGCGCCCGTCGGCCTCCACGCCGCGCGGCAGGGCGATGCCCAGGTCGAGAAGCTTCGGCCGGACGCACGCGCCCTCCTGGACCAGGAAGATGTTGGCGGGCTTGATGTCGCGGTGCACCCAGCCCGCGGCGTGGAGCTCGGCGACGGCGCGAGCCACTGGCCGGATCCAGTCGACGGCCTCGGCGACGGCGAGGCGCGTGCGGGCGACCAGCACCCCTTCGAGCGGACGTCCCTGCAGCATCTCGAGCGCGATGAACGGCTCCCCGTCCTCGTCGATCTCGGCGTCGAGCACCTCGAGCAGGTTGGGGTGCTGCACCGACGCGAGCGCGCGCGCCTCCTGGAGCAATCGACCGCGGGCGTCGAGGTCGTGGCGGTGTTCGGCGCGGAGGATCTTGAGCGCGACAATCCGCCCGGTGACCAGGTGGACGGCCTCGAACACCTCGCAGCTCCCACCCGAGCCCACCAGGCGACGCAGCGCATAGCGCCGCGCGACCGTCTGGTCCGGAGGAGCCTTCGGCAAGTTGGTCAACGCAGAGGTCATCATGAGAGCCCCAACGGCCCACCCCCGGGGAGTGTGATCGTGAGGCCACGACCTCGGCCGCGGGCGTGCGATGCTCGCGGAGATGACGGACGACGACCAGAGCTCCGATCCGTGCCCCGACCTCGCCGCGGCCCGGGAAGCGCTCGCGGCCCGAGACGGCGACCGTGCCCTCCTCGCGCTCCTCGGCGCCTGGCGCACGACGCGGGCGCCGCGGATCGCCGAGCTGATCGAGCGGGTGGCGCGCGACGTCACCGCCGCGCACCCGTTCCCGAAGGTCAAATCGGTCAAGGAGCGGACCGCGGCCACGCTCACCATCCTCCGCAAGCGCAGCCCCGTGCACCTCGGGGCCGTGATCGAACAGCCGTGGCCGGGCAAGTGGCAGGACGCCGAGCCGGTGCTCGAGGCGTTCTGTACCCAGACGCCTGACCCCCGCGTGGCCATGGCGCTCGCGCGCCTGATCGACGCCGCGCCCTACGACACCTACACGACCGACCGCTTCTGGCAGCGCCTGCTCACCCGCGTGACGTCGCTCGCCGACCCGCGCACCATCCCGATCCTCGAATCCGCGCAGTCGCGCCCCCGCTCGACGTACTTCCGCGACATCAAGGTCGAGATCGGGCGCGCGATCGAGGCCCTTTCGAAGCGCGCCCCGGCCGCGCTCCCCGACGCGGCGACGCCCCACCTCGCCGCGCTCGAGGCGCACTTCGCGGGTGACGTCCGCCGCGCCGCCGACAAGGAGCGCGGCGAGGCCGAGCTGCT
>CAZUZY010000217.1:0-14137 GCA_964624885.1 uncultured Polyangiales bacterium | reverse complement strand
AGCGCGTCGCCGCGCGCGCCCTCGTGCCGCACCGGCCCCGTCCCGCGCACCCCGGATGGGCGCCGGTGCACCTCACGCTGCGGTGCATGGCGGGCCTGCCTTCCCTGCGCTCCCTCGAGGTGTTTCCCGTGGTCGTCGCAGTCCTGCGCCGTGCGCACGCGGCGCGCTTCCGCGTGGTGCAGTTCTCGGTGCAGGACAACCACCTGCACCTCCTGGTCGAGGCGAACGACTCCGACGCCCTCCGGGCGGGAGCACACTCGCTCGGCATCCGCCTCGCGCGCGCGATCAACCGCGCAGCGGGGCGCAAGGGCCGCGTGCTCGACGACCGCTATCATGCGCGGCCACTGCGCACCCCGCGCGAGGTCCGCATCGCGCTCGCCTACGTGCTCTTCAACTTCAAGAAGCACCAGGTGCGCGTGCCCACGCGGCTGGACCCGTGCTCGTCCGCGCCCTGGTGCGATGGCTTCCGCGATCGAGGGGCCACGTCGCTCGAGGGCGCCCCGGTCGCGGCGCCGCGCACGTGGCTCGCGCGCGTCGGGTGGCGCATGCACGGGCTCCTGTCGCCCGACGAGGCGCCCGCGCCATCAGCTCTCTCGTGACCGACCCGGCCACCCGCCGCCAGGAAGCCGAAGGCGCCCCCCCCGAGCGATGGGGTGGAGGAAAAAGGCCGAGGGGAGCTGCGGATGCACCGCCGCTCCCCTTCGCCTCGCTCCGCTCGGCGCAGAGCCTGTGAATCTTTGTCGGCCGCCCGTGGAGGCGGCCGATGCTTCGCCTCGCTCCGCTCCCCTTCGCCTCGCTCCGCTCGGCTCAGCCCTTCGAGTAGTAGAAGCGCTCGTGGACGACCTTGTCGTTCTTCCACTTGCGGACGGCGACCTGCTTGAGGACGACGCGCGCGCCACCCTTGAAGGTGCAGTCGAACACCCACTCGCCGAAGCTCGTGTCGCCGGTCACCGCGGTGGCGCCGACGCTCGCGCCGTGGAACTGCTCGATGCTCGAGAAGAACTCGATCTCACGCTTGCGGTTCGCGTCCTTGCCCACGCACTCCTTCTCGAAGTTCTCGCACATGACGACGTCGTCGGCGTAGAGCTCCTCGAAGGCGTCCATCGCCTTGCCCTGCAGGATCATCTCGTTCAGCTTCTTGTCGTTCGCTTCGACGCTCATGGGTTCCCTCCTGGGTCCCGGCACGATAGCGGGCCCCTCGACCCGCGAGGCGAGCGTCGGTGCAACAGTGCATTGCCGTCCCCGCGCGAAACCCGGATCCTCGTCCCATGCGGGTCGCGGTCCTCGGGCTCTCCGTCGCCCTCGTGGGCTGTCCGCGGGAGGCCCCGAACCGGCCAGCGTCGCCCGCGGCGTCGAGCACGACCACCGCGATGCCCTCACCGCCACCGAGCGCGTCTCCGAGCGCAGCCCCCTCCGCCACTGCGCCGGCCTCCTCGCCCCCCGTCGCCTCCGCGTCGTCCACGGTCGCTCCGAAGGCGCTCCCCCGCGCCCACCTCTCGTGCGACCCGAAGCGCGCCAAGAAGTCGCCGCCCTTCGCTCAGGTCCGTGACGTCGACTGGTGCAACGCGACCGTCGTCCCTGGCTTCGCCACCCTGCACGACGGCTCCGCCACCGTGCACGATCACCTCGACGACGACCCGCGGCTCTATGTCTACCACCTCGGCCACGTCGCCTACGGCGACCTCGATGGTGACGGTGTGGACGAGGCGGTCGTGGTCTTCGACGAAGGGAGCGCGCCCCACGTCCACGGTCGCATCACGGTCTTCGACCTGAAGGCGGGGCAGCCGCGCTGGATCGACGTCCACGGAGAGGACGGCGTCGTCGAGACCTCCGTCGTGGCCAAGCAGATCCGGCTGACCATCCGCCGAGCCAAGCAGCTGTGCTCGGCGGAAGCGTCGCTCGTCAAGGGCCGGCTGGTCGTCGGGAAGGTCACCTGCACAGCGCCCTGAACCGGTTGTGTCGGCTCGGTCCGACATCGTAGGCTCGCGGCCTCGAAGACGCCCCACCTGGGGAAGAGGAGCGAAGCATGACGGCTCGATACGTGCGGTGGAACTGGCTCGCGGCGGTGTTCAGCGCACTGCTGGTGCTCGCGCTCGGGTCGGTGGCGCGCGCCCAGCCAGCGCCCAAGGCGAGCGCCTCGGCGGAGACTCCCGACCCTGCCAAGGAGGCCCCCAAGGACAAGGACGGCGCCAAGGACAAGGACGCCGCCAAGGACAAGGACGCCGCCAAGGACAAGGACGCCGACCCGGAGCACGTGAGCCGCAAGGGCGAGGTCCACGAGATCGGCGTCATCCTGCTCGCCGTCAACAAGATCGACATCGTGAAGGAGCTCTGGGAGTACGAGGCGATCGTCACCTTCGCCACCAAGGCCAAGCCCTACAAGTGCAGCAAGGAGGTGATGACGCAGATGTTCCAGGGCAGCCTCAAGAAGGTCGAGGAGGCCGACGCCTGGCACGACGGCGACAAGAACATCGTCCAGTGCAAGGTGACCATCGAGGAGGACTCCACCATCGACGTCGCCCGCTACCCGTTCGACCACCACCTGCTCGAGGTGAAGATCGGCGACGAGGGCGACGCCATCGACGGCGTCGAGTTCAAACCCATCGAGGACAAGCTGCTCGTGGCCAAGGGCCCGCGCCTCAAGCTGTCTGGCTGGGAGTTCGGTGAGCTCATCGCCCAGCAGGAGCAGGTCGATCACCCGCACCTCAAGGGGGAGAAGATCAGCCGCGTTCGCTTCGAGCTGCACGCGTTCCGGCCGTTCATGTCCTCGGTCGTGAAGACCTTCCTCGGCGTCGTGTTCCAGCTGCTGATCGCGCTGGTCGCGCTCGTGCTCGCGGTGAAGGCCGGTCCGAACCGCATCGCGCTCGTCACCGGCGCGCTCATCGCCACGGCGACGGCGCACAACACGGTCAGCAGCCAGGTGGGGGTCGCCTACCTCACCACCGCCGACAAGTTCTTCATGCTGAGCTACTTCCTCTTGCTCGCCAACGTGATCTTCTCGGCGCTCATGATCCGCGCCGAGGACCAGAAGGACGAGGCGCGCATCAAGCGGCTCTACAACCTCGCCTGGGTGGTGCTGCCGATCCTCACCCTCGCCGGGTCGGCGCTGGTGCTCGTCGGCGTCCTCTAGTCAGAGCAGCGCGGCCAAGGCCGGGGCGTCGCACCACGCCTCGGCCTCGTCGTCCACGCGTCGCCCCCGCAGGAGCGCGACCCCGGTGTCGCCCGCCCGCACGACGACACGGCCCCGCACGACCGCCGCCTCGCCGGGCTCGAGCACCTTGGGCACCTCGGGCGCCACCGCGGCGCGCGTCACCACCACCGCCTCGTCGCCGAGGAACGTCCAGGCACCTGGGTAGGGCGCCGCCGCCCGCACGCGCCGCACGATCGACGCCGCGTCGCGCCGGAAATCCAGCTCGAGCATCGCCTCGCTCGGCGCCGCGGCGACGGTCACCCGGGCCTCGTCCTGCGCCTTCTCGGTCGCCGTGCCCGCGCCCAGCGCCGCCACCGTCTCGAGCATCAGCGCGAGCGAAGGCCCGTCGAGCGCGCGCGCGAGCGCCCACGCGTCCCACCGCGGATCGATGCGGACGGTGCGCGCCCCGAGCAGCGCCCCGGTGTCGTATTCGGCCGCGATGCGGTGGGCGGTCACCCCGCTCTCGTCGTCGCCCGCGTCGATCGCCGCGAAGCACGGGTCGGGCCCGCGCCACCGCGGCAACAGCGAGGGGTGGAAGCCGACGCCCCCGAGCGGCGCGGCCTTCACGAGCGACACCGGGATCTTGTTGGTCCAGAACCACGAGACCAGGAGCTCCGGCGCGCACGCCTTCGCCCGGGCCACGAACGCGCGATCGAGCGTCGGCTTGACCACCACCCGATCGCCGAGGGCCCGGCGCAACCGACGGGTCCCTGGCGCGGCGTCGCGACAGAGCCCCGCGAGCACGACCTCGTGCCCCGCCCTCGTCAGCGAAAGCGCCGCGAGGGGGAGCCCGAGGAACAGCAGCCGCACGGATCAGGTGATGGCGATGCCGAGCGCCTGCCGGACCATGAAGTACTGCTCGCTCACCGCGTACTGGATGAGCTCCTTGAGCTTCTCGCTCGGCGCGAGATCGCCCGCGACGGTGGGCTCGGCTCGGATGAGCTTCGCCGCCATCTCGAGGTCTCCGCAGAGCACGAAGCCGGCGCGCATCGCGGTCACGTCGCTGGTCTGCATCCAGCGCTTGATGTCGCCCTTGGCGCCCGCGTCGACGAAGTGCTTCACGACGAGGCGCAGGCCGTCCATCTGCACGGGCTGCATGTACTTGACGAGCTCCGTCGCGGTGGTGACCACGCCGGCCTTCATGTCCTCCGGGAGGGGGAACTCCTGCATCGCGATCTTCACCGCGGCGAGGAGCAAGGTCTTGAGCTCGGTCAGCGAGGGGAACAGCGTCTTGATGTAGTGCTCACCACGGTAGTAGGTGAGGTGCTTGCCGATCAGGAACATGAGCTCCTGGGGCGTGAACCCGCTGAGCACCGACGCGCCGGCCACCGAGGACGGCGGATCCATCGGGGCCACCGTGAGCGCACCCGGCACGTCGTTGCGGACGTAGAGGGCGGGCGCCGGCAGCGCGAGCACCTGCGAGCCACCGAAGAACGCCTTGGCGAACGTGACGGTGGTGGTCTGCGGATCCTGGAGGAACTTCTTCGGGATGTCGGGCAGCTGCCGCGAAGCCTTGAGCTGCAGGAGCTTGGCGACGCGCGCGGCCGGCGTGATCATCTCGTAGATCTTCCCGAGGATCTTGTCCTGCTCCTGGTGGAAGACGTTCTTGACCCACTGCTCGTTGTCGAGGCGGGCGCGGAACCCGAGCATGCCCTTCGGGCGACGCTCCTCGAAGAACGCGGTCTGCTCGCCGTCCGCCTTCTTGAGGAAGTGCAGCGCGGCCGCGATGCACCACGCGCGGTCGAACAGCCCCGCCTTCAGGTAGAGCTTGTAGAGCGCGTGGTACGGATCGACGCGCATCGGGTCGCGCGTGAGCACGTCCTGCAGCTCGGCGACCGCGAGGTCCACCTGGTTGTTGCGCTCGTAGAGCTCGGCGAGGATCTGGCGCTCCTCCATCTGGTCGGGCTTGAGGCGCGACGACATCTTGAACGCCTCGACGCCCGCGTCCGGCTGCTGGAGGCGGTCACGGTAGATGAGGCCGAGGCCGTGCCAGAGGCTGAACTCGAGGTCGACGTTGTTCTTGCCGGCCGTGCGGTGGAGCATCTTGCGGTAGGCCCGCTCGAGGTTCTTCCAGTCGCGCTGGCTGGTCAGGATCTTGTTGATGGCCTCGAAGGCCTTGAGGAACGCCGGGTCCTGGTCGAGCGAGAGGTTGAAGTACTCGACCGCCTTGTCCTGGTCGTTCTCCTTGTCGCGATACAGCTGGGCGATCGTGTAGAAGTACTTGCTCTTGCGGTCGGCGTTGGTGTCGAGGCCGGCGATGCGATCGATGGTCTCGATGGTCTTCGACCAGGCCTGCACCCCCTGGTAGTGCTGCAGGAGCTTGTGCAGCAGCTGGAAGTTCTCCGGCTGCAGCTCGAGCGCCTCTTCGAGGGCCTCGATGGCCTTCTGGAGGTTCTTGTCCTGGTCGGCCCAGATGTCGCCGATCTCGACGAGGATCTTGTACCGCTCCTCGCCATCCATCACGTTGTCGAGGATCTGGCGCTTGTACTCGACGACCTGCTTCCAGTCCTTGTTGTCGGAGTAGACGCCCACGAGGGCCTCGAGGGTCGGCCGGTGCGCCGGGTCGATCTCGAGGGCCTTCTCGTAGTTGGTGATCGCCTGGCGCGCCTGACCCTGCTTGCGCTTGATGCTGCCGAGGCGGAAGTACACCTCGGTGCGCAGCTCGGTGTCGGACTCGTCGAGGCTCGTGAGCACCTTCTGGTAGTTCGAGAGCGCCGCGGGCCAGTCCTCGAGGGCGAAGCACACCTCGGCGAGGCCGCGGACGACCTCCATGTCGGTGGGATCGGCCTGGAACGACTGCTGGTAGGCCTTGAGCGCGCGGTCGTTCTTGCCGAGGGCCGCGAGCGTCTTGCCGTTCATGCCGTGCAGCTTGTGCTGCTCGTGCTTGTCGCGTTTGCTGGCCTTGCGGGTGAGCAGCTCGAGCAGGGGCTCGGCGCGCTCCCAGGCGCTCGTGTTCACGTACTCCTCGGCGAGCGGCATCGCGGCGTCTTCGTTCTCGGGGTCGGCCTCGATGGCGGCCTCGAACGCGGCGACGGCGGTCTCGTGCTCGGAGAGCATCTCCTCACGCAGCTTGCCGAGCTCGACGAGGAGCTTGGCGCGCTGGCGCGGCTGCTGGGTGTTGAGCTGCTCCTGCTCGAGGAGCTGCGCGGCCTCGTACCAGTCGGCCGTGTCGAGCGCGATCTGGCGCAGCGACGCGAGCGAGAGCAGGTGGGCGGGGTCGTAGTCGAGCGCGGCGCGGAACCGCTCCTGCGCGGTGACGCGGTCACCGAGCTTCTCGTCGTGCGCCTTACCGATGCGGTAGAGCATGTCGACCTTCTGCGCGATGTCGAGCGTCAGGTCGGCCACGCGTTGCATGGCGTCGAGCGAGAGCTGGGTCTCGCCCTGCTTGTCGTAGAGCTTGCCGAGCGCGTCGAGCGCGCCGACGTGGTTCGGGTCGATGTCGGTGATGGCCCGGTAGGCCTCGACGCCCTTCTCCACGTCCTCGAGCTCGTCCGCCCAGGTCTTGCCGAGCGCCATGTAGATCTCGACGCGGACGTTGTCGTCCAGGGTCGAGGCGATGTGGCGATCGTAGGCCCCGACGAGGTCCGGGAACCGGCGCAGCTTGGCGTAGCTGCGCTCGACCGCGCGGTAGGCCTCGTCGTTGTTGGGGTCGATCTCGAGGGCCTGCTCGAGGCGCTGCGCCGCGAGGTCGGGCTTGATGAAGTGATCCTCGAGCACCGAGGCGAGCTGGAGCAGCACCGAGACGCGCTCGCGCTCGGTCTGCACCACGGAGAGCTCGTCCTCGAGGAGCTGCAGCAGGCGCGGCCAGTCGAAGGTCTGCTGGTAGACGTTCTTGAGGCCGCGGATGGCGACCACGTTGGTGCCGTCCGCCGCCACCGCGTCGCGGTAGAGCTGGCCGGCGCGCTCGAGGTCTCCGAGCTGCTCGACGTACATCGCGGCGAGCTTGATGCGGGTCGGGTTGAGCTCGGCGGCGTCGCCGCGGCCCTGCACCTTCCGCTCGAGCATGTCGACGATCTCGCGGGTCTGACCGCGCTGCAGGTAGATCTGCTCGAGGGCGTCGATGGCCGGCTGGTGGCCCGGGTCGACGTCGAGCGCGCGCCGGTAGTAGACGACGCCCTGGTCGACCTGCTGCTTGACCTTGAGGAGCAGGTCGCCGAGCTCGGTCGACACCTCCTTGCGGTCCTTCTCGCTGGTCGCGATCTCGAGGGCCTGCATCAGGGTCGCGCCCACCTGGTCGAAGTTGCCCGCCTTGCGGTGGAGCGAAGCGACCTGACGGATGACGCGGACGTTGTGCGGGTCGAGCTTCTGGACCTGCTGGAAATACGGCATCGCCCACTCGGGCTTGCCGATGTCCTCGCCGTACCACTTGGCGAGGCGCAGCATGAGGCTGATCTTCTTGGCGTTGTCGGCCTGGACCGCCGGGTCCTTGAGCCAGGTGTTGGCGGTCTGGACGAGGTCGCCCCAGCGCTGGGTGGACTGCGCGAGCTTCTCGAGATCGCGGACGGTCTCGTCGTCGTCGTAGTCCTCGCTGAAGGCGTTGACGAGCACCTCGAAGCCCTGCCCACTGTCCTCGAGGCGCTCGTCGAGCACCTTGGCGATCTTGCGGTAGAGGAGCTGGCGCGCCGAGTTCTCCTCGACGAGGTCGAGCTTGGCGACGAACAGCTCGGCGAGCTCGGCGAACCGGCCGGCCTCGGCGTGCAGCTTCTCGAGGGTCTCGAACGCGCGGTCGTTGCCGGGCTCGAGCTCGAGGACCTTCTGGTTGGCCTCGGTGGCGGAGTCCGGGGTCTCCGTCTTCTGGAACCAGAGGTCGCTCACCTCGAACAGCTCGCGGATCTGCTCGGCCGGCTCGCCGAGCGCCGCCGCGCGCTGCATCTTCACGCCGATGACGTCGGTCCACTGCTCGTCGTTGCGGTAGATGGCCTCGAGGGCCTCCATCGCCTCGAAATCGGTGGCGTCGGTCTCGAGCAGCTTGCGCCACGAGTCGGCGGCCTCGATCGGCTGCTCGAGGACCGTGCCGTAGGTCTTGCCGAGCTCGCGGAAGATCGCCTTGAGCTCGTCCTCGTCGAGGAGCCGCGCGGCGCGCTCGACGATGTTCTGCAAGGCCATCACGAGCTCGGCCGGGTCGTTCTGGCGGCGCCGGATGTCGGCGATCGCGCGGAGCGCGCCCACGTGCTCGTAGTTGATGTCGAGCACCCGCTGCCACTCGTCGAGGGCGAGGTCGTCGCGCGAGAGCTTCTCGGTGAACATGCGGGCGCGGCGGGCCAGCTGGTTCGCGCGCTCGTTGTCGTCGGTGGAGGCGTCGGAGAGCCGCTCGAGGATCTCGGTCAGCTCGGGCCACATCTCCTTGCGCTCGTAGAGGTTGGAGAGCGCGAGCAGCGCCTCCGGGTCCTCGCCACGCAGGTCGAGCACGCGCTTCCAGAGCTCGATCGCGCGCGGCACGTCGCCGAGGGCGTCGGCCACGAGGTTCGCGATCTTGGCCTGGATCTCGGCCTCGGCGACGTCGCCCACCGCGTTCTCGAGCTCGCGCTCGAACACCACGAGGAGGTCGGTCGGGGAGCCCTTGATGGTGTAGAGGCGCGCGAGCGCGGCGATCGCGCCCTCGTGCTGCTTGTCGAGCTCGTCGAAGATGCGACGGTAGGCCGCGATGGCCTCGTCGACCTTGCCGAGCGACTCCTCGTAGACCGAGCCGAGTCGCGCATAGAAGTCGACCAGCTCGAGGCTGTCCTCGGTGGCCTTGGTGCGCTGGACCAGGATGCCGGCCAGCTGCTCGTGCGCGCCCCACTGGACGTAGATGCGGTCCAGGTTCTCGAGGGTGGTCACGTCCATCGGGTCGACGCCGAGGACGTAGCGGTAGGTCTCCTCGGCCTTCTGCTGGTCGCCGAGCTGCTCCTCGAACGTGCGCGCGAGCTTGCCGCCCACCAGGCGGACGACCGCCGGATCCTGGGTGGCGCCGAGGATGTCGGCGTAGGCGTTGGCGAGCGCGTCGTAGGCGGCGATGGCGCCCGCGATGCGCTCGGCCTCCTCGTGCGACTTCTCGTCGGTGGGCGACTCCTTGAGCGCCCGCGTGTAGGCGTCGAGGGCCGCGCCGCCGTCGGCCAGCTTCTCCTCGTTGAGCTCGGCGATCCGATAGAAGGTCTGGAGGCGGTCCTCCGGGCTCTTGACGTGGGCGAGGAGGGCCTCGCTCATCTTCACGAGCTTCTCCCACTGGTCGAACTGGCGGTAGAGCGGCTCGAGGATCTCGCCGACCTCGGGCTGCTTCTTGCCAGCGGCGAAGATCGCCTCGAGGCGGGCCGTGGCGCGCTCGTGCTCGGGCTCGACCGCGAGGACCTCCTTGTAGGCCGCGATGGCCTGGTCGAGGTCTTCGAGGTAACGCTCCTGCACCTCGCCGAGGCGGAACTTCAGCTCGAGGATCTCGTCCGGGGTCTGGCCGACCTCGGCCTCGCGGGCGAGGACCTGCGCGAGATCACCCCAGCGCTCGGCCTGGGTGAACAGGCGGTCGAGCGACTTGATGGCCTGCTGGTTGTCGTTCTCCACCTCGAGCACGCGGCGGTAGCGGGCGACCGCTCCGTCGAGAGCGTCGAGCTGGATCTCGTGGATCTGCGCGACGCGCAGGCCGAGATAGACGAACTGCATCGGGCCCTGGTCGGCCACCGTGGTGGCGAGCTTGTCGAGCTCGGCGTCGTAGAGCTTGCCCACCTCGGGCCAGCGGCCCGTGCCCCCCGCCGCGGCGGAGCGCTCGGCGAGCGACTCGAGCGAGATGAGCGTGCCCTCCTCGGCGTTGTTGTACGCGAGGGCGCGGGCGTAGGTGTCGAACGACTTGTTCGGGTCGTTCAGCTGGTCGTCGTAGATCCGCGCGACGCGGTGCAGGAGCTCCACGCGCTGCAGGTCGTCGTCGGCGTGCTTGACCTGGACCTCGAGCACCGAGACCAGCCGCGTGTAGTCGGCCGTCCCCTCGTAGATCGGCTCGAGCACCGAGGAGGCGGCGAGCGCGTCGGCGCCCTCCCCGTCCTTGAGGGCCTCGAGGCGGCGCAGGGTGGGCGCGTGCGACGGCTCGGCGTTGAGCACGTCGCGGTACAGATCGATCGCGCGGGTGACGTCGTCGAGGTGGGTCTCGTAGAGCTCGGCGATCCGGTACTGGTACGAGATGGTCTCGCCGGGATCCGAGCACAGCTCGGACTCGCGCTGCAGGATGCCGAGCAGCTCGGTCCAGTTCTGCGAGGCCTGGTAGAGCACGTCGAGGCGACCGAGGGCGGTGAGGTCGGCCGGGTCGATCTCGAGCACGCGCTGGTAGGTCTCGATGGCCTTGGCCACGTCCTTGAGCTCGCGCTCCCAGACGGCGCCCATCTGGTAGAGGACGCGCTTCTTGTCGTCGGGATCGCCGACCAGATCGGCCTTGCGCTGGTAGACCCCGAGGAGGTCCTGCCACCGCTGCAGCTCGAGGAAGTGCTTCATCAGCGCCTCGAGGGCGCGCTCGTCCTCGGCGTCGAGGTCGAGGATCTTCTGGTAGACCGCGATGGCCTGGTCGACGCGCTGGAGCACGTCTTCCTCGATGGCCGCCGCGCTGAACAGCGCCGCCTTCTTGTCGTCGAGCGCGTCGAGGATCTCGGCCTTGCGCTGCAGGATGGCCGAGAGGTCGGCCCAGCGCTCCGCGAGCTGGAACAGGCGCTCGAGGGACTCGGCCGCGGCGAGGTTCACCGGGTCGAGCTCGAGCACGCGGCGGTAGCGGTAGACCGCACCCTCCACGTCTTGCAGGGCCTCCTCGTGCACGCGGGCCGCCGCGGTCTGCAGCGAGCTCGCGAGGGCCGCGTCCTCGACCTTCGAAGCGCGCTCGTCGAGCACCGCGGCGAGGTCCTTGAAGCGACCGGTCAGCTCGGCCAGGCGCTGGAGGCCCGCCGTGGTCTGCTCGTTGGCCGGGTCGACCGCGAGGGCACGGGCGAGCGAGTCGAACGCGAGCGAGGCCTGGTTGCCCTGGTCCTCGTAGAGCTGCGCGATCTGGTGGAGCAGGTCCACCTTGCGCGCCTCGTCGTCGGCGCGGCGCACGAACACCTCGTAGACCCCGACCAGCTTCTGCCAGTCGCCGAAGCCCTTGTAGAGGGGCTCGAGGATCTCGGCGATGGCGAGCTCGAGGGCCGCGTCCTGGCCGAGCCGCTCGAGGGCGGCGAGGGCCGGGGCGTTGCTCGGCTCGCGCTCGAGGATCTGGCGGTAGGTCTCCACCGCCTGATCGACCTGGCTCATCTTCGTCTCGCGCAGCTGGGCGAGGCGGAGCATGAACGCGAGCTGCGCCTCGTCGGTCTCGGCGAGCCGGAGCTGGGTGTCGAGGTTGCCCTCGAGATCGCTCCAGCGCTCCTGGCGGGTGTAGAGGCCGTCGAGCGCCGAGAGCGCGACCTGCGAGCCCGGGTCGAGCGCCAGCACCTCGCGGTAGCAGGCGATCGCCTCGTCGGGCTTGCCGAGCCGCTCCTCGTAGATCGAGGCCATGCGCCCGTAGAGCTGCTCGCGCGCGGCCGCGTCGTCGGCCAGATCGATGCGCTTCTGGACCACCTGGATGAGGTCGTTCCAGCGCTCGGTGCGCAGGTAGAGCTGCTCGAGGGCAGCGAGCGCGTCGGCGTCGGCCGGGTCGAGCTCGAGCACCTTGCCGTAGCTCACCGCGGCCGCGTCGACCTGGCCGAGCTGACGCTCCTGGAGCGAGGCGATGCGGAACCAGTAGTCGCGCTTCTGCGCCGCGTCCTCGACGGACTCGGCGATCTGCGTGAACACGGCGACGAGCTTGCCGAAGTCCTTGGTGACCTCGGTGAAGCCCTCGAGCTCGGTGCGCGCCTCGGCGTGCCCCGGGTCGGCGGCGAGCGCGCGGGCCTGGGCCTCGAACGCGCGCGGCGCGTCGCCGAGCATGCCGATCGAGGTGCGGGCGCTCTTGCGCAGCAGCTCGACGCGCCGGCCCACGTCGCCCTCGCTCTTGGCGAGGATCTCGACGACGCCGATCAGGCGCTCCCAGTCCTCGCGGGCCTCGTAGATGCCCTCGAGGATCTGCGCGACCTCGGTCTTGAGGTCGGTGCTGGCGAGCAGCATGGCCTCGAGCGCGAGGCGCGCGCCGTCGTGGCTCGCGTCGAGCTGGAGGATCTCGCGGTAGTTGTCGAGCGCGCCGCGCGGGTCGTCGAGGTGCTTCTCGAGGACGTCCGCCAGGCGGAACTTGAGGTCGACGATCTGCGCGTCTCCCTCGGCGTCCAGCGTGGGCGGCAGCTCGAGGCGACGGCGGAGCACGTCGGCATAGGCCGGGTAGTCGGCGAGGCCGCGGTAGAGCTCGTCGAGGGCGGCGAGCGCGGTCGCATCCTCGGGGGCGTCCTCGAGCACTTCCTTGTAGGTCGCGACGGCCTTCTCGGGCTGCTTGAGCTCCTCGACGTAGAGGCGGGCCACGGCGTAGAGGATCTGCCGACGCTCGTCGTCGTTGCCGGCGAGCTCGCGCTTCTTGGCGTAGATGGCGAGGAGGTCCTCGAAGCGCTGGGTCTTCTTGTAGAGGCGCTCGAGGGCGTGCAGCGCGCCCTCGTTGTCGGGGTTCGCCTCGTAGACCGTGCGGAACTGCGCGATCGCTTCGTCGATCTTGCCCACCTCGTCGACGAGCACGCGGCCGAGGCGCAGCCGCAGCCGCGTGGCGAGCTCGGCGTCGTCCTGGTCGGCGATGGCCTTGCTGTAGGCGCCGATGACGTCGGCCCAGCCGTTGGTGGCCTTGGCCACGCGCTCGAGGTCGTCGCCGGAGAGATCGTCCTCGGGGAACAGCTCGAAGGCCGTCTTGAAGCGCTCGAAGGCCTTCTGCGGCTCCGAGACCTTGGTCTCGTAGAGCGCAGCCACCTCGCGCAGGAGCTCGAGGCGCATGAAGGCGTCGTCGACGTGCAGGAGCTTGACCTCGAGCACCTTGGCGAGCGCGACCGCGTTGCCCGCGGCCTGGTAGATCGGCACCAGCGCCTCGGCGGCGCGGAGGTTCTTCTCGTCGAGCTCGAGGATGCGCTCGTAGCTCTTGGCGGCGCGATCGGTCTTCTGCTTCCGGTCGGCCCACAGCTGGGCGATCTTGAACAGCAGCCCGCACTTGGCGTCGGCGGCCGTCTCCTTGGCCTCCTGCTGCTCGAGGACGCGGATGAACTCGTCCCACTTGCCGCTCTCGGCGTAGAACTGCTCGAGATCGTCCCACCGCTGGAGGGCGAGGTACTTCTTCTTGAGCGCCTCCTGGGCCTGCTTGTCGTTGGGATCGATCTCGAGGAGCCGGCGCCAGGCCTCGACCGCGCCGCCGTCGTTCTCGAGGCGGTCGCCGTAGATCGTGCCGAGCTTCTTGAGGGTGGCGATCTTCTTGGCGCGGTCGGAGAGGAGGGCGACCTCCTTCTCGAGGATGTCGGCGAGGGCCGCGAAATCCTTGGCGCGCTCGTAGAACCCGCCGAGCTGGGTGATCGCCTCGAGGTTGGACTCGTCGTTGTCGACGACCTCCTTCCAGTAGGTGATGCACACCTCGGGCTTCTTGACCTTCTCGGTCGCGAGCCGCGCGAGCTCGGCGAACTTGGCGGCCCGCGCCGGGCCGGGCGGCAGGTCGTCGGCCTCGTGGCGACGCAGCGCGAGGAGCTTCTCGAACTCGCGACGCTGCTCGTAGGCCTTCACGAGGAAGTCGACGGCGACCGCGTTCTGCGGCTCGATCGTGCGCACGAGCTCGAAGGCCTTGATGGCCTCGACCTGGTTGCGCAGCTGGTTCGCGTAGATGTCGGCCGCGCGGAGCGAGGCCTCGATGCGCTCGAAGTCGTCGCCGAGGACGCCCACGAGGGCGACCAGGGTCTTGGCGACCTCGCCCCACCGCTTGGCGGCCTCGAACTTGGCGAGCTGCGCCTTGAGCTCGGCGGCCTTGCCCTCGTCGGGCGTGTGCGCCTCGTGGTGATCGTGCGCGGCCACGGCGCCCGGAGCAGGCGTCGCGGCGGG